>JANQMF010000128.1 GCA_028280225.1 Pseudomonadales bacterium | reverse complement strand
TAGCCCGCCCCTCATGCAGGGCCGCCACTAATTCTTCCCGGCTGACCCCAAGGGTTTCCGTGGCACTGTAGAGATACAGGCCATGTCCCGCTTCATCCTGAATCTTGGCCAGCAGAACACACTTGCGTTCCAATGTGGGCGCCCGGCTTAACCAATTACCTTCCGGCTGCATGCCAATCACTTCCGAATGGGCGTGTTGGGACATTTGACGAATCAGGTTTTTTCGATAACCCTCGGGCATCCAGTCCTTGGGCTCAATTTTTTCCTCAGCCTCAATCTTGGCCATAAAACCAGCTTCAAGGTTGCTGGCTTCGCTCATTGGCATTCCTCCGGAGCCACCGCTCACAATAATATGACACCATATTTAGATTTATTCAATATTTTATGTATCATAATGGACAGGATATTAATCCGGCCGATACCCTATGCTGAATACCAAAGTAACCAGGCGGCGAGGACCCAAGCATCAGTTCAGTCTCTTTACAGGATTCTTTCACCTCTCTAATTAAACCGCTGGTGCAGAACTTCGGCCGGCAAAAACCCCTGCGCACAGGCTCCCTGATCGTTTCCATATTCGGCGACAGTATTGCACCCCGGGGCGGTGAGGTGTGGCTGGGGAGTTTGATCAACGTACTGGACCCATTGGGCATATCCGAGCGTGTGGTGCGAACCGCCGTATTCAGATTGGTCAAGGACGGTATCCTGGCCAACCGGCAAATTGGCCGCAAAAGTTACTACACCCTGACTGAAGCAGGGCGTATGGATTTTGCCCAGGCCACCCGGCGGATCTACACAGCACCCCGGCGGGACTGGGACGGACAATGGGGGATCATCCTCACCTCAGCCGTACCCCAACCCCAGCGCCAGCAACTGCGCAAAGACCTGCAGTGGCTGGGTTTTGGTTCGCCGAGCGCGGACCTTTTTATTCACCCCAATCCCGATCAACATCAATTGCAGGGTCACCTGAACCACCTGGGATGTGCCGATGTTGTAACCTGTTTTCAGGCTCATGCCGTTGCCGGTTGTGACCGGACCAGCATCGGGCAATTGGTTGAACGCAGTTGGGATCTGCACAGTCTGGAGACAGGCTATCGCCGCCACCTGTCACATTTCCAACCCATCCTGGAACAACTGCCCCTCAACCGGTTGAGCCATACAGACGCCTTTTATTTGCGCACCTTTGTGATTCATGAATACCGCAAGACCCTGTTGCGCGACCCCGGGCTGCCCGCTGAGCTTTTACCCGAGGATTGGGCCGGCAGCGCAGCCTTCGACGTCACCCGGTCCATTTATCAGCGCACCGTTGCCGGGGCAGAAGCGTTTATCGATCAATACATGCAAACCCACGCGGGTACCCTGCCCCCGGCAGGACCGGCCCTGACCAGCCGCTTTGGGGGTCTTTAGTCTGTGAAGGAGCATGCACCCCGCTTTGGCGTATTTCTACCTCAAGCCGGTTTGTGGCAGGATGGCTGTGAAAGTAAACCAAGAACACCTGCATATGACCGCTACCCAAGTTGCTCCCCATCCCTTGCGCAGTACCGCCCCGCTCATCGTCTATGTAGACATCAAAAGCCCTTATGCCTTTGTTGCCATTGCACCCACCCTGGCCCTGGAGCGTGAGTTAGATACCCTCTTCGACTGGCGTCCCCTGACCCTGGACATTCCCAGTTACCTGGGTTCGGCAAAAAAGAAGGCCGGCAAGGTGGTGGAATCTAACCGCAGCAGCAGTCAGTGGGCTTCCATCAAGTACGCCTACAAGGATGCCCGGCGTTATGCGGAACAACAGGGCCACATATTGAAGGGCACCGAAAAAATCTGGGATTCCAGTATCGCCAACATGGGTATTATGTGGGTCAGCCAAACCGACCGCAGAAAACTGCCTGCTTACTTCAACGCCGTTTATCCGCCTTTCTGGCGCCGGGAACTGGATATCGAAGACCCCAATGTGCTCGTGGCCTGTTTAAAACAAGCCAACGTTGACAGTGCCGGCTTTCTCAACTTTATTCAGGGTGCCGGCCGCCGCACCCACAACAACTTGCAAAACAAGTTACACCCCGCCGGTATCTACGGCGTACCCACCTATGTATTCGGCGATCACATCTTGTTCGGGCGGGAACATTTGCCGCTGATCCGGTGGCACCTGTCGGGCAAACCCGGCCCGGCACCGGATATTGCCTATGAAGCGGGTGAGGCCAATGAGGTGGCCGGCTGATGCGGGTGTATGTCGACTTTAAATCTCCCGCGGCCTATCTTGCTCTGGTGCCTACCCTGGACCTTGCCGCCAGATACAATCAGGACGTGCGCTGGTTACCCTTCAAAACCCATCAACAAGGGGTGACTGCGGCCCCCTCCGCGGACGGGGCTGAAGATAAAGGGACCCGCCATCGGCGGGTCCGGGCGCTGGCCCGGCAAAATACGCACTTGCTGTATGCCGGATTGCGGGGGCTCAAAATGAATTTCCCCGCACAACCCGGAGAGACCGATCTGGCCTTGGCGGCGCTGAGTGCTTTAGGGTCTCACCCCAGAGTAGCCGAATATGTGCAGCTTGCCTTCGAAAAATACTGGGTGGATTCAGCGGACTTGAACAATCCGTCAGTTGTTGGCGCACTGCTGGCAGCCATCGATGTAACGTACGACGACAACTTTAAGCACCAAACGACGATGCACGAGGCCGCCAATCTGGCTGAAGCGGACGGTGTGGTGGGTACCCCAGCCTACGTCATCCAGGATCAGTTGTTTATCGGCCGGGAGCACCTGCCCTGGATTGAACGGCTAATGGCTCAAGGGTTTTGTTGAGGTGATTCAAGCCTGCGGTATTTTTGCCGCCAGGCCCGATTGGCCACGCTGCAAGCGATAACCGTAAAAATCACCACACCCGCGGTGCTGAGGACAAAGGTTGACCCCGGGTCTCCCGCCAGGCCAAGTGGGGAGAACACCAGGTAGGTCAAAACGATGGCCGCCACCAGAACAATGGCGGTGGAGTGGGCAAACCGCCATGGTGTCATATCGACAACTTCTTTGCTTGCATACCGCCAGCCTTTTGCCATGGGCATTAACCGCCCAATCACCAGCATGATGGCAACCTCAATGACAAATAGTATCGCGTAGATGTGGATAAAGTTGATGTCCACGGCAAAGACAAATTGCAGGAGCCCATAAGCGACCACGTGAAAAATCACCACAACTTTTGCCGCCAGAGCCGGGACTCGCTTTGTGAACAGGCCCACCAACACTAAGGTGATGACGGGGATATTATAAAAGCCGGTAAATATCCGGATGATCTGCCACAAACCCTCCGGTGCGTACTGCAACAACGGCGCTGCCACAAAGGAAAACAGCGCAATCACCACGCTGGCAATCTTGGCCACCCGGATTAGTGCCTGATCTGAAACGACCTTCTTCATCATGGGTTGGTAGATGTCCAGACAGAACAATGTTGCTGCACTATTCAGCAGGGAATTAAAGGAGCTGAATACCGCCCCCAGCAACACCGCCAGGAAAAATCCAGCCAGGTAAACCGGCAACACATCAGCAACCAGCGTCGGATAAGCCATGTCCATATGTTGCAGGTCACCGCGATACATGTGGTAGGCGATGATGCCGGGAAGCATCATAAAAAACGGCACCAGCAGCTTAAAAAACCCGGAAATTAATACCCCTTTTTGTCCCTCGGCTAAACTTTTGGCGCCCAGGGTGCGTTGAATAACGTATTGGTTTGTCCCCCAATAAAACAGGTTGGCCAGAATCATACCCGTGAACAAAGTGGCAAAGGGCACGGGATCGGTGGCACTGCCAATCGCATTCAGTTTGTGCGGATCCTCACTCAGGACAATCTTCAGTCCGGCTGCGGCGCTGCCCTCACCCAGAGCCACCAGACCCAGAATGGGCACCAGCGTGCCGACAATGAGCAAACCCACACCGTTTATCGTATCCGATACCGCCACTGCCCGCAGGCCACCAAATACCGCATACACACCGCCAATACAGCCAATCACCAGGATGGTGATCACAAGCCCTCCCTCAAATCCAACCCCAAGCAGACCGGGCACATCAAATAGCCGCAAAACCGCCAACGACCCTGAATAGAGGATGGAGGGAATTGTGATCAGACCATAACCCAGCAGAAAAAGAACAACGGTCATGCGGCGAACGGTATCGTCAAAGCGGTCCTCCAGAAACTGGGGCAAGGTGGCAAAAGCACCCCCCAGGTACCGGGGCAAAAAGACCAGAGCCATTACGATGATGGCCACCCCCGCCGTGACTTCCCATGCCATGCTGGACATGTTGAAGCCAAAGGCGGATCCATTCAGACCAATCAGCTGCTCCGCGGATAAATTGGTCAGTAACAAAGAACCCGCAATAAAGGTGCCGGTTAAGCCCCGGCCCGCCAGAAAGTAGCCCTCCTTGGTTTCAACCTCACCCCGGGTCTTTAAGTAGGACACCCAACCCACCAATCCCATAAAGGCAATACAGGATATCAGGGTGGTAAAGATGTCTTGGGAGGCGATATGGACTTCCTGGTTTATCTTTTGTCTGGGTGTTTACACAGGGAACACCGGCAGCCTGGTGAAAACCAGGCTGCCGGTGATGTGACCCACGCCCTCCGGCTCACCAGCAGACTTAGTTGAAGGTGGCCCGCAGGTTGACCCCAAAGTAACGCTCCGCTTCCCGTGGAATCTGGTAGCGAAAACCGTCCCCGCTGAAGGTGGTGACAAAACTTTCATCACCCAGGTTTTTGCCGATCAACGTGACGCGAAAGCGATCTTCGTTAAACGAAAATGCCACACTGGCATTAAATATGTCGTAGTCGGGCAACAAGGTGACCGGGCTGAATGTGCCATCGTTCCCCGGCAGGGTGCTGCGCTGCTCATCGGTATATACGTAGGAGGCATTGAGGATAATATCCATGTTGTCGCCGGGAATGACGTAGTTGGCCATCAGGGAATATTTCAGATCCGGTGCAAAAGGAACCTCCAGGCCGGAACGGTCGGAACAATCAGCCGGGGGCAGGCCGGTGCCCGGATCCAGTGGGCAATTGAACGAATCAATTTCCGCATCAACCGATGCCACCCCGCCGGTCAGGCTGAAGTTTTCCGTTGGTGTCCAGATAAAGTCCACCTCAAAACCTTCTGTGCTGACATCACCCGCATTGGTCAACCGGGTGATGGTCACGCCGGTGGAATTGTCAAAGTTGTTCGCCTGAAAGTCTTCAATATCCGTTTGGAAGTAAGTTGCGGATATATAAAGCGTGGGGGATACATACTTGTAGCCGATTTCATAGGAATCCGAGGTTTCTTCACCAATCGGCAAGGTGTCGTTGAGCCCCATGTTGTAGAAGACGTTAAAAGCCGGCCCCTTATAGCCCTGGCTGTAGGTGCCGTAAACACTGTGGGCTTCACCAAATTGCCAATTCAGGCCAATTTTTCCGGACACATCGGATTCATCGGTATCCCCGTCAAAATTAGTGTTCAACGACGAGGGACGCACACCAACACCCTGGCGGCCAAACTCATCATCGTTGACGCGGTTGTGCTTGAAGCTGACTTCGTCATCGGTATAACGAATGCCCAGAATGGCGCTCAGGTTTTCGGTGAAGTGCCAGTCCGCTTGGGCAAACACGGCAAAGTTATCAAACTCGGTACGCATCCGCCCGGTTGCAGAAATGATGTCGTTGGCGTTACAGGTTAAGCCGGGATTGGCATCCAGAATAGCCTGGTTTTGTCCGTCGTTATTCTGACAACTTGCCTCACGGGTAAATTCCCGTTCGGAGTCGATATTCCAGTAAAACAAACCCGCCTGCCAAACAAAGTCCTGGTCCTGGGGCGAGGCTACCCGCAACTCCTGGGAGATCTGTTTCCACTCCTGTGGGCCAACATCATGCAGCTGAAAGGGTACATCAAATACCGGGGATGCAGCGGTTCCGCCGATGGAGGTAAAGTCCCCCTCCCTGAATTCAGTGTTGTCCCAGGCCCGGTAAGCGGTGATCGAAGTTAATGTGTAGTCGTTGGCAAATGACTTATCAAACTGGATGGAAAACGCGGTGGTCTCATCTTCGGTCTTGGATAAAAAGTCGTGATCGATACGGCGCTGATCCAGGTCGATGTCCGCACTGTTTCCCATCACACCAGTACTGTCCGGAGCGGCCTCGGAAGCCGGGTTGCGCCCGCTGGGCAGGGCTTCCAGGTCGGCACAACAGTCGTCATCGGTTTCATAAAATTCGGCAATGGCCAGCACGGTCAAATCATCCGCAATGTCATATTCCAACATGCCGCGAAAGCCCTGGCGGTCATAACCGTTGACTTCTTTGTTGTTAAAAACGTTGGATATATAACCGTCAAATTCCGAACGCATAATGTTCAGACTACCCCGGGCATTTTCACCCAGGGCACCGCTGATCTTGCCGCGCAGACGAAACTCATTGTCCTGGAAAAAGGAGGTATCTATATAACCCTCAAACTCATCACCCGGCCGCTGGGTGGTGATATTGACCACACCGGCAGACGCATTTTTACCAAACAAGGTACCCTGGGGGCCACGCAACACTTCAATCCGCTCAATATCGTATAGATCAGCAAAAGCCTGACCGGAGCGCCCCAGGACCACCCCGTCCACCACGGTGGAGACCGAGGGTTCCGCCGCGACACTAAAGCTGATGGTGCCGATACCGCGAATGGTCAGCGCGGAGTTGCGGGTGGTTGTCCCCTTGCGGAAACTGACTGAAGGCACCAGGGCCTGCAGTTGTTCAATGTTGTTGGCAAAGGCAGCATCTACGGTATCCCCTTGCAGGACCGAAACCGCCAGGGGAACTTCTTGCAGCCCCTGTTCCCGTTTCTGCGCGGTGACCACAATCTCATCAATCACCGTCTGCGCATAAGCAGGATTGATCAGCATTAAAGGCAAGAGCCAGACGAGCTTAAGCGCTCCGGATATTTTTCTCACTTGTCTCTCCAAATTTTAATTGACCGGTTTAACACCGGGTACTCTCCAAACATGCAAAGAATACTCCGCCTCAGCCCCTCATGCCGACATCGCTGCATGGGGTATTCGCGGCAGCACATACTTTGCAAATAAGTCGCACTCATCCTGGTGGGGATAACCCGACAGGATAAAGGCTTCTATTCCTAAATCCATGTACTGCTGAAGTTTGTTCAATACCTGGTCCGGGTTTCCGACAATAGCAGCCCCGCACCCGCTGCGCGCCCGCCCAATACCCGTCCATAAATTGTCTTCAACAAATCCATCCAAGTCCGCGCGTTCGCGCAACTCTCCCTGTGCACGAACCCCAACAGATTGACTGTCGAGGCTTCTGGCACGGATGGCATCACCGGTAGAATCATCTAAATGAGAGACCAAGCGGGCAGCCGCCTCACGGGCCTGTCCCTCGGTTTCTCTGACAATTACATGCACACGATAGCCAAAACGCAAGGTACGCTGAAACCGGTCTGCCCTGGCACGCATATCATTCAGAATGTCCTCCACTTTGTCCAGGGTATCCGGCCACATGAGAAAAACGTCTGAGCATTCCGCTGCCACCTGCCTGGCGGGTTCGGACAGGCCACCAAAGTAAAAGAGCGGGCAACTGCCCGACTGTGTGCGGATCGACGGCGGTTCAAGATTAAGTTGATAAAACTCCCCCACAAAGTCCACCGCCTGGCCATTCAGCAAGTCCCGTAGCACCAGCATATTCTCCCGGGTGCGCGCATAGCGGGGTGCAGAGGCCAGGGTTTCGCCGGGCAGGTCCGAGGAGATAATGTTAATGGCCAGGCGTCCATCCAGCATCTGATCCAGGGTGGCCATTTGACGAGCCAATTGAGGCACCCACAGTTCGCCGCAACGCACCGCCACCAACAGGTGAATTTGTTTAAGCAGCGGTGCAATCCCACCGGCAAAGGCGACCGAATCGATCCCCAACTGGTAACCTGAAGGCAGCAGGATATTGTCAAATCCGTTCCGGTCGGCAGCCAGGGTAATGTCTCTGCAATGCTGCCACGAGGACTTAAGCTCTGCGTCGTGTACTCCCAGGTACCGGTAATCGTCATCACACAGGGCTGAAAACCAGCTGACCTCCACCGGGTTGTTGTGGCTTTGCTCGCTCATGGTAAGGATTCCCCCATAGACGCCTGGATGATGTCGTAAGCGTCCTGGCGTGAAAGCTGGACGTGCAGGGCCTGGCCGGTTTGCCTGATCCGCTCAATTTGCGTGGACCCCACCAGGGCCACGGCCCGGCAGGGATGTGCAAGCACAAAGGCCAGCGCAATGGCTGCAACGTCAACACTTTCCCGTTGCGCCAGCCGCTGCAACACTTCAGCCAGGGCCGGACTGACCCCTTGTCCCTGCCGGCGTTCACCATCCAAACCCTGGGTCAGTCTGCCGCCACCCAAGGGGGACCATGCCAGAACCGTTTGTTTGTGC
>JANQMF010000110.1 GCA_028280225.1 Pseudomonadales bacterium | reverse complement strand
TGTGTGTGGCCATTCCGATGACCCTGTTGCACGCCCTGGTGAATGCCCGGTCTAAATCCGTGATCCACGTGTTGGAAGAGCAGAGTGCCGGAATTATTGCCGAACACGCAGAGAAATCCGGACAGCCCCTGGGCTAAGGCAGGCAGACTATGTTTGGTGACGCTTATCTGGCAATTATCCGTTTCATGGAAATGGGCGGAGATGTGCTGTGGTTGATTGCGTTAATTACGTTCCTGATGTGGACATTAATCTTCGAGCGGCTGTGGTTTTTCCAGACCGAGCACAAAACCATGGTCCGAAGTGCTACAGAGCGCTGGGAGGGACGTGATGAGCGTACCTCCTGGAGTGCACATCAGGTCCGTGAAGCGATGATTTCCGATGCCTCTGAACGGATCACCGGCTCGCTGCCGATTATTCAAACCTGTGTGGCACTGTGTCCGCTGTTTGGCCTGTTGGGCACAGTGACAGGGATGATTGCGGTATTTGATGCCATGGCCACCCAGGGGGGAAACGCCCGGTCCATGGCGGCAGGCGTGTCCATGGCCACCATTCCGACCATGTCCGGCATGATCGCCTCAATATCCGGGCTGATCGGCAGCACGGTAATTAAACGCAAGGTCGACTATGAGATAGAGCTGTTTGAAGATCATTTAACCCTGGACCACTAATCCGTTGAACTTCAGTGGGTTTGGGGCTTCAAAACAGGTATGGGGTTACAGATTGGGGTTCGGTATAAAAGCCGCACACCACAAAGAGGGTAGTACTACACTGACGTGTAGTACTGCACTTACGTGTAGCACTGAGAGTACTGAGGAGTATGTATGCGTAGAGGGATGAAGCGTCGCGGCGGCAGCGATGATGAAGCCGACATCAACCTGACACCAATGTTAGATGTCGTCTTTATCATGTTGATTTTCTTCATAGTTACGGCCACCTTTATCAAACAGGCCGGTATCAACGTCAATCGTCCGGACGCCCTCACAGCGGAACAAAAGCCCACTGTGTCCATGTTGATTGCCATCAGTCCAAACGGTGAAATCTGGATTGATAAAAAACGGGTTGATCCGGCGGCGGTAAGAGCACATATTGAAAAACTCCATGCGGAGAATCCCAAGGGTGGTTTGGTTGTGCAGGCAGACAAACAGTCCAAAAATGAACAGCTCATGGCGGTGTTAAGTGCCGCCCGGGCCGCCGGATTGCGGGAAGTTGCTATCTCGACGGAGAAAAACTAGGTAATCGTTATGTTAGTACGTTACGCATTTGGAGTAGGGCTTGGCGCCTTAGTGACATTTGTTCTGTTTATGATCATGCAAGCGGTGATCGCCAATGATGGAGCAAATCTCGAAGAAGGGGTTAAGGGCAAGCTATTGGATCTGGTTCGCCTGGAACCGGACGAATCGATACAGACCAAACAGCGCAAACCCAAGCCGCCACCGCCACCGGATGAGCCGCCGCCGGATATGCCGGAACCCAATTTCGACAACTCTGATATTTCTCAGGGCGTGGATATTGGTTCTGTCAATGTAGACGTTGATCTTAATGTCGGCGGGGGTGGATTCAGTTCAGACGGGGAGTATTTACCCATTGTCAAAGTAGCACCGGTGTATCCGCGGCGTGCCCAGACCCGAGGCATCGAAGGTCATGTGCTGCTGCAATTTACGGTGACAAAAACCGGCGCGGTAATCGACCCGGTGGTTATCGAATCGAAACCGCCGGGCATCTTTGATCGTGCCGCAATGAACGCAGCGGTTAAGTTTAAGTACAAGCCCAAAGTGGTAAATGGTGAACCCATCGATGTTGCGGGTGTTTTGCACAAGCTAACCTTTGAGCTGGCGGAGTAGGGAGCCCCTTAGATGTTAAAGCGAATCGCGGTATACGGATTACACGTGAGCCTGGCCCTGGTTTTGGCGGGCGGTTATCTGCCCGGGACCGTATCCATCGCCACAGCGGCTGAGGGTGAGAGCGCACCCCCACGGAAAACCCGGCGTGTCCCTTCCATGAGCGAAGCGGTGTACAAAAAGCTTGCTGAGGCTCAGGAAGCCATTGATGCCAAAGATTATATCCTGGCGGAAAAAGTGCTTAGAGACATGCTGAACCGTTCGAAAAAGTACAACAATAACGAAGTGGGACAAGTGCACAACATGCTCGGCTATGTGTACTTCTTGCGTGAAGATTTTAAGAGTGCAATTCGCGAATATAAGATTGTGGTAGCCCAGGGTGACGACATCCCTGAAGGTTTGGAAACCACTACCTTGTATACCCTGGCGCAGCTCTCCTTTGTAGAAGGAAAATTCAGAGATGCGCTGACCTACATGGAAACCTGGATCACCAAGGCTGAAAACCCAGGCCCTGAGCCCCGTATTTTTTTGGGGCAGGTGTATTACCAGATGAAAGACTTCCCCCGTTCAATTCAGCAGATTGAATCGGGTATCACCATCGCCCGGGAACGCGACATCACCATTAAAGAAAACTGGTGGCAATTGCTGAACTTTTTGTACTACGAACAGGAAAATATGCCTAAGGTTATCGAAATCCTGGAAATTCTTGTTCGGGACTTTCCCAAGAGAGAATATTGGGTACGGCTGGCGGGCATGTACGGTCAGGAAGGGGATGACAAACGTCAGCTGCATACCCTGCAGGCTGCTTACGAAGGTGACTTCCTGACCAAGGAAACTGACCTGACCAACTTAGCCGGTCTTCTGCTGCAGCACGAAGTGCCATTTTCGGCGGCTAAGGTCCTTGAGAAAGGCTTAAAAGATGAAGTGGTTGAAACGTCTTCGAAAAACCTTCGCGCCCTGGGTCAGGCCTGGCAGCTTGCGCAAGAGGTGGACAAAGCCATTCCCGTATTGGAAGACGCAGCAAAGAGCGCTGACGACGGCAAAATCTTCGATCAATTGTCCTACGTATACCTGGAGGCTGATCGCTTTGATGACTGTATTCGTTCAGCCAACTCCGCCCTGAATAAAGGTGGTTTAAGAAAAAAACAGAGTACCTATTTCATTCGTGGACTGTGTCTGTATAACAAAGAACAGTTGAGTGATGCTCGGGGATCCATGGTTTCCTGCCGCAACGAAGCACGCCGGGAAGAGGACAACCTGAACGTTCGCACCTGCAGCCAGTGGATTACCTTTATTGACCGCGAGCAGGATCGTAACGCTAAATTGGCGGCAGCCAGCGGGGAATAGATTTTTACATTATACTAAGCCGGCTTAGAAGCCGGCTTTTTTTTGTGCAAATTTTGTGAGACGCAAGCGATGTTTACGGGTATTGTTCAAGATCTGGTTACCGTCCAGGCCATTGCTCACGAACAGGACATCAGCAGATTGACGCTGGACCTGGGTGGCCTCACCCGGGGGTTGGAGCTGGGCGCGTCTGTGGCGGTAAATGGTGTTTGTCTAACGGTCACTGCCGTAAACCAGGCCAGTGCTTGTTTTGATGTGATTGTGGAGACCCTCAACCATACTAACCTGGGCCAACTTGAAGCCGGTGACCTGGTGAACGTTGAACGTTCATTTTCCGTTGGCGAAGAAATTGGTGGGCATATTGTTTCCGGACATGTCTCCGGAACTGCGGAAATTTTAGCCAGACGGGTGGATGGCCACAATCATGTGGTGGTTTTTTCAAGCTCTGATGTCTGGTCGAAGTATATCTTCCATAAAGGTTTTGTTGCCATTGACGGTGCCAGCCTGACGGTGTCTGCGGTGCGTGCCGGTGAAGGCGAATTCGAAGTAAGCCTGATTCCTGAGACCCTGCAGCGTACAACCCTGGGGCGTTATGACGAAGGGGACTACGTTAACGTAGAAGTGGATGCACAAACCGTAACCACGGTAGATACCATTGAACGGCTGATGTCGGACGCCCAGTGGCGCCAACAAATGGGATTAAGCGCCTAGACTGACGATCGCTCCCGCTGCATTTGACGCAGGTTGCCGATGACCGATTGTAAAGCCCGGTCAAACACCTGAGATTCATCGATAATTTTCAGCCGGCTGTCTTTTAACAAGGTGGCCATTTCCACGCGGTTTTTTTCCAGGACTTTCATGCCGCGCCGGTTCACAAAAACATAGTTGTTACCCGGCTGTGTGATGGTGGCTAATTTGCAGCGTAAAGGGTTTTTGTCCGGCTCAACAATTTCTATCCATGTCCCCTCGGTAATATTGTTTAGGGTGCTGAGGAATTCCGGTGGAATACTGCCTTCATCCGGCTCCAGGTCAACGCTGGTTAAGATAATCTCTTCAACAAC
The DNA here is from genome assembly GCA_028280225.1 of Pseudomonadales bacterium. Taxonomy (GTDB): domain Bacteria; phylum Pseudomonadota; class Gammaproteobacteria; order Pseudomonadales; family Azotimanducaceae; genus UBA4421. The sequence goes on along the minus strand of JANQMF010000110.1, from coordinate 14,484 downwards.
CTCAACGGGCTCGTCGTAGACGGGTCGTTCGTCGTCCTGAATATAGGCCAGATCGTTTTCCGAAAGATGCGTCAGGTGATTAGCCAGCCATTCGCAAAAGTGCTGTACTTCGTCGGGGGCACAATTCAATTCCACCATGCCGTTGTTAACACTGTTAACAATGTACCCGGCTTTCTGCCGGCGCTCCTGGACATCTTCAGCGGTAGACAGTGGCTGTAAGGCCCACAACAAATCGTCCAGGACCTGCACCGCGTCGATCCACGGCTGGGAATCTTCTCCCTGTTTCACCCAGCGCAGGGTCATAACCTTGCTCCAGGTTTCGCTGATAAATTTGCCGGCTTCGCTGGGCAGACGCAGCCCGCAGGCTTTTTTGTTGATCAACGATTGCACTTGCAATTTGGCGCTGTGCGACTTGGCTTTGCCGGACTCAGCTTCGCGCACCCGCTGTTCAACCAGTATGCTGCGCTTGTTGTCTTTGTTAACAAATTGACGCAAGTCTTCGAGCAACTCGGAAAACACTTCAGGGTTGTCGCTGAATTCGTTGAGAACGCGCAGCACGGTGCTTTCGATTTTGTCGTACAAAGCGTCACGTTTCAGCTCCGCGGCACTGCTCCAGCCAATCCCCGCACTGGACAGCTCATTTAACAAGGCCCGGGCCGGGTGAGCGGTCTTTTCAAAAAAAGAGGTGTCTAAAATGGCCAGCTTAACAATCGGAATCTGCAGGCGGCCAATCAGCGCCTTCATCGGAATGGCAAGATTCTTATCGTTGAGTATATAATCGAAGAGCATGCCGATGAAGTTGACGGTATCGTCGTCAGCCTGGCCCATCGCCTTTTGAGCCCCGGCACTGGCAGTCTGCGCAAGCACCAGACCATGCAGATCGGCAACGGTGGGTACTTCAGAAATATTCACCTGATCCGCGGGTAAACCGGCTTGAATTTGTGACAAGGCACTGACCAACTCCGTGGAGTCCAGCTTGGGCAGATTGATGTTCAGTTGTTGGTGGGGGTGGGGAAAGACATTGGGTATGCCGCGAACCCCAGCCATAAGCTGCTGGACGGAAGCGAAGTTCCCCTGACCACCACCCATGACACCATCCGGGCTACCGGCATGAGTACCGGTGGCTGGGGTGCGGGCACCGGATGTAGCGGTTGCGCCGGACCCTGGCCCCTGGCCGACACGCTTGTGCACGCTGGCACGTTTAGGCTTGGTTTTTAAGTCGGGTAATACGTCTGCGTCTATCAGGGCACGGTTTGCGGTTTCAAAGATGGGCCCCAGGCGTTCCATGACATAACGTTCAAACAGCTTCATCAGGATAATGCGAATCTTGATGCCCACCTCAAGCACTTCCAGGGTGTTGGCAAAATTGCTGCTTAAGCTGTGGGGCCCCAAGGGGTTGTTGCGTTCGCTGATGCTCTGATGCTTGGCCAGAGCGTCCAGACGCTTGGTCAGATGCATCAGCACCAGGCTGTATTGACTGGTGACCTTGGAAACAATGCCGGATACCGCCACGCTCATTTCCAGCTCTTCCTGGTCCAGGAGGGTATATTCACCGTCTTCGGTGTCCGGGTCGTCCTGATTTGGCTCAGGCTTTGGCGCAGGCCCGTAAACCGCGTCAAATTCCGCGTAGAAGTTACGCACAAAGTTGGATGCAATGGTTTTGCGATGCAGGCGAATCATGCGCATGGCATCAAAGTACGTTTCCTGGTGTTGGTCAGTCTGGGAACGGTCGGCTAATTCGAACAGGGTGTCGTCGGTATTGTTAAACAACAGCTGGATCAAGTCGCTGAGTTGTTTTTTCGCCTGCTGACGGATTGAGTGGACAATGGGCGGCAGGGTTGAAGATCGCCTTCCCTCAACGTTAAGTTCCACCACCTTTACTTGGCTCACAAGGACACACCTGACCTGGATTATGAGGGTCCATTACAGCACTAAATGTGCGTTTGAGCCGTGGAGTGTGCACCCCAAAAGTGTGCGGTAGTGCACATTGTGCACACCGTTGTGGTTTATGAACTGTCGTTAGTGCGCGTACGCTGTGGCGTGAAAATCCCGCCAATCCATGATGTCGGTTGCCGCACCGGATTTTAGTTGCACACCAATAAAGTGGAGTTCTGCGCCGTTTTCGTCCGCTTCAGCGGTAGGGCGGCTCCAGCGTACTTCACCGGCGAGGAAAAATTTACCCGGGCGGGATGAAACATCAACCCATAAGTCAAGCAAGGTGCCAACGGGTACGGATTTGTTTGTACGAAATTGAATCCCACCCACCGACATGTTAACTGCGGTGCAAGACAGGGTTGCCCCAACTAATTCAGGATCATCCGCGGCCAGAACAACCTGGGTGAACAGGCGATCATCCCGTTCCATGCGCGGGTGCATACGCTTGTCATTGTTGCTCATGCGTTTAATGCGAGCGGTGTTAAACTGAATGATGTTGTCTGTCACGACCCTTTCTCCCTGCCAACACGTCAGACGTCCCAATCTACGTGATTCTCGGTTTTAACAGGTCTAGCTTAGCGTCTAGAAACCGTTGTAACTGTAAGCCACATGTATTCCAAATGTGACTACCCACTTCACGAATTTAGATGCCAGAAGTATGCCATGTTATCTAAATTCTTAAATATCATATAGATAGAGAACATACCTGAATTATTATTTTGGTTTGCCGCCTATCTTTGCCTGGGATAAAACGTGCAGTATGACGCTAATTGTTAAATTCAGACGAACTTTGCAACGCGGGTGTTGAGTTCTGCTGAGGGCATAAATGCAATAAACTATGCAATTAAGTGGATTGAAATTCTGGATGGGATAGTCAAGGCGACATGGACTTTTATGCAAAATTGGAGCGGATCTGGCATACCCAGGATTCCCTGGTATGTGTTGGGCTCGACCCGGATTACGATCGTTTACCGGAACAGTTAAAGCATCAGCCGCAGCCCTATTTTGAATTCTGTCGAGCCATTGTCGATGCCACCGCACCGTATACCTGTGCCTTTAAACCCCAGGCGGCCCACTTTGCCGCGGTGGGGCGGGAGGCTGAGCTGGCTGCGCTGATTGGTTATATCAAGACACAATACCCGGATCATATCGCCTTGCTGGACGCCAAGCGGGGAGATATTGGCAGTACAGCGGAATATTATGCTCAAGAAGCCTATGTCAGATACGGTGCGGATGCGGTCACCGTTAATCCCTACCTGGGCAAGGACAGTATTCTGCCGTATCAGGGGTATACGGACCGGGGCATTGTGGTTTTGTGCAGGACCAGCAATCCGGCCAGTAATTGGCTGCAGGCCCGGACAGAAGATGCACAGCCGGTGTTTCAACAGGTGGCGGCAACGGTGGCGGAGTGGAACGACAGCGGGCAATTTATGCTGGTGGCCGGGGCAACTTATCCTGAAGAGCTGGGGGTGATCAGGCAGTTGGTGGGGCGTATGCCGCTCCTGGTGCCCGGCATCGGCGCCCAGGGTGGGGATCTGGCCGCCGTGCTCAAACATGGGCTGGATGACCAGCAGACGGGTTTATTGATTTCGAGTTCCCGCAACATTATTTACGCAGGTTCTGACGACACTTTTGCCCAGGCTGCGGGTGAGGCCGCAAAAACTCTGCAAGGTGAGATAAACACACTTAGAAATAAGAATAAATAACCCTCCTATCTGTCTGAAAATAATAAGAATAAATTTACCTACAAGATTTATATACTCTAATTTGGGGTGTGTAGTTAAACTACTTGTCGTAGATGCTGTGAATTGGGCTTAAGGATGAAGTGCCGGTCTTACAGTTAACACTCACGCGGCAGAATACAACCTGACACCAGCAGGTTTGCCATCACAATTAAGCTGCTGTGCATGGTCGCGCGGCTGTGGAAAGGGAGACGCAGCAAGTGACCCCAGACGCGGTCATTTATCGCTATTTGCAATTGATATCAGCAGAGCACGTTGATGTAGACGCATTGTGCCGTCTGTTAGCGGCTGACGCTGATCTGCTGGTGCGCTGGCTGAAGTTGCTCAATGTCCCCGCTGATGTGGATCAGTTGCGCCAACATATCGCCAACCTGTCGGATGAAGAATTTGACGGTCTTGCCCAGGCCCAGGCATGGACCGTGCTGCCGATTGTGGGAGCGGCACGCTTAAGTGCAAACCAGTGGTTGTCGGTGTTAAACGCTGCCTTTCTTGCGGAAGTACTTTACGAAAACCTCTTTCAACCTGCTGCTGAATACGCTCAACGGGACGGAGAAAATATCCGCCTGCGTATTTTGCTGGCAATTTCCGGCGTGCAGCTCAGTCAGGATCCCTGGCTGAACCAACTGATTGAATACCGCGGCACCCAAGCTGAACTGTTGGAAGACGCGGAGTTGGAACTGCGCATATTTGCCGTGGTGGACGGGTTGGAATTTGGCAAAGAAGAGGAACTGGCGCGCACCTTGCTCGACCTGCCGGAGGAACGCTTTCAAGATTTGTGGCAAGTTGCCCAGAACCGCACTCAGGACCTGGTGAGCGATCTGCGCATCGACATGGCAGGGGATGTGGATTGGGCCCATCGAATTTGGCTGCGACAACAAATTGTGGTGGTGACCACGGCGTTGGGGCAAGCTCAAGACTGGGTGGAATTGACCCAACTTCACGATCTGGCGAGCCGCTGTCTGTTTGTGCGGCCCCCGCTGTTGTTGCAGTTTGACCCCATAGCGGCGCAAATAAACGCCCCAAGTGGACAGCGTATTGCCGCCAACAGCAAAAGCAGCAAGGTGGCCCTGGCTCATCGAGACCAACAAATACAGTCTCTGGCGGACAGCAGCGATACAGCCGTGGTTGACCGGCAGTTGATTAAATTGTTGGGCTGCGAACAGGCTGTTGTGGTACCTGTGCCCGGCGCTCGGGTCTTGTTGATGGTGGCGGACGATGATGAAATTGACGTGGCTGCGGCTGCGCAACTGTACGCTGAACAGTTTGCCAAATACATACCCGGGGAGGAGGAAGCTGGTGAGGTTGACGATGAAACCGGTATGGCGCTTGAGCTGGTAGACGAATTTCGTGCCCTCGAAGCCCAACGGTTACGCGAGGTGGTTCATGAAGCCAATAACCCGCTGAGTATTGTCCACAATTACCTGCATATCCTGGAGCTGAGACTGCAACACGAGCCGGAAGCGGTGGAGCAGATTAACCTGATCGCTTCGGAGCTGCGCCGGGCCGCTGAGGTTTTTGCGCAAGCACGTAACATTCCGGCAGGCACCCTGGTGGAACCCCAACCTTCCTTGCCCGGTGATGAATCAGCCGTGGAATTAGGCGCCTGGGTGAAAGGGGTGGTAGAGCTGCATGGGGGATTTGCCATGGAGCACGGCGTGACGCTGTCGCAGCAAATTCCCCAGGACACCCTGTTGTTGCACACGCACACAAATAATCTCAGCCAAATAGTTGGCAATCTGCTCAAAAATGCCATAGAAGCGTGTTCCATCGGTGGGCACGTGGAGGTGGGGTGCCGGGATGGTGTTGTGCGTTCCGGCCAACCGGGGTTTGAACTATTTGTAAACGATAACGGGCCGGGGCTCGACCCGGAGACTTTGAAAAATATTGCCGGAATAAAGGAATCGTCCAAGGGTGGGGATCACCAGGGTGTAGGCTTGCATATGGCTTTCCGCCTGACAGCGGAAATCGGCGCCGCGCTGGATGTACACACGAGCAAGGATCAGGGTACCCGCTTTACCTTGTTTCTGCCCCTGATCCAACCCCCGGGGGATGAGGCCACTTAAGGTCAGCTGAACTCCTTGATTAAGTTGCGCGCGATAATGCCTTGCTGGATCTGGCTGGTACCTTCGTAAATGCGGAAAAGCCTGACATCCTTGTAAAAACGCGCTACCGCATATTCTTCCATATAACCGGCACCCCCGTGGATTTGCACCGCCCGATCTGCCACACGGCCAACCATTTCAGTGGCAAACAATTTACAGCAGGCCGCTTGTTTGGTAATCCGTGCCCCGCCATCCCGGATGCGGGCGGCATCCAGAACCATACATTCTGCCGCGTAGCACTCCGCTTCGCTGTCAGCAAGCATACCCTGGAGCAGTTGAAACTCGGCGATGGGTTGGCCAAATTGTTTGCGCTCGTTGGCATATCGCGTAGATAGTTCGATTAATCGTCGTGCACAACCGACCGATACCGCACTGATGTGCAGGCGGCCGCGGTCGAGGGTTTTCATGGCTGTCTGGAAACCCTTGCCCAGGTTCTTCTCCCCGCCGATGATCTGCTCTGCCGGTACAATACATTCATCAAAAATAACGTCGCAGACGTAGGCGCCTTGTTGGCCCATCTTTCTATTCTTGGCCCCCAGGGTAATGCCATCCGCCTCGGCGTCCACCAGAAACGCGGTGACACCGGCGGCACCTTGCTGATTGGGGTCGGTGCGCGCAAATACGGTGAAAAGCTGAGCGCTGGGTGCGTTGGTAATGTAGCGTTTGGTGCCGCAGATAATAAATTTGTCACCGTCGCGAACCGCCCGGGTTTGCACCGCGCCGGCGTCTGACCCGGCGTCCGGTTCCGTAAGGGCAAATGAGCCGATCATTTCTCCGCTGGCAAGCTTCGGCAGATAGTGGGCTTTCTGGGCATCGGTGCCATCCATGACCAGGCCCTGTGAACCGATGCCATTGTTGGTTCCGATGACCGAGCGGAATGCCGGGGCTGCATGCCCCAGTTCCATTACCACACGACATTCTTCATAGGTATTCAGCCCCAGGCCGCCAAATTCTTCGGGAATGGTGAGCCCAAATAATCCCATTTCCCGCATGGCCTGAATAATTGATTCGGGAATCAGATCGTCTTCAGCCACTTGCGCCTCAAGGGGAATAAGTTGTTCTTCAGCAAAGCGCCGCACGGTTGTACAAAGCTGAGTTAAGGTTTGTGCATCCAATCCCATGTGCTATTTCCTTTCTCTGTTGAGTCTGTGCGGCGGCGCATTATACGCGCTGTATTGGACGGACCAAAATTAACCGCTTATGGCGTTGCAGTTCCCGGTTGCCTGCATTAGCCTTCTGCGCGCACTAAGATTGGAGAGACTCAAGCCATGAGCAATGACAAAACCCCTTTTGCGTGGGACGACGCATTATTTCTAGACGATCAGCTTAGCGAAGAGGAGCGGATGGTTCAGGCCAGTGCCCGGGACTATGCTCAGGACAAGCTGATGGGGCGTGTGCTTGAGGCCAATCGCCACGAAACTTTTGATCGCGAGATCATGAATGAATTTGGCGCCCTGGGCATGCTGGGTGCAACCCTGCCGGAAAAATACGGCTGTTCAAACGTCAATTACGTGTGCTACGGGTTGATGGCCAGGGAAGTAGAACGTGTGGATTCGGGATACCGGTCCGCCATGAGCGTGCAGTCGTCTCTGGTGATGCACCCCATTTACGCTTATGGCAACGAGGCCCAGCGGGAACGTTACCTGCCCAAGTTGGCCACCGGCGAGTGGGTAGGCTGTTTTGGTTTGACCGAACCGGATCATGGCTCTGACCCGGGCAGTATGGTCACCGCCGCTCAGGCGGTTGATGGTGGGTATATATTAAACGGTGCCAAAATGTGGATTACCAATTCCCCCATCGCTGACCTGGCCGTGGTGTGGGCCAAGCTGGATGGCGAGATTCGCGGCTTTGTGGTGGAGCGCGCTTTTGCTGGGTTCAGTACACCCAAAATTGAAGGCAAGATGAGTTTACGTGCCTCCATCACCGGGGAAATTGTATTACAGGATGTATTTGTCCCCGAAGAGAACTTGTTACCCGAGGGGCGCGGTCTGGGCGGCCCGTTTGGCTGTCTGAACCGGGCCCGTTACGGTATTGCCTGGGGTGCCCTGGGAGCAGCCGAATTTTGCTGGCACGCCGCGCGCCAGTACACTCTGGATAGAAAACAATTTGGCCGGCCCCTGGCTGCCACCCAACTGGTGCAGAAGAAGCTGGCGGACATGCAGACAGAGATTACGCTGGGCCTGCAAAGCTGTATTCGCATGGGGCGCCTTTTTGATGAGGGGCGTTTGCCGGTGGAAGTCATATCAATGATGAAGCGCAACAACTGCGGAAAATCTTTGGAGATTGCCCGAACCGCGCGGGACATGCATGGGGGCAATGGAATCTCGGATGAGTTCCACGTGATCCGGCATGTTATGAATCTGGAAACTGTAAATACTTACGAGGGTACCCACGATATTCATGCGCTGATTTTAGGGCGCGCGCAAACCGGGCTGCAAGCATTTACCGGGTAACCAGGGCAGTGATGCCAAAGGCATATAGGTTTGTGGATATATCCTGAAAGTGATCCAGTGATTGTCGTGGCTGGATTGTCAATCGCCGGTGACAGATCTTATGTTTTATCCCACGCTGGACAAGACAAAAGGGATGACAGATGATTCGAATTGCGGTTGCTGACAGCCAGCATTTGGTGCGCCGGGGTGTTGTGTACATGCTGCGGAATATTACGCAAGTCCACGTTGTGGGTGAGGCGGCTTCCGGTGAAGAAGCTGTGCAACTGGCACGGGAACTACATCCGGACATTGTGCTGATGGAAGTTATGCTGCCGGGCATGGGCGGGTTGGAAGCCACCCAGCGAATTACCGCGTTGGATAAACTCACATCGGTCATTGCGCTAACCACTTGTGCCCAGCCGCCATTTCCCGCACAAATGTTAAAAGCGGGTGCGTCGGGGTTTTTGACAAAAAATGTCCAACCCGAAGAACTTGAGCAGGCCATACGGCGGGTATTTCTGGGTAAGCGCTACGTCTGCCACGAAGTGGCCCAGGACCTGGCCGGATATGTGTTGAGAGATCACAGCGCATCCCCTTTTGATGCCCTGTCTCATCGGGAAATGCAAATTACGATTATGGTTGTGAACTGCCAGAGGGTGCGTGATATTTCCTGTAACCTGCACCTTTCGCCGAAAACGGTGAACAGTTACCGGTACCGGATTTTTGAAAAACTGAAAGTGAACAGTGACGTGGAATTGGCGCTGTTGGCGGTGAAACACGGCATGGTGACATCCGCTGTCCCGCTACCGGCGAGTCGCACCGTTAACGGCAGCGGAAACAGTGCTGATAGTTTGTCCTTGAGCGGATGAGGTGAATTGGATACGACCTATAACCTGAACAACTTAGCAAACTGTTGCCGCTGTCCGCGTTTGACCCAATGGCGTCTAACGCTGAATGCGCAGGATTCGGGTTATGTCAGCCATCCTATTGGTTCCTGGGGTGATCCGCGCCCACAGGTGCTGGTAATTGGTTTAGCCCCGGGCCCGCAGGGTGCCGCCCGCAGCGGCAAGGCTTTTGTGGGTGATGACAGTGGCAGGTTCTTATTCCAGTCACTTCATCGATATGGTTTTGCAACTTCTCCCCGGCCTGATGAAGCGGCGTTAAATAATTTGCGCATCAGCAATGTGGTCAAGTGCCTGCCGCCAAAAAATTTGCCCACCGTTGAAGAGCAGAACAACTGTCTGGGTTATCTGAAACTGGAACTTGCCAAATATTGTCCAAAAAACGCGCGCATGCCTCGAGTCATTGTCAGTTTAGGCGGTGTGGCCCACCGTCGGGTGTGTGTTGCCCTGGGCATTAAGTCCACCGGCTTTGCACACGGTGCGCAGGTCAGGGTGGGTCCCCGGGTGACTTTGATATCCAGCTTTCACCCCAGTCGTCTCAACGTCAATACCGGGCGTCTCACGCCTGCCATGCTGCACAATATATTTCAACGTTGCCGACAACTCGTGGCATCACCCACGGGCTGAAGTTATAGTGGGCGCATGCAAGAGCCGCCCGCCTTTGATGCTGAAACCTTTTTAAAGACCCTGACAAAAAAACCCGGTGTATACCGGATGATCGGCGCGGACGAAGAAATCTTGTATGTCGGCAAGGCGCGCAATTTAAAGAACAGGGTCACCAGCTATTTTCGTGCGGCGGGGCTGCAGGCCAAAACCATGGCCATGGTGGCCAAGATTCAGCGCATTGATGTCACCATCACCCAGAGCGAAACAGAAGCCTTGTTATTGGAACAGAGCCTGATTAAGCAGGAGCGGCCACCTTACAACATTGTGTTACGGGACGATAAATCTTATCCCTACATTTATTTGACCAACCACCCTGAATATCCACGACTCACCTTTCACCGGGGTGCCAAGAAAAGGGGAGGTAAGTATTTTGGGCCCTTTCCCTCAGCGTATGCGGTGCGGGACAGCCTGAACATCCTGCAACGCCTGTTCCAGCTGAGGAATTGTGACGACAGTTATTTCAAAAACCGCTCCAGGCCCTGTTTGCAGTATCAGATTAAGCGGTGCAGTGGCCCTTGTGTGGGTTTGGTCAGCGCGCAAGATTATCAGGAAGATGTTGATCTGGCGGTGATGTTCCTGGAAGGCAAAAGCCAGCATGTACTGGATACTTTTAAAGCCAACATGGACCAAGCGTCTCAAACCCTTAACTTCGAACGCGCCGCACGTTATCGGGATCAGATTACGCGACTGAGAAAAGTACAGGAGAATCAATATGTCCACGGTGAAGGAGGTGATGTGGATGTATTTGCCCTGGCCACCGGCAGTGGTGTGTACTGCATTCAAACACTTTTTATTCGTGGTGGGCGCATGCTGGGTCAGCGTACTTTTTACCCCAGGAACGAACTTGAGTTGGCACCGGAAGCAGTGATGGAAGCTTTTATCTCTCAATATTACCTGGCGGCAAGAAACCGGGATGTGCCTAAAACCGTGATACTGTCCCATGTTGGTGAAGACAAAGGTTTGCTGACGCAAGCACTTAGTGACCAGTCCCAACGCAAAGTCCAGGTGCTTTCCGGGGTGCGGGGACAGCGTGCCCGCTGGTTGCAGCTGGCATTGGAAAATGCCCAAATGAGCCTGCAGGCTTACCTGTCCGACCGGCGCAATATGTTTGCCCGGTTTGTCGATTTGCAGGACGTCCTGCAACTGGAAACCATGCCCGAGCGGCTGGAGTGTTTTGATATCAGTCATACGTCCGGGGAGGCGACGGTGGCTTCATGTGTCGTGTTCGACACCAGCGGGCCGCTCAAGTCCGACTATCGGCGCTTCAATATCGAGGACATTACCCCGGGTGATGATTACGCCGCCATGGAACAGGCATTGCAGCGGCGTTACCGGCGCTTAAAAAAGGGTGAGGGGAAATTACCGGATTTACTGGTGATCGACGGCGGGCCGGGACAGGTGGGTAAGGCTCTGCAGGTATTGTCCGAGCTACAAGTGGACGAGGTGCAGATTTTAGGCATTGCCAAGGGCCCGGACCGCAAAGTTGGTCTGGAGCGGTTCTTTTTGGGTGAAGAAGAGATTCCTCTTGATGGGCAGTCTTCCGCGGCCCACTTGTTACAGCATATTAGAGATGAGGCGCATCGGTTTGCCATTACCGGGCATCGCCAGCGCCGGCAAAAACAGCGCACGCAGTCTGAACTTGAAGAAATTAGCGGGGTGGGGCCCAAACGGCGGCGTGAACTGCTCACACATTTTGGCGGCCTGGCTGGACTTAAGGGGGCCAGCCGGGAGGAAATGGCCAAGGTGCCCGGCATCAGCCGCAAGCTGGCGGAGCAGATCTACGCCCAGTTGCATCAATAGCCTGGTAAAGGCTGTTAAAATAATTCCATGAATCTGCCCAATATCATCACCCTGACCCGTATCTTTCTGGTACCGGTTTTTGTTGTGGTATACCTGCTGCCCGGTACCTGGGGTTATCTTCCCGCTGCCATCCTATTTGGTTTGGCCGCGTTTACCGATTGGCTCGACGGCTACCTGGCGCGTCGTCTCAGCCAGACCACACCCTTTGGTGCTTTTTTAGACCCCGTGGCGGACAAGCTGATTGTAGTCAGCGCCCTGGTGGTTTTGATGGCACACCACAACAACGACTGGCTGACCCTGCCGGGCCTCATCATCGTAGGCCGGGAAATTGTCATTAGCGCACTACGTGAGTGGATGGCGGAAATGAACCGCTCCGGGGCCATCGCCGTCAGTATCCTGGGTAAGGTTAAAACCACCCTGCAGATGATTGCCATTGCTATTTTGCTGGCTCAGGCGCCGAACACCGACGCCCCCATGGTGATTGGCGGTTACGTCCTATTATATGTGGCGGCCTTTATGACCCTGTGGTCAATGAGTTTGTATCTAAAGGCGGCGTGGCCGACGTTAAGAGAAGGTTTAATGCAGAACCGTACCCGGCCGGATTAAGCTGGGCGGGCAGACAGTAGTTGGATGAGCGGGTGAAAATACCGGTGAATCGACGGATACATGGAGGCTGAGACCGGAGTCGAACCGGTGTACACGGAGTTGCAGTCCGCTGCATAGCCACTCTGCCACCCAGCCCTTGTGGATCGAAAATTACGGACCTAAGTTGTAGACCCATAGAAGGATGCGCATTCTAAGGATCTAACCGCAGGATTGCCAGCCGGTTGTTAGGCTAATTCTTCGGCCAACCCGTCAGCGTCTGGCTATTTTTTGTGCTTTCAGCAGTTCCGCCAGGTCGGTTGCACCTTCGCAGACCGCCTTTTGCATATCTTTTTGTGCCCGGGACAGACGCTTAAAGCCTTTCTTCTGGTCATCATAGTAGGCGCACTCTGCCCGCAGCCAATCCAGGGCAGCCAGTTGGCAGGCGGGCCGCTCATCAATGCTGGTTTTGCGGCATACCCGGGAGGGTACAACCGCGCGATTTTTCCAATCCAAGCCAACTTTGATGCCATCGTATTTAAACCCGACGGTATAGATCATATCGGGGTCTGCAGGCAGCCGTGCCTCAATACTTTCGCTTAAACCAAGGCTCATGGAGGCGAGAAAAAATAGAGTAATCATCTAAGTACCATAACCCCTTAAAGACATTTTTTCCGTGACCGGGTTACGTTTTCCGGGCAGAGAGTGCGGATTGGTCATAACTGTTGTTGTACAACATGCTTATGAACATTTTGTCACGAGCGGGTAAAACCCGTCGATGATAGGGTACTGATTTGGCGTATGCAAACAGTTAGCTGGTGCCTGTCCAAATGCATAGCATTTGAGGCTACAGTGCCTATTGCAGAATATCCACCCGCAACGGGGTAGGGTCGCTGCGGTTGATCGCAAACGGGATCACGCAGACCGACAATGCCCAGATCATATCCATTTCCGCGCGCAGCTCTATGTAGTCACCCGGCCTGGTGATGGGCGGTTTTGAATCCCAGGAGCCGTCCGCCAGGTAGTCAATGTTCATGAACACGTTAAAACAGGAGGCCGCGTGTAAAAACTGTTTGTCAATCTGTCTTTCCTCCAAAGCGTCCTGCAGACAATCCCGACAGCCCTTGGTGGTATCGTCGGGGTCAATAAACAGTCTGCGGGCATCGTTGGAGCAGAAACCGCCACCGGTAAAATGGACACCGGTGGGGTCGTCGGCAATCAGCCACATTCGGTTCATACGGCTGGTGAATATGGTGGCGCCCTGTTTCCAGCGCCAGCCGAGATTTGCCCAATTGGTATAGGTGACATCCAGGTGTTCAGCGGGATCCTCATGCTTGAGCGCCACAAAGTCGCCAATTTGGCCACCCTGGATATCAACAATCCGCAGACGCTGCCCCTTGGCAATTTCTCCTGCAGTGGCGGTACCGGGCTGGATGGTGATACTGCGGACGAGGGTTCGGTTTTGGGCCATGATGCGGGTATAAAGGTCTGACTAATGGTGAACCCCATTCTAGACCTTTTACCCGGAAAAGCAGTCCGTCAATCGAAGCGGGCTAAGCGCGTCTACGACATGCGCGTTTGCGACTACCGGCTAATTCGATGTGCGATTTCGTTTAATCGTATGAGCTGTTGTACATAAAGCGGCAATGTCGCAACTTTTTCAATGAAGTCGAAAACATACATCAGCAAAGCAACCAGTAATCCGTAATCAAGAATGCCACCGTCGATGGCTGTTATTGGCGTATAAACAAACAACGCAATTATGCCAAGCCACAAAATGAAGTAGGTGCCCGTTTCCAGGTCACTTAGTTTTATGTTCCACTGCATCAAGCGTTTAAAATGGGCGTGAACCTGATGCATATCAGGTTGCTTAATCGCGTCGACCTGTTTTTCCAGTTCGCTGTTATAGCCTGCGTTCAGCCGGTAATTCAATTTCCCGGTTACTGAATAAATTGCCGCAACTAAGACGAGCAAAATAAGACAGGCAAGAAATACATTTACATTCAGCACGCTAATAATAATGAGCACACCCGCCAGGCCAACGACAGCGGTGATGACTTCCGGTAACGCATTTTCAAAGAATTCGACCAGTTCCGTCAGCAGGCTGGAGCGTGCTGCTATGACCGATACTGACTGATTTCTTGCTCTTTCCCGCGCGACCATTTCCGGTGTAATGGTTTGGTAAATACGCGCGTAGATCCGCGTGTCGTAAAATCGCCGGGCACTGCCTATAAGCACCGAAAGCCCACCTAAACCCACCAGCAAGTAGATGCCATGCAGCGATCCGTTCAGTAAATCGTTAATCGCCCAACCGATGAACAGT
>JANQMF010000119.1 GCA_028280225.1 Pseudomonadales bacterium | reverse complement strand
CGCAGCATGGTTGAACCAGCCGCCATGCCTATGCGGGCATTACCCACATAGGCGGGGTCGACCTGGCGCCACTCCAGGGCTGCGTCATCCAACGCAGCGCGTACCGCGGTCAAACCCAGCGTCACGTAGGGGGTTTCGGAACCGCGCTGATATCGATGTAATCCGGTACCTATCACGTACACGTCGCGGTCGCTCAGAATATTTTTTACGCTCATATTATTTGTCCTTAAGCATCAGCAGGCACAAAGACAACACGTTCTGTACCTTCTACTTGTCTAACCACACCTTGCACCAGCCCCCCCACAACCGCGTCCGAATCGTCCAGGCGGCCACGTACAAATTGGTCCGCCTCGGTTTTGATTTCAGCCACCCGAAACGGTGTTGTCAATTTCTGATCCACGTGCACCGTCGTCAGCGTGTGCAGGGTTCCCCTGGCGGGGATCAGGGCCTCCGACAGGTACTGCGGGGCTGCACCACACGCTTCGCAGCCATAAGGCTGGGGTGGAAACTGCACGCTTGCACAAGCACCACAACGAACACCACGCAGCATCAATTGACCATCCTGCTCGACCCATAAATTTGTTTCTTCAGATACTTTCATTGCACTTTCCATTAAGGGGTTGGCAAGAGTCTACCTACTAATATACTATATGGTCAACCAACATGTTTATGACAATAATCTGACGGAGCTTAGTATACGGTTATGAGCAACAATCCCGGCACCATCGAGTATTGGGCACAGCACAAACCAGACACAGTGGCCCTGGTTGAAGCTGACCAAACCCTTACCTTCTCGCAGTGGAACAAACAGGCAGACCGGCTGGCCCAGGGGCTGGCCAATCAAGGTTTGAACGCAGGGGATATTGTTGCGGTACGGACGCAGATTCGCCTGGAATGGGCGGTAATCAGCGCGGCCTTGGCCAAGCTGGGCTGTCGCTTACTGGGCACAAACTGGCGGCTCACGCCCGCTGAGCTGGCCTATGTATTGGAAAACTCAAAAGCGGTTGCCATCATCTGCGACGACGCTGAGCCCAGCCTGCTGAACGATGTGCTGGACAAACTATCGATTGACCTGGCGGTCAGCATCGATACCACCGCCCTGGGATTTATCAACTTCGGCGACCTGTTGGTGGAACAACCGACCCCGCGTACCTCTGACGGCGAACCGGAACTGATCATTTATACCTCGGGAACCACCGGGCTGCCCAAGGGTGTGCCATCACGCAAGGCCCGGGCCGCCAACCGGCAAACGGACACCAAGATTATCGAAGAATATATCCAAGACGTTGCGGGAGCGCGTGCAATAGCCGGTGATGTCAACACCGTGTTGATCACGTTGCCCATGCACCATGCCGCGGGTCCTTCAGCATTGGCGGGTGCCCTGAGACGGGGGGACAAGACCGTTCTGCTACGCCGTTTTGACGCGGAAGCTGCCCTGCGCCTGATTGATCATCACCAGGTTAACGACTGGACCGGCGTGCCCACCATGTATAAGCGCATATTCGGGCTCACCGAGCAGGCTCGCGCGCAGTTTGATGTGTCCAGCATTCAGCGCCTTGGCGTGGGTGCGGCCCCCGTGACCCCGGAACTGAAACAAAGCATCGACACCTATTTTGGCAAAGATCTGGTCAGCGAAGGATATGGTTCAACCGAAACCGGTATGATCACTCATATGCCGCCGGGAAGGCACAGCGAAAAACCCGGCTCCTGCGGGCAGGCACACAAACATGTGGATATTGATATCCGGGACGATCAACAACAATCATTGGCAACCGGCGAGGTGGGTGAGATCTGGGTACGCACCCCGGTGACCATCACCGGCTATCTCAACGAGGCACCCCTGGACACAGACACCCTGGACGTTAACGGTTTTTTTCGCACCGGGGACGTTGGCCGCCTGGATGACGAAGGTTACCTCTACATTACGGATCGCGCCAAAGACATGATCATTTCCGGGGGTGTCAATATCTACCCCGCAGAAATTGAAGCCGCAATTTTCAGCCACGACGCCATCCAAGACGTAGCGGTGATCGGCATCCCCAACGCGGAATTCGGCGAGGAAGTGAAAGCCTTTGTGGAACTCAAACCCAACAGAAGTGTTAGCGAGGCGGAGCTTATCGAGCACACCCGTAATTTGCTTGCCTCTTATAAACAACCACGCACCGTGGAGGTCGTTAACGAACTACCCAGAAATACCATGGGTAAAATACTAAAACGTGAACTCCGCGAACCCTACTGGCGGGAAAAGGAACAAAAAGTATGAGTGAAATTTTGGATTTAGCGGGCCGCGTTGCGTTCATCAGTGGCGCCGGCCAGGGTGTGGGACGGCAGATTGCCCTGCACTTTGCCCAACACAATGCCGGTGGTGTTGCCGTAAACGACTACCACCTTGACCGGGCGGAGGCGGTTGCGGAGGAAATTCGCGCGCTGGGCGGCAAAGCCTATGCCGTCCAGGCGGATGTTTCGGACTACGAATCCGTAAAAGCGGCCCACACCAAGGTTGTCGAAAACCTGGGTCCCGTGGGCGTACTGGTCAACAACGCCGGCAATGCCGGGGCGAGCCCGGATCCGGACTTGCGCAAACCCTTCTGGGAGACCAATCCCAGCGTGTGGCAGAGCTATATCGGCGTCAATTTCGACGGGGTACTCAACTGCACCAGCCAGGTGATCCCGGGCATGATAGAAGCGGACGGCGGACGTATTATCACCATCATATCCGACGCCGGGCGCTGGGGAGATGCCGGGATGGCCATGTATGCCGGGGCCAAGGCGGGTGCCGCCGGGTTCATGCGTTCGGTGGCGCGCACCCTGGGCCGCCATAACATTACAGCCAACTGTATTGCCATTGCAGCCACCGCCACCCCGCCAATTCTAGCGAGGATGGAGTCAAATCCCGAAGGCATGAAGCGCGCCCTTAAAAATTATATTATCCGCCGTCCCGGAAAACCATCGGATATTGCCAATATGGCACTGTTTCTTGCCTCGGATTCTAACAGTTGGATTACTGGGCAAACCTACCCCGTTAACGGCGGTTTCACCCTGGCACTTTAGTTTTAACCCAGCCATATTATGGAGGATATTATGAGTCAAAGAATTCTGACTGAAGAACGCGGACCAATTCTAGTGGTCACCGTAAATCGCCCCGAAGCAAAAAACGCTTTTGACGATGAATCGTCCCTCGCCATGAGTGATGCCATGGACATGCTTGACGAAAAAGACGAACTGTTTATCGGCATAATCACCGGCGCGGGGGGTAACTTTTCCGCCGGGGCGGATCTGAAGGCTGCGGCCGCGCGGGGCAATGCACCACGCAAACGTTCACACCGGGGCGGTTTTGGCATTATGCAGCGCCCGCCCAAAAAGCCGGTTATTGCCGCTGTTGAAGGTTATGCGGTTGGCGGCGGGTTAGAGATGGCCCTGTCCTGCGACCTGATTGTTGCCGCCCGGGACGCCAAAATGGGCTTGCCGGAAGTCCGGCACAATGTGGTGGCCATTGGCGGCGGCTTGTTCCGGCTGCCACGGAGAATCCCCTATCACATCGCCATGGAGCTAGCACTCTCCGGACAGTTTAAGGACGCTGACTTTTTTGCACGCCACGGGCTGGTGAACCGCGTCAGCGAACCCGGACAGGCCTTGGACACCGCCATTGAACTGGCCGAGACCTTACTGGTCAACGGGCCAACCGCCCTGGCTGCAAGCAAGGAGATCATGTGGCAGTCTTATAACTGGGACGATTCCGAAGGCTGGTCTAAACAGATGCCAATAGCCCAGACCGCCCTGGATTCAGAAGATCGGCGTGAAGGTTTAAAAGCTTTTGCCGAAAAGCGTAAACCGGTTTGGAAGGGCCGCTAACGCTCAGGTACCCATGTTAAATAGTCAGCAAATCAAATAGGCGATACCCATGCCCACGAAACCGAAGTTTTTTTACGGCTGGGTTATTGTCGGCATCTGTTTGCTGCTGGGCGTCCTGGGCACCGGCGTTTACGCCTTCACCAAGGGGATATTCCTGGTCCACCTGGCTGAAGAACTGGCGGGGGGCAGCCGCATGCACATTTCCCTGGCCTTTTCGGTCCTCGCCATTGTCGGGGCCCTTATTTCCCCTGCCCTGGGCCGTTACCTGGACGAACATTCACCACGCAAGGTGATGCTTGTCGGCGTGGCCGTGTCCTCCGCCTCATTTCTATTGTTAGCGCAAACCCAAACTTTATTGCAACTGTATCTTGTGGTGGCCCTGGGTTTTGGCATCGGCATAAATGCCATCAGCAGCATCACCCGCAGCCGGGCGGTGGTCTCCTGGTTTGACCACTGGCGCGGCCGTGCCTTTGGCATTGCCATTATCGGCGGTTCCCTGGCCGGGGTACTGCTGCCGCCCCTGACCAATACCCTGGTTGAGGAGACGGGTTGGCGGGATAGCTATACCTTCTTTGGCACCTTGATGGCCGTCACCCTCCTGCCCATCGTCTGGTTTTTCATGCGCGATCGGCCCGAAGAGATTGGTGAGGTCCGGGACGGGCACGCCTATGTGGCAAAAAATCAGGAAGAGATGGTCACCATACCCCAGGACGATCGCTTCTGGACCTGGCAGGAGTTGCTCAAAACACCCGCCTTTTGGAGCATCGGTTGTATATTCGGCGTGATGGGCTGTGTTTTCTCCGTGGTCATGTTGCACCTTTTTGCCCACCTGATGGACATTGGTCTGGCCTCGGGTCAGGCAGCCCTGGTACTTTCCACCGTTGCCCTGTTCGCCACTATGAGCAAACCGGCAATGGGGTGGCTGGCGGATACGTTCGGCTCCCGGGTTTCAATCAGCCTGTCCTTGACCGCCCAGGCGGTTGCCCTGTTTCTGTTTACCCGGGCCACCACCTTTGAGTTTGCCCTGATGGCAGCGGCTTTACATGGATTCGGCTATTCAGGACTGGCGCTGTTGCGCACCTTTGCCATGTCCACCAGCATCGGCAGCCGCAGCCTGGGTTTGGCCTATGGTGTGGGCAAGTGGATAGAATTACCCTTTGTGTTGTCCGCTTCACCCATGGCCGGTTTGATTTACGACATGACCGGCAGCTACAACATTGCGTTCAGCACCCTGGCTGTTTTACTTGTGCTGGGGTGTACAGGTACATTGTTGTTAAGAGTTGGGGGCGCGGCGGAACGTCACCGGCTGATGGAAAAGGCGAACACAACCTGAAGCACGGCAAGCACAGCAAGCACAGGTAGGTGCTTGGGTATGGACTCCCAAGACCAGGTTACCTGGCCCACTTTTTGCTTAACTACTTTGCCTAAATACTTTGCCTAAGTACTGTTCGTGGGG
>JANQMF010000020.1 GCA_028280225.1 Pseudomonadales bacterium | reverse complement strand
TTCTATAGATCTTTATATAGCCACTGTAGTATTAGAAATAGAAAACTTGCTTTGCTTGCTATTATGAATCCAATCACAGAGTGTGGGGACGCCAAATTTTATTTCAAGAACTGTTCAGCAATCTGCTGCACCCCGGCCTGAGGGTCTTCGCCCAGAGCCTGGAGTGGAATAACCAGCCGATGAGCACCGGCCTGGGCAAGCGCGGCTAAACTCTCTTGTCCTCCTTTTCCGGACCACATACAAGTCACCTCAATATCCTCAAAGGGCCGGTCTGCCGCTTCACAGGCTTGACGCAACAGGACCAGGTCAGCAGCCAGGGCTTGCGGATCCGCGGTGGGTGCAAACCAGCCGTTGCCAAATTCGGCCACGCGTGCAAACGCCCTGCCCTTGTTGCCGCCCATGACCACCGGCAGGCCGGGTGCCTTGGGATAGCTTTTAAACCCCTGCCAGTTAATAAACTCACTTTGATGGTCAACCGTGTCACCGGACCACAGCTTGCGCATGGCAACCATGTAGTCGTCAAACCGGGCACCGCGCTTTTCGAAGGGCACCCCACAAGCTTCAAATTCTTCCCGGAGCCAGCCAATTCCCACACCCAACATAAATCGGCCGTTGGAAAGGAAGTCCAAACTGGCGGACTGTTTGGCTACATAGATGGGATTTGCCTGGGGCAGAATATTCACTCCGGTGCCTAGCTTAAGCTGGCTGGTATGTGCGGCAATATGAGACAACGCGATAAGCGGATCAACAAAATTGGTATCCGGTTCTGCGCCCATTTTACCGGTTGGGCTGTAAGGATATTTCGAGGCATAGTCCAGGGGGACAATGGTATGTTCAAATGTCCAAACCGATTCAAAGCCACTCGACTCTGCCAATTGGGCCAGGCCGATCATCTGCTCAACCCCGCCTATACCCACATTAATGGGCACCAATCCAATTTTCATAACATTTCCGATTTTGGTGTGTTGTCCGTAGCTTACATGGCTTTTGCACAACTCGCCGCATCCGTTGCCCATGCCGGATATTGCCGCCCATAATTCCTGAACACGCCGAGACGGACACTATTGAAATGCGAAAAATACGTGTAAAGTTTCCGGCCGTTTTGCGATTGATAGAATCTCCTGGGAGGGAATTTGTACGCTGAATATAAGAACGCCTGGGCTCAACTGACAGGCCCCGGTGCCGACTTTGAAGTTGCCACCATCGAGGTACGAGGCAACCCAACTCGTATCTATGCCAAAGCACCCAACAGCCTGGTCGACGTCTGGCAAGCCAGTGCCGCCTTTGGTGACAGGGATTATCTGGTTTATAAAGACGAACGTCTGACCTATAGCCAGGCCCATGCCCAGGTTGCCAATATTGGTGCCTGGCTTCAGCAGCAAGGGGTGCAAGCCGGTGACCGGGTGGGCATCGCCATGCGCAACTACCCGGAGTGGTTACTCAGTTATTGGGGTATCTTAAATATAGGCGCCACCGTGGTGGGCATGAACGCCTGGTGGACCGCCGCGGAATTAGACTACGCCCTGGAAGATGCCCAGCCGAAAGTTCTGATTGCAGATCCGGAACGCCTGGAACGCCTGGCGGGGCTTGATCTTAAAGATATGACCATCGTTGGGGTACGGCTCCAGGACACGCCCCCCTTATCCACCGAGGTGATACCCTGGCAAAGTGTCGTCAACACCCACAGTCAACCCACGCCCGTGGATATCGACCCTGACGCGGATGCCTGCATATTTTATACTTCGGGTACCACCGGACGGCCTAAGGGTGCTCAACTGACTCATCGCGGCTGTGTGCATAATATCTGGTCGATGATGTTTGCCGGTGCTACCCTGCGGCTGCTTGCCGTACGGCAAGGGTTGATTGCCGCTGACGAAGAACCACCGGTCACTGCCGCCCTGGTCACCACCCCACTGTTTCACGTCACCGCCAACAACTGTGTGGCCCACGGCGCCACCCTGGGTGGCGGTAAGCTGGTGCACATGTACAAATGGGACGCCGGTGAAGCATTAACGTTGATCGAAAAGGAAGGCATTACCCATATGACCGGGGTTCCGGTTATGGCCAGGGAAGTCATTGCGCATCCCAATTTTGCCGCCACCGATACCTCTACGCTGCTGAGTTTCGGTGGTGGTGGCGCACAACTGCAGCCGGATCTGGTAAGCACGATCGATAGCGAAGTGGCCACCGCCCGGCCCAATACGGGCTACGGGATGACCGAAACATGCGGCATCATCACCTCTATCGGCGGGGACTTTTTTATCAACAAACCGGATAGCTGTGGACCCGCCATGCCCTGTTACGAAAGCAAAATTGTTGATGCCGCGGGTAATGAATTGCCTGTTGGGGAAGCCGGTGAACTCCTGGTGCGTGGTGCCCAGGTGATCCGGGGTTACCTTAATCGAGAAGATGCCACTGCCGAGACCATTCAAAACGGCTGGCTGCGCACCGGTGATGTGGCCCGCAAAGACGAAGATGATTTCCTGTTTATAGTCGACCGGATTAAGGACATGGTATTGCGCGGGGGCGAAAACATTTACTGTGCCGAGGTGGAAAGCGCACTGTTTGAACACGGCGCGGTGGCGGAATGCTCTGTGTTTGGTGTGCCCGACGACCGGCTTGGCGAAGAAGTGGGCGTGGCGGTTTTTCTTAAAGACAATCAAAACGCGACCGCGGATGAATTGCGCGCCCATTGTCAGACGCTGATAGCCGGTCACAAGGTACCCCGCTACGTCTGGATTACCCAGGAGCCTCTGCCCAGAAATGCCTCCGGCAAATTCTTAAAGCGTGAACTGCGCGAACGTTTAAAGCTGGCTGAGGCATCCTGAATGTGCCGATATAACCCCGGCCAAACGCCCACCTTAATCAAACACCGGTTAAGCAAACAGGTGTGCGTAACTCTCCCGCAACACGTTTTTCTGTACCTTACCCATGGTGTTGCGGGGTAACTCGGTCACATTCACCAACTGTTTGGGCTGCTTAAACCGGGCAAGCTGATCCTGCAAGGGCGCCAGCACGTCCTGCAGTTGCAGGTCTGCGTTGTCGGGTACAATCACCGCAACCACCGCCTCACCAAAATCCGCGTGGGGTACACCAATCACCGCGGATTCTTTGACCCCCGGCACCTCATCCAACAATCTTTCAACTTCTTTTGGATATACGTTGTAACCCCCTGAAATTATTAGATCTTTTCCTCTACCCACGATAGACAGGCGGCCTTGTGCGTCCAGCGTGCCCAGATCCCCGGTAATAAAGTAGCCATCCTTGCGGATTTCGTCCGCCGTTTTTTCGGGCATCCGCCAGTAACCCGAAAACACGTTTGGGCCACGTACTTCTATGGTGCCCACCTCGCCTGCGGGCAAAGGATTACCCTGTTCGTCTGCGATACGCAGCTCAAGTTTGGGCAAAGCAAAACCAACCGTGGCCGGCACGCGCTCACCGTCTAAGGGGTTGGTGGTATTAATGATGGTTTCGCTCATCCCATAACGTTCTAATATGCGGTGCCCGGTGCGGCCTTCCCAGGCCTCAAATACCGGCTCTGTGAGGGGTGCGGAACCGCAGATAAATACCCGCATATGATCCAGCGGTTGCCTGGGAAACGACTCATCAGCCAGCAGCCGGGTGTAAAAGGTTGGTACACCCATCATGACGGTGCATTCTCCCAGCACCTCCTGAACCCCCTGCACATCAAATTTAGGCAAAAAGACCATGGGGCTACCATTTAACAAGGCGCAGTGGCTGGCGATAAATAGACCGTGGACGTGAAAAACCGGCAGTGCGTGGAGCAGAACATCACTCTGCTGCCAACCCCAGGCAGCGGTCAGATCATGAGCATTGGAGGACAGATTCCCGTGACTGAGCATGGCCCCCTTGGAACGACCGGTTGTGCCCGAGGTGTATACGATGGCGGCAAGATCATTGTCCTTCCGGGGTGCCACACCAGGCACACCGGCAGTGCTGACCTGGGGTGCCACCATTTGGGTGATGAGTGAACCACCACCTTGCGCATCCAGGGTCAGGGTGGGGACATCGCTTCGTGTTTGCCGGCCCACAAACAATCTAGGTTCAGCGTCGCTGATAAAGTAATCCAGTTCGGCTGGGGTATACGCGGTATTCAGCGGCACAAACACCGCACCAATGCGCAGGCAGGCCAGATACAGGGCAAGGTTTTGCGGCGACTTGTCCACTTGCACCACCACCCGGTCACCGGGCTCAACCTGATGAGACTTTAGGACCGCCGCCAGTCCGCCGACATTCGCCTGCAGGTCGGCAAAGGTCCATTGAAGTCCTCCCGGCACCTTCAAACATGGTGAGCCGGCATGTTGTGTAAAAACCTGATCGAGTTCTGCGTAGAAATTTGTCATTAATCCTCCCGGGCCACTTATTATGACGGCCAATTTAGGAGTAAGCATTAACTGGTTGATATTTTATGATTTCCTGCCAATTACCCCAATTTGCGGAAGTTTTGTACCGTAATCAGCAGCCTCGTTGAGATATACCCATTAACTAGTTGATTTTTTTGCACTTAGGCATTGATAACGCGTAAACGGTCTGTTACCTTTGCAGCCGTTTCTGCCCTGCCGGGTACCACAAGGGAAGCGGTCACGGCCGCACGACATGGGACGCTGTGAGGGAGCTGATAGAAAGCTAAGAGAGAGCTACGAGAGAGCTAAAAGAAAGCCAAAAAGAGCTAGACGGAGCTAAAGTAAGTCAACTTACTGTAATCTGGGTTGGCGAAAAACGGCGACCCCAAAAACCCAGGAAAGATAAACCCGAAAAGATAGAAAGATAGGGATAAAGATAGAGAGGGGACGAGCGAAACCAAGCTCCAGCACAATCAGGCAGCCAAGATGCCTGGCGACTTCGGAGCGTGAACCAAAGAGGACTGCACGGAGCGCGAAGATACTCAAACCACAGATTTATCGAAGCACTGATTCCGCAAGGATTCGAGCCATCCACGATGGCAGACCAGCGCCACGATAAAAGGTTAGAGACATCAACACAAACAACAGGGATGCGAGAAATAAGGTGGGGGGGAATCCATCACTTTTAACTCCCAAAACAATAATAATGAATGGGAGAATTCAAGCCGCCGCAAGGCGGCTTTTTGTTTGCACCCGGTATTTACCGCAGTGATGGCATGCGGATCTGTACTTCCCGTTTATGAATTACTTTATGTCTTACAATAATGGCCTCGAGATGAATGGTCCCGGGATCCTGAGAGGCATTAACACCATTACCACTACCCAGTTTATAGGTCTGCATCTAAGATTACGCCATGACCAGTTACGTTGTCCCACAAATTAGCCAGCCGTTTGACGCCAGGATCACCCTCCCCGGCAGCAAATCCATTGCCTTGCGCCAATTGGCCATATCAGCCCTGGTGGAAGGACAATCCACCATTCACGGTGTACCCCCTTGTGACGATACCGAGGCCATGTTGGATTGCCTGCGCGCCCTGGGTGTAGACGTGGACGTCAGCCACACCACCGTGGTCACCCGGGGGCCCATGAATATGGACCAGGACGTTGCCCTCAATCCGCGGATGAGCGGCGCGTCTACCCGGCTGCTGATTGGACTGGCTGCGTTGCGCTCCGGTAAAACCTTTATCGATGGCCACGCTTCGCTGCGGGTCCGAACCAATGCCCCTTTGTACAAAACCCTGGCGGAAAACGGCTGCGCGGTATCCGACACAAATGGAGGTTTGCCGGTCACCATCCAAGGCCCCCTCGATCCCCAAGCTGATCTGGTCATTGACGGCTCTTTGTCCAGCCAGTACATATCCGCCTTGTTGCTGATTGCCCCTGCCCTGGGTGATCAAACACCGGTGACGCTGACCCTGACCGGACAGATGGTCAGCCTGCCCTATATTGATATCACCCTTAATGAAATGAGCAAACGGGGCATTCAAGGGGAATGGCAGGGTCCGCAACATATCCGGGTACCAGCCGGAGCCTACCCGCCGGGCGAAATCGAGGTGGAAGGTGATGCCACCGCAGCCACCTATTTTGCCGCCCTGGCAACGCTCCACGGTGCACGTATACATCTGACCAACCTGGGCAAGTCCACTCATCAGGGTGACTTTGAATTTTTCGACATCATGGCCCAGTTGGGTAGCGATGTAACCCGGTTGGAAAACGAAACAATCCTGCGCGGGCCCCGACAACTCAACCCTCTGCCCCCGCTGGATATGACCAGCATGCCCGACGCAGCCTTGACCCTGATTGCCATGGGGCCGCTCACCGCCGGCGTTTTGCACATTACCGGTTTGAGCTCGTTACATCACAAAGAGTGTGACCGCCTGGAATCCCCGG
The DNA here is from genome assembly GCA_028280225.1 of Pseudomonadales bacterium. GTDB lineage: Bacteria > Pseudomonadota > Gammaproteobacteria > Pseudomonadales > Azotimanducaceae > UBA4421. The sequence goes on along the minus strand of JANQMF010000020.1, from coordinate 1,646 downwards.
CAGCGGAATTTCGGCACATGGGTATAACTGCGGAAACCACGGAAGACAGCATTAAGATTGAGCCGATCGACCCCGCCACCATACGGGCACATACGCTCACCACCTATCACGATCACCGGATGGCCATGGCATTTTCTATCATCGGCAGCTTTACCGGTCACCTGACCGTCGACGATAAGGCAGTGGTGGATAAGACATTTCCGGCTTATTGGCAAGAATTCGAAAAACTAACGGCATAAGTGTGGTTACCAGGCCAACCAACACCCACAGATGACACCATGTGTGGTGACCGTGTGCGGCCCTGTTTATTTCCGCCTGGGGATGTGCTGGAGTTTTAGCCGTCCGCTGGCGCGGGGCGACGATTCACATAGGAACGCGTAGGATTTTTATCCGACAGCAGGCTAAAAACATACCCCCCCACGGCACCGGCCACACATTGACTGATAAGTCCGATGGGAGTACGCGTCACAGCCAGGCCGTGAAGTCCGTTGGTGACAAATAGGCCTAACAGGGCATCAATCGCAAAAATGCCCACAAATCCCGCGGCGATATAGCCCAACGTGCGTAACTGGGGTAGCCAGATCAATACCAGCCGGGCGATTAAGAAGGCAATTAACAAAGCCACCGCAATAATTGGCAGATACAGACCGGTCATCCCCACCAGGTCGTGCAGAGCCGCCTGAAAACGCAGTCCCAGATCCACGGCAATACCCATATCGACCAGATTGCTTAAGTTCAGTTGGGTATAGGCTAACACCGCTAATACATAGTTCACGACAACAGCCGCTACAAAGGCCACAATGACTTTCAAAATTTGCCCACTTTCTTAATTGATTTCCGGAAACTTCGGACAACGTCTACCCGAAACAGGACATTAGCCGGACTTACTTGCTGAGGCAAGCGGCATAGGTTCGGGTTAAGATAAGACCATCCACCAATACACATGTACACATATGAATCACAATGGCTTAAACACATTATTGGCAGTGCTTTGTTTGACTCTCCTGCCTGTAGGTACATTTGCCCAGGACAAGTACACCCTGACACCGGTTGCCGAAAATCTGGACTTCCCCTGGAGCATCGGTTTCTTACCCAACGGCGACCGGTTGATTACAGAACTATCCGGCCAACTAAAACGCCTGGACGCCGCCGGCCGCCTGGGAGACCCGATACAGGGTGTTCCCGAGGTATTCCACGCCGGCCAGGGGGGATTGTTTGATGTACTACCTCACCCCAACTTCAGCAACAATCAGTGGATCTATCTTTCTTACGCCGCCGGTGGTCAGTCCGCTAATGGCACCACCGTGGCCAGAGGACAACTGGCAGGAGAAACGCTGAACAACGTGGAGGTTATTTTTACCGTCAACCCCCGGAAATACGGACCCCTGCACTATGGCGGCAGACTGGCATGGATGCCCGACGGAACCCTGTTGTTAACCACCGGTGACGGCATGGATTTTCGCGAACAAGCACAATATTTAAACACTCAGTTCGGCAAAACCATCCGTATGAACCCGGATGGCAGCCCACCGGCGGACAACCCCTACCCCGAGCATCCCTATATATTCACCTATGGACACCGCAACCCCCAAGGCTTAACAGTCGGCGCATCCGGTGCAATTTATCTACACGAACACGGCCCCCAG
>JANQMF010000111.1 GCA_028280225.1 Pseudomonadales bacterium | reverse complement strand
AGACTGAGTACACCACTTGGGACCACTTCGTTAAGGTATAAGACTTACCCCAAACGAGCGGCAAGAAAAACGGAGGTCTTTGACCTCCGTTTTTTTATGCACCGGATAGTTAGTCTGCCCGGTTGCGGTACGAGTTGTGGCGTTAACGTTCTAAATCCCCAGGTTCTTACGCGAACCCCGGGCCAGTGGAATTTGTCCGTGCCTGGACCAGGATTGGCCACCGGGGGTATTAATCAGGTCGGCAAAAAAGTCGGTGTAGCGGTCAAATTGTTCGTCATCAATGGCGCCAAGGCGGTGATGGGTGACAATGGTTTCATAAGGATTCATAAGCCGGGTGAAGAACAGCCAGAAAATCTCCAGATCCGAGGCTTGCAGCGCATCGGGGTCTTCCAGGCCGGTGGTCCAAATACGCATATTTTCTTCGTTGTTGTAAATCGGGTCAAAACCCTCGTTCATCAGGCTGTTAATGCTCAAGGTAGAAGTCAGGCGCAATTGCCGTGAGTTTTCCCTAACTTGCAGGGCCAGATAGACCAGCGTGATGACCACGGCACCTGCCCCAACCACTTCTCCTATGGCGCCGATCGCGTCCCAGTTTATCATCCTATCTCTCTTTGCTCTCTTCGCTCTTTTCCGTTACTAATTCCCCTTGCGCAGGCGCCAGCGCCTGAATATGCGCCACAGTATACCGCGATTTACAAAACAAACGCCTAATCCGACTGCGGTACCCGGGATGGGTCCCTTCGGTGAGCAAATGGTGCCAAGAAGTTAAAAAATGCTACCCGGACAAACGCGACTTGTCTTGTCATGGGGAAAAGTGGTTTCCTTCACATACGGAAAAAGAATTGAGTTACCCATGGCAGAACAACAACACCTTCTGATAAACAAAAATGACCTCAGCGATAGTCACTGGAGCACCTCCGCGGTGCCTGCAGCGTCAACCGGACAAGTGGTCTTGGCCGTTAAACACTTTGCGCTGACGGCCAATAACATTACGTACGCTGTGGCCGGCGAAAGCATGAACTATTGGAATTTCTTTCCGGCTGAAGAAGGCTGGGGCAGGATTCCGGTGTGGGGATTTGCTGACGTGGTTGAGTCTGGCCATCCGGAGGTCAAAGTTGGCCAGCGCTACTACGGCTACTATCCCGTCGGCAGCCACCTGGTGGTCCAGGCGGAGCGGGTTAACGAACGCGGCCTGGTGGATGCATCCCCTCATCGCGCGGACCTGGCTCAGGTGTACAACCAGTATGTGGCCACGGCGGAACGCCCCTTTACCGAGGAAGCTGCTGAAATGCTGTACCGGCCGCTGTATATGACCTCATTTGTGCTGGATGACTTTGTCAGCGACAACAACTTTTTTGGTGCTGAACAGGTCATCCTGACCAGTGCTTCCAGCAAAACCTCGCTAGGACTTGCCTACCTGCTGCATCAACGGCAATCCTGCCGGGTGGTGGGTTTGACCTCAGCGCAGAATATGGATTTTGTCAGGGGTTTAGGTTGTTACGATCAGGCGGTTGAGTACGGCAATATTGCCCAATTGGACCAGGCGACCCCTTCTGTCATTGTCGACATGGCGGGTAATGGGGCAGCCTTGGCTGCGGTGCATAATCACTTCGATGAAAACTTGAAATACTCCTGTCTGGTGGGTGCAACCCACTGGGATGCCAGAGCTGGAGCAAGGGAAATGGCCGGGCCCAGTCCCCAATTGTTTTTTGCCCCGGATCATATTGTACGGCGCACCAAGGACTGGGGTGCTGAAGGACTGCAAACACGTTTTCAAGTAGCCTGGGATGGCTTTATTGGCGCCGCGGCAAATTGGATAGAGGTGGAGCAGATTAATGGACCCCAGGCAATTTCCGACTTTTACAACCAACTGCTCAACAATCAGGTGGTGCCCAGCCGCGGCTATATTCTTTCTGTCTGACCCCCTTCAGGGCCGCGGCTTACAGACAGCAATATCTGCTTAGTCCGCCGGGGTTTGATGCTTCCGGCGGACAAGGCCGCTCACCAACGGGGCAAGCAGCACCAGCAGGGCAAGCATGAGGATGGTCAGGGTCAGCGGACGTTCCCAGATAAAGGCCCAGCTGTTGTCGTGGATCAGTAAAGCCCGGTTAAGATTCTCCTCGATGAGCCCACCCAGAATAAACCCCAAGATCATGGGCGCCATGGGATAGTCCAGAAGGCGCATGGCCACTGCGGCTAAGCCCAGCAAAATCATCAGAAACAGGTCAAAAGTATTAAAGCTGACCAGATACACCCCAACCAGGGAAAAAAACAGCACCAGCGGCATCAGCAACTGGCGGGGCAAGTATAGAATTTTGGCAATGTAGGGGATGAGGGGCAGGTTCAAAAAAAGTAACACAATATTGCCTACCCACATGGACACGATCACCGACCAGAATACTTCGGGAGAAGACACGTATAACATCGGACCGGGTTGAATGCCGTAGGCAATCAGCGCACCCAACATGATCGCTGTGGTGCCTGAACCCGGTAATCCCAGGGTCAACAGCGGGACAAAGGACCCGGTGGCAGCGGCGTTGTTTGCGGCTTCCGGTGCTGCCAGACCTTTTAATGAACCTTGGCCAAAAGGCTGACGACCTTGTTTATCCTTATCCGGCAAGGGTTTGCGGTCCAGGCGCTGTTCGGTACCGTAAGCCAGAAAACTGGCGATTGTAGCCCCGGCACCGGGTAACAGGCCAACAAAAAAGCCAAGTACGGATGAACGTACCACCGGTGGCGAAATGTCCCTGACCTCACTTTTACTGAGACGGTCACCACCCATAACAACAGGGTTAAGTGTGCGGCCGGAAGCACCGGTTTTTCCCAGAATGTTCAGCAGCGCCTCAGCCAGGGCAAAAGTGGCCATGACCAGCAGCAAAAACGAAATGCCGTCAATCAAATCCACACTGCCCAGAGTAAATCGGGGAATGCCTTGAGTCTGATCGGTGCCAACTGTGGCCAGCATCATCCCAATCACGGTCATCAGCAGCGCCTTGAGCATGCCCCCCGGACCGGCAAAAGCCGCCACACAAACCAGGCCCAGAATCATCAGGGCAAAATAGTCGCTGGACTGGAAAGCCAGCGAAACCTTGGCCAAGGTGGGTGCCGCCAGCAGCAGAAACAGCGCGGCAATTATGCCGCCGGAAAAAGAAGCCAGCGCCGCCACCCTTAACGCCTTGGCCGCCTGACCCTGTTGGGCCAGTGGATAACCGTCCAGGGCGGTAGGTACGGTGGAGGCAACACCGGGTGCATTGATCAGAATGGCTGAGGTTGAGCCGCCGAAAATAGCCCCGTAGTAGACAGCCGCCATCATGATAATGCCCGCCACCGGGTCCAGGCTTGCGGCGATGGGAATCATCAGCGCAATGGCGGTCATGGGACCAAGGCCGGGTAACATGCCAATAAACGTCCCAGCAACGCAGCCCGTTAACAGAAAGGCAAGGTTCTGTAACGACAGCGCAGTGGTGAATCCGGTGGCTAATCCCTCCAGCATGTTTAAACCTCCGGCCAGGGCGGCAGATAAACCCCCAGCAACTGGGTCATCAGCAGCCAGAATATGCCACTGACAAGGGTGGCCACGGCAATGATTCTCCATATGCGCCGTTCACCCATCACCCAGAAGGTGGCGGCCAGAAAAAAGGTGGTTGCCGGGATGAACCCGGCCCGGCGGATGATGACAGCATAGATCAGCATGCAGGCCACGGCATACAGCAGACGTTTCCAGTTGAGCCGGCCAAGGGGGTCCGGTTCCGGCTGGCGGCTGAAAAATAGCTTGAGCGCCAGGGTGCAGCCCAGCAGGGCAAGGAACTTAGGCAGAGTGGCGGCGTTGATGGGCTGATCCTGGGCACCAATGGCGGGGATATCAAAGGCCATCCAGCCGTAAACCGCGCAAAAGATGAAAATGATAGTTGCGCCAACCCGGTGACGCTGCATGAGGGACAGCTTCAAATTACAAAAACCCCAGTTTGCTGAGCAGCCCTTGCAACATATTTTCCTGCGCTTCTAAAACTTTAAAAAACTCATCACCGGGGTGATACAGGTTCACCCAACCATAACGTTGTTGAACTGCCGCCCAGCTTGGCGTGGTCTGCAATACCTTCAGCAGATTTTGCCAGATCCTGGCCTGTTCTGCCGACGTGCCCGGTGGTGCAAAAAAACCGCGCCAGTTTACGAAGGTTGCCCCCGGCGCACCCGCGCTTGCGCAGGTTGGAATGTCCGGGGCATGGGACAGCGGCTGCTCCGCGGCAATGCACAGTATCCTTATCCAGCCTTGCTGGGCCAGGTCAAGTACTTCGGAATAGCCGGACGACAGAGCCTGGACCTCACCGGACAACAATCCGGCCATGGCCTTGCCGCCGGCATCGTAGGGAATGTACTTTACCGCGGTGGCATCCAGGCCCGCTCCCTGGGCAACCAGGGCAGCAAAAATATGGTCTGTGCCGCCGCGTACCGACCCACCGCCAAAAGCCAGGGCCCTCGGCGAGCGCCGTAGGGTGGACAGCAAATCCGGCAGATTCTCATGGGGTGATTGCTCACGCACGGCAATCACCGAATAGTCCCCAATGATGCTGGCGATGGGGACCAGATCGCGAAAGGACTGCGGGAACACTTTTTGCAGCGAGCGCACCACAATGGGGGTCGAATTCACCATCAGCGTATCTTGTGGGGTATTGGCAATAAGGTGCGCCATCGCCTTGGCACCACCCCCGCCGGACAGATTTTCGTAGGTTACGGTCTCCACCAGGCCAGCCTTAGTCAACGCTTCCCCGGTGCCCCGGGCGGTGCGATCCCAGCCCCCACCGGCGGCCCCGGGTATCAGCAGATGCAGCCGGGCCAGGGCGGCTGTATTTGGGGTGGCGGCGGTTTGCTCATCAGCCCAGGCGAGGCCCGGTGGGATCAGGCTGCTGATCAGGCCCAGGGTCACCGCGGTGATAAAAACCACCGGGTGTAATGAGATTGTGGGGCATCCCGAGTACAATCCAGCCATGCTTAATTTTCCGCAACCTCCGAAAGACTATGGTCAGGTATATCTTGCTGATACGGACCGGCCCCTGGCCAAAGATCCCAGCAAGAGTATACGTTACGCGTTGTTTACAACCATTGCCAAGGGGGGCAAATCTTTAATTAAGTCCTGTAAAGATCTGCATCTGTCCAGAGTGGTTTGTTACAAAACGCTCAAGCCCGAATTTGCGGAGGATGAAATTGAACAGCGGCGGTTGCTGCGGGAAGCCCGGGTTTCCGCCATGCTGCAACATCCAAATACCGTACCCACCTATGAAATTGGACGGGACAACCGCGGTCACGTTTATTTCACCATGAAACTGGTTCACGGCTACACCCTGCGGGAAATTCTGGACTATCGGGAACGTTATGATCTGACCCAACTGGTGGACGTGGTGGTGCAAATTGGTCACGCTCTGGATTACGCCCACACTCACGGTGTGGCCCATCGGGACATCAAACCCGAAAATATTCTTGTTGGTCCGTACGGTGAAGTGCTGTTATTGGACTGGGGGCTGGCCAAGGTGTGGCAAGCGGAATCAGCCGGGTCTGTGGAAAATACCGCGGATCTACAGGCAGGTCAGACAGATCGTGCAGAAAGCCCTTCAACGGCGTCCATCCCGGACGTTGAAGAAAACATGAACATCACCCAGCAGGGTGAGCTTCAGGGCACGGTGGTCTACATGTCCCCGGAACAGATCCAGCGTGATCCGGGTATAGGGGTTAAAACAGACATCTATAGTTTGGGCGCGGTGCTGTATGAAATTCTGGCCGGCGTAACACCCCACAGCGGCGAAAAAGTGCATCAGGTGATCAGTAAAATTCTCGAGGAAGATCCCCGGGCGCCCGGTGTGGTCACCTCTGCGCGCATACCCCAACTGTTAGAAGATGTGGCTATGCAATGTTTGCGCAAGGATCCGGCGCAGCGCCTGGCCAGCATGGGTGAAATGGTGCGCCTGTTGCAGGAAGACTGGCGTGTGGATTTATTGGGTTGAGCCTAAATACAGCGGCCACCATCCACCTCCATGGCAACGCCGGTAATCAGATCAGCCTGATCGCTGCACAAAAATACCGCTGCCTGGCCGATATCCCGCGGGGTGGAGAAACGTCCCAGGGGTATGGTGGACAGAAAACGGGCACGATTTTCCGGCGTGTCTTCACCCAAAAACGTTGCCAGCAAAGGGGTTTCACCAGCCACCGGGTTAAGGGCATTAACTCTTATCTGAAATTCCGCCAGTTCCGCAGCCATAGACTTTGTGGCGGTGATCACCCAGCCTTTTGAGGCGTTGTACCAGGTGAGGTTAGGCCGCGGGCTTACCCCGGCGGTCGAGGCAATGTTCAGAATACAGCCGCCCTGTTGGGCCTTCATCCGGGGAACAACGAGGCGGGCGGCCAGGTAGATTCCGTACATGTTGACGCTATAGACGCGCTGAAAATCAGCCTCGGATACCGCTTCCATGGGGGTAGGGGGCAGACCCGTTCCGGCATTGTTCACCAGAATGTGGATGCCGGGTGCCCAGTCATTAAATTGGTCAATGCTGTGTTGAAAAGAGGTGGTATTGGTGATGTCACCGGGGATAGCCAGTACCTGATCACCCAACCTGGCAGCCACCTCGTTGGCCGCCTCAGGGTTGATATCCATGATGCCCACATGGGCTCCGGCTTGTACAAAACACTGCACAATGCCCAGGCCAAATCCGGATGCACCACCCGTGACCAGAGCATATTTGCCGGCCAGTTGACTCATCTGTTACGTCTTTGCTGCCGGGGTGGCGGTGTGTAGCAGATTATGCAGGGCAATGGCCATGACCTCTGCCGAGTGCAGCATGTCCGTCACCGAAACATATTCGTCAGGCTGGTGGGCCAGGGTGAGAATGCCCGGACCATAAGCAATGCAGTTGTTGAGCTTGCCAATCCGGTCGATGTGCTTTTGATCGTAGGTGCCCGGCGAAACCACCATGGTGGCAGGTTTTGCCAGTACTTGTTCAATTGCCCTGGATACCTCGGTGACCACAGCGGCTTGTTCATTGGTCATTGTGGGAATTACCTCAAACAGGTCACGAATCCGGTAGTCAAAACCCTCCCGGTTGCGCTTCAGGTCATCCAGCAGGTCCGTAACTTCAGCCTTAACAGTGGACAGCTGCTCCTCGATCAGAAAACGCCGATCCAGGATCAGGCGGCACGAATCTGCGACCAGGGCAGTGGGCAAGCCGTCAAAGGCTTCGCCTTCTCCTCCATGGACAGAGTTAATGTTTAAGGTCGATGCCTTGGCGCCATCGGGGACCACTGGCATGCGGGTACGTTTTTGCGCAAGCTGGGGGTAAAGCTGCTGTTCAAAAGCCTGCATCACCGCACCCATGTGGCGGATGGCACTGTCCCCGTCAAAGGGCATGGAGCCATGGGCAATCCGGCCGTGGGTTTCGATTTCTGCCCACCACACCCCCCGATGGCCCAGACACACCCGGTCCTTGTTCAGGGGTTCGGGAATAATAACGTGATCAATCCGCGGTGCTGCCATGATGCCCAGATCAGCCAGATAGGCCACACCGCCATAACCTCCGGATTCTTCGTCCGCAGTGCCGGAAATTTCTATCCGCCCGGGGTGGTTGGGGTACATTTCCAGATAGGTTTCCACGGCAATGATCGAGGCGGCCAGACCTCCCTTCATATCGCAGGCACCCCGGCCGTAGATGAGGTCCCCAGCCAGTTCAGCGGCAAACGGATCCCGGCTCCAGTGATTCCCCACAGCCACCACATCGATATGGGAGTTAAAGTGTACACAGGGACCACTGCCGCCGGCCTTCTGCGCCACCACGTTCATGCGCGGATAACGGTCACTGTCGCCGGGTGAGCCTTGCGCACGATAGTATTGAATGTCAAAGCCCCGCGCGCCCAGGCGTTCACCCAAAAACCGGCAACAATCGTCATAAAACTCACCGGGCGGATTGAGGGTTGGAATGCGAATCAGATCCTGGGTGAGCTTGATCAGGTCTTCGCGTTTATCGGTAATACGCCGGTTGAGTTCGCGCACATTGAGGTCGGTGTTGCTCATGATGCACCCATGGCTTCGTAAACCCCACGGGCAATGGCCCGGCTCATCACATTGGCGGCCAGTGCCCCCAGGTCCGGGGTCTGCTCATCCGGGTTGATCCGTTGGGTGGATGCCACAAAAATCAGGTCCCCGTCTGCCGGAGTGTGCACCGGATAAAGCGCCCGGGCAAAGCCGTCGTGGGCGGCCATGGCCACCTGTTTGGCCTGGGCGGCGGTGAGTTTAATATCCGTGATCACCACTCCCAGCGTGGTATTGGCCCCCAACTCATACTGGCTGCCCTTGGTTCGGAATTGCCGGGCATTGTCGGGCCAGGGCTGGGGCAGGCCGTAGCCGCCAAATTCATCGTCTTCTTCAAACGGGGCGGCCCAAAAGTGGTGGGTATCACCAATCAAGGGTGAACCCAGGGCGTTAACCGCGGCACATGCCACAACGTTGCCGTTAGTCAATGTGGATGCCGCCATGCCAAAGCCGCCCGGGGTATTTGCGGTCTGGGCACCTACTGCAACCCCAACGGCGCCCAAGGTTGGCGAGGTGGTTTCCCGGCAACAGGCGGCATAACCCAATTCCCGGTAGGGTGAATACAGCCCCCAGTCCTTGTCCCCGGAATTGCGCATATCAAATAAAATGGCGGTGGGGACAATCGGGATTCGCACGGGATGTAACAGGCGTCCGCGATTGTGGGCCCGCAACCAGGCTTGCACACCGCCGGCGGCATCCAGGCCATAAGCAGAGCCGCCCGCCAAGGTCAGGGCGTCAACTTCATCCACGGTATTTTCCGCAGCCAGCAACTCAGTTTCACGTGTGCCCGGGGCCGCGCCCATAATGTGGACCGCGGCTACCGCGGGTTGGTCAAACAGGAATGTGGTCACGCCGGTGTTAACGTTGAGGTCTTCAGCGTGCCCAATCTTCACGCCGGCAATCGGAATTTCAAACTGAGTTGGCATGGGTTGAGTGTATTGCATTTATCTACTCGAACTCTAGCCTCGAGGTTGATACTCTCATTACACAAGGGTCTGGCGGAGCGGGTTGTTGATATCACCGGTTGAAAAAGCGCGTGAACTGCAGGGGCTGGTGCGTCAGTATGCGGATCGGAACGAGGCCCAGCGCCATCTGTCCGCGGAGGTTGCCCAGGCCTTTGCGGAGCATGGACTGTATCGAATTGCGGCACCAAAAGATGTCCTGGGTTCGGAAATGGACCCGCTGACTCAGGTTGAAACCATAGAAGCCATTGCCCAGGCAGACGGCAGTGCTGCCTGGAATCTGATGATTGGCATCGAAAGTTTTGGCCTGGTTGCCCCGGGTTTTAGCCACTGCATGGAGCTGATTGAAGACCCCATGGTGGTCATGTGCAGTTCCACCGCGGCGGTTGGGCGGGCGGACAAAGTGCAGGGTGGTTACCGGGTGTCCGGACGCTGGCAGTTTGTCAGCGGTTGTCACAACAGTGCCATATTTGGGGCCACCGTGCGTGTGTGGCAAGACGGCACGCTGGTCGAAGACATTCCCAACCGTTATGCCGTGTTGACACTGCCGGATTGGAAAATCCTGGATACCTGGCATACCGGTGGCTTGTGTGGGTCCGGTTCACATGATGTGGTTGTGGATGACGCCTTTGTTCCTGACAGACAACTTATAGCACCGATCGGCGGCACAAAACATTCGTCACCACTGCTGAACTTTCCCCTGGGGGCGCGTCTGGCTTACAACAAGGTGGGTATCGCATGGGGCCTGGCGCAAGCCGGGATCGACGCCTTTGTTGAGCTTGCGGAAGGCAAAACACCCCGGTTCAGCGCGCGTGGGTTGCGTGAGCGGCCGCGGGCACAGCGGGCGGTGGCTGAGGCCCAGGTCAGGTTTCTCAGCGGCCGGGCCCTGGTGGTGCAGTTGCTGGAACAGATGTGGTCCCTGGTCCGGGAACACCGCCATATCAGCGGCAAGCAGCGGGCCATGTTTCAGCTGGCTTGTTCAGATTCGGTAAAGGGTTGTATACAAGCGGTAGAAACCGTGGCGGAAGCGGCGGGCACCACGGCAAATCAGAAAGGCCATCCCCTGGAGCGGATATTGCGTGACATCCGCGTGGTTGGCCAACATACAACGGTGGCGGCCCACCACATTGAGGACGCGGGCCGCATCTTGCTTGGCCTGCCGGCACAGGAGATGATGCTGGCGGGGATGCCCGCCCAGAGCTACCCGTCCGCAGATTAGCCGTCTGCCGAGTCGTTAATTGTTGAGCAGGCGAACTTCGCGTTGCGGGAAGGGAATGGCGACGTTCTCAGCCCTGAAGGCTTCGAAAATGGCCAGATTAACCTGGTGAATGGTTCGGAAGTAACCGCCGGTGGGTGCCCAGTACCGATATTCGATGTTAATACTGGAGTCGCCGAAGGTGGTGATGCCTACCTCCGGAGATTTTGACTTCACCACGCTGTCCTGGCTGTTGAGCACGCCCCGGATCAGGTTGATGGCCCGGTTGGGGTCTTCAGCGTAGGCAATGCCAATCACCCCCTCAACAATGCGATTAGTTTCTGAATTTGAATGGATCTCGCCAACAATAAACTTGTTGGGTATGGTAATAATTTCTCCATCTTCTGCCCGCAGCTGAGTTGCGGCCAGAGTGATCTCCTCAACCTGACCGGAGCACCCCTGGGTGTTGATGGTATCGCCGACCCGGTACATGCGGGTGAGAATTATCATCAGCCCTGCACCGTAGTTGGACACCGGCCCCTGCAGGGCCAAGCTTAAACCCACGGCAACACCGCCGATGGCGGCAATCATCGGGGTAATGGAGATGCCCAGCTGGCTCAGGGCAATAATGCCGAACATCACCAGCACCAGTAATTTCACGGATGACGCTATAAACTGCCGCAGGGTAATATCAACGTTGCGCTTCTCTAACACCCGCAGCATAAAGTTAGAAATCCAGCGGCCAACGATAAATCCGGCAACTATTACCAGCACCGCACCTAACAACTGGAATGAGTAGCCGACCAGGTAATCCACGGCGACTTGATAGATCTGGGCCAGGAAATCAAATTGCTGAGTAATCGTATCTTCCATTTCAGATGCTCCCTGTTGTTGTATTGACCTTAGGTATTGTGCGCTCTTTTCAGCGTGATAAGAGGACCACAAAAAAGTGTGGGCGATATGGTTGCGGGCTAAGACTCCAGATGCGCCAGGGTAGAGATTTTGTCGTGATCAGCACTGGTTTTCCATAGCCGCACCCCCACTGCAACGGCAACCAGGGTCAAGCCCACGGTAAGTCCGGTCCAGTAGCCATATACTCCCGGGGCAACCCCGGGGGCTATCAACCCTTCGGCCAGGCTGTAGCCGATGGGCACGGCAATAAACCAGTAACCGATAAGACCGGCGTACATGGGCATGCGGGTATCCTTATACCCCCGCAGGGCACCAATGGTCACCGCCTGGCTGTCGTCCACCAGTTGGTAGATGGCAATAAATATCAACAAATTGGCGGCAATTTCTATGACCACGGGGTCGGTTGTGAAAATACCGATCAGGGGATAGCGCAGGCCGATCACAAGACAGCTCACCACCAGGGCGTAGCCGATGGAAAATTTGTAAACGGTGGCCGCGGTGGCCCGGGCTGCACCGTAGTCACCGGCTCCAACATGAAAGCCCACGCGAATGCTGGCAGCGGCGCCCAGACTCATGGGTATGACATAGGTTGCCCAGTTAATATTTCCGGCAATTGAGTTGGCTGCCACTTCAGCCACACCAATTCGGGCAATCAGCATGCCCACCACGGAAAACACCGCCATCTCCAAAAACACGGTAAAACCAATGGGCAGTCCCACCCGCAGGATTTCGAACAAGGTTGGCGGATGAGGTCCTTCTACCCGGGCAAACAGCTGGGTCTGCTTAAAATAGGGCTGCCGGATGACAAACAGCATCATGGCCAGTTGCACCCAGAAGATAATGGCAGTGGCATAACCGCAGCCCACGCCACCCAGCTCTGGAAAGCCGAATTTGCCGTAAATCAGGGCATAGTTCAGAAAGGCGTTTAAGGGCAGTACAACACCGGAGATAATCATGGGCGGCACGGTGCGGCCCAAACCTTCCGAAACGTTGCGCAGGGCCACATAGAAGACTATGGCCGGCGCACCCCAGGCCACGGCGGAAAGATAACCGGCGGCGATATCGGCCGCAGCCGGATCTACCCCCGCCGCTTTGTAGATGGGGGATACGTTTAACAGGATGATCAACAAAATTGTGCTGGTGAAAAGGCAGATCCATAAAGCCTGGCGGATTTGATGACCAATTTGTGTGGTCCGGTTGGCGCCGCGAAGCTGGGAGGCGATGGGGGTCATGGCCATGGTTGTGCCGGTGAGCAGCATAAAAAATGGCCACAACATCATGCCGCCGAGAGAGACGCCGGCTAAGTCCACCGACTGGTAACGGCCGGCCATGGCGCTGTCGATCAGGCCGTTAAGCATGATAAACAATTGGGTGAGGATCATTGGCCCCCCCAGGCGCAGGACGGCCCACAGTTCATCCTTAAAGTTGAACGGCTTGGACTTCAATGGTTTTTGTTGCTCTAAAAGTTAAATATTTGCAATTTATTGTAAAACGGCGCTAAAAATCAGCGTTTCGTATTCTGCCCCGTGGTCCGGGCGCGTATCATACCTGGAACTATCTTCAATGGTTGGAAGTTCTAATGGCGATTGAATCAGTGGCAATTGAATGGGTGGCGGTCATTACGTTTTGTGCCTTGGTTTTGGGTTTTGGTATTGCCTGGCTGATTTTTCGGGCCGGCGGCGTAGCCAAGAGCCGGGCCAAACAGCTTGAGACGGAGCTTAAGGCTGCTCAGGATGAACTGGCGGACTACAAGCGTGAAGTATTTGGCCAGTTCAGCGAAACCGCGGAAAAGTTTCGCGACCTCAACAGAAGCTATAGCGCCCTTCATCAACAGTTAGCAGCCAGCTCCGTGGCCCTGTGCGGGGATCAGGCTACACCGTTGCTGGGCCAGACGGCCACTGTCAATGCAAACGAAACGGCGGTTGACCAGGCCCACCCGGAAGCGGCCGGGGAACAACATACCGATACGGTGGTTGAGGAAGTGGTTGAAGGGGTGGTGGAAGAATCTGTGGAAGAACCGCTGGACGAACCGGTTATCCTTGAGCCTGCCCAGAGGGAAGTTGAGCCCAAGGATACGGTGGGTGCTTATTCCGCGGATATTACCCCCGGGCCTGAAGACGAGGCGGTGGCGGGCAGTAAGGTGGACCCAGATCCATCCCCGGAGATTGTTGTGCCGGAACAGGCGGCTGTTGAAACAGCCGCTGCCAATCCGGATAACCAGGATACACACGTGCCGACGCTGACCCAGGAAGAACCGGCTGACGACACAAAGACCCGGGAAGCCCGGGTCAGCTAGACTTCACCCATCGATGAAGATCCACCAGCAGTCTGCTTAAACGAGCGGACGCCTAGAGCCGAAAGTTCAGCCGGGCAAAGGCGTTGCGGCCACGCCCGGGCAGACGCTGGCCAATACCCACACCGTTTGCGGCGTTACGGTTAAAACCCGACAGCGGATCTTGGTACAACTTATCCGCCAGGTTTTCCAGGCCCAGGGTGAGCGTCCATTGATTGGAAAGACTCACGTTGGCATACAGGTTAACAATCCCATATCCGGGAATATCATCAAAGTTGTTGGCGGCACTGGACGGGTCATTGGTGATGGTTGCGGACAAATTGTCCTGGCCTGCGTAAACCACACTTTCCAGCGTCATGCGCCAGGTGGAATGTAACCAGGTCAACCCCACCCGCAGGGAAGGGGGAGCAATACGATATAGATCGTCGCTGATATCCCGCCGTTTTCCTCTGACATAGGCAAGATTGCCGTCCACACGCCAATGGCTGTTCAAGGCAAAACCAAATCCCATGTCCAGGCCGTACAGCTCGGCGTCCACATTGTCAAAAGCCAGCGGTGTTGCGTCGCCGTTGGCGTTGGCGCTGACGGCAATGGTGACCGGATCTGTCACAGCGGTACCTTGAATGTAGTCATTCACGCGGTGGTAAAAAGCCCTTGGGCTCAGGTAGGCATTGTTGTCCTGCCAGCCCAGGGCAAGTTCTATCTGGTGTGAAACCTCGGGGTCCAGGTTGGGATTCCCCACGTAGTTGTTACCGTCACCCAGGCCGGCGTTGACCTCCAACGGTATCCATAAGTATCGTTCCAGATAGATGGGTACCCTGGATTTGCGGGCCAGGGCTATTTCGCCATTCCAGGTTTCGCTGAACGCGTGATTTAAGCGCACAACCCAATCCACCAGGGTGTCGGTCTGTTTGCGGTCTGCGGCGTTAAAACGCTCACGCAAAACAAAGACTGCCCGTGGCGGGGTGCCCATGGGCCACATGGCAGGGTTGTTATCCACCAGTCGGGCGGGGAAGGCATCAATTTCATCAGTTTCCGATTCGCTGTCCGTCACCCGCACGCCAACTTCCAGCTTGGTTTGTGCGGTCAGGGTACCCTGCCAACGGGAAAACACCGCAATGCTGCGTTGTTCAGCGTCGTTAAAATTCTCCACAAAAAAAGGTGCAAAGTCCGGATCAGTCACCCGGGCGGAATGCTCTTCCCGGCCATAGTCGATGCCGCTAGACCAAAGGCCGTCTGCCAGCGGCAGGGCGTATTGTGCACGCAATTCCACACTCTGCGAATCAACATCCACCCGGCGTGCATCTTCTCCCGCAAACGGAGGCAGAGGCAGGGCGGAAAAGTCCGGGGTCGGCCGCAGTTCGGTATTTTGCATGCCGTGGCGAATATCGGAGCCGCCCAAGCTGAGGCTCAATTCTCCGGGGCCTGCCTGGGTGGCGATCCGGGCTTGCCACAGATTGGTTTTGAAAAAATCGATATCCAGAGGCAGGCTTGGTGTGCCGGCGTCGTCTGTTTCAATGCGGTAATAAGCCAGGTCTGCCGACCAGTTTTCTCCCTGCCAGCCATAGCCGGCACCAAAAGCCTGGCGGCTGTATTCCGTGCCGTTAATCGTCTCACCGTCCGCCTCATAGTCATCTGCGGATTCATCGTTACCCGCCAGATAGATGCGGTGGTTAACGTTTGACAAGCCGGCGGCACCGGCAAACCCATAACCGTTGTCGTTGCTGCGCAAGTTGGAATCGATGTCCAGATAGGGTTGCCAGTTTTCCGTGTCAGCGTAACCGGGTTTTTTCCATTCCGCTTCTGCATGGCCGCCGATATTCCGGTGTTCTACTCCACTGATGCCCCTATGCAGCGATATTTTCTCCACCAGACCGGGAGGAACATAGTGCATGGGCGGGTCCATCCAGTTGGGGCCTCCGGATGGAAACGACAGGCCGTTGACGCGCACATCCGTACGTGGGCCAAAGAGTCCCCGGTATTGAATTTGCCCGGAGATGGCCCCGTTTTCGTTGGTATTTGCCCCGGGCAAAAGTTCAAACAGACGGGCGGTGTCGGACAGGCCGTGATGGGTCCGGTCATGGGTGATTTCCGGGCCTTGGAGCACATCTGCGTGTCCGTACACGGTAAGGGTTTCGATTCTGTCGGTTGTTTGGTTTTGCGGCCGGGTGGTCTCAGCGGATGCGGAGCTGACGACCAGACCCGCAGCAAAAATTGCCGCTGGGTATAGCGTTTTCATGGCGTTCCTCGTTAATGCCTGCTTTGTTGTTGTGGAATTTGTAGCGAAGTTAAACGAGGGGTGGGGCGCGGCTGTCAAAGAGCTTGATGGGCTTGGGGCGGACCGCGGCAAGGGCCGGAGTAACGCCACAAGGGGACTTGACCAGGGCATGTGCACAGTCGCACCCTGCCAGGGCTGCGGGTTCTGGAGCAATCCCGTCGATACAGAACATACAGTGGGCTGGCAGGGTCAGGATACTGGGAATAGCCTGCTCGGTTTCTGTGTGCTGGGTGTGATGATGATGGTGGTGTGCGGTCTGGTCTTGGCTGTGATCTGCATCCAGGCTGTTGAAATAACCGCTGATGGCATTACCCGCACCCATAAGGGCGCCGCCGAAGAAAACGGCAGCAAGGGCCAGATGTTTTGCCCAGGATTGAGATGCAAGTTTGACCATGGTCGCTATTTTAAAGACCTTGGGCGCGTTACGCAGCTTATCTTTTTGTATAAATTTCGTGTACTTTGCTGGCCTGCTGCAGGCGGGACAGGAGGCTTGCCGCAACAACTTTAACAGGGGGGGCCGCTATTTTTAACGAACCAAAACCACCACTGTCCGCCGGGGTTAAGTTTTCATTTGGGGTGGGGCAAATTGCGGAAGGGTTAAAGACCAGTATTTTTGGTGCGTTTTTGCTGTTCTACTACAACCAGGTGATGGGCTTGGCCGGGGATCTGGCTGGTCTGGCGATATTTATTGCGCTGCTTTTTGATGCGATAACAGATCCCATTGCAGGTAGCGTTTCTGACCGGTGGCAATCCCCCCGGGGGCGCCGCCACCCCTTCATGTATGCCTCAGCCTTGCCCCTGGGAATTAGTTTTAGTCTGCTGTTTGCGCCGCAGTTCTTGTTTGGCGTGGACGGGGTGTCAGCGTGGTCACAGTTTGGGCTGTTTGCCTGGATGGTCATCTGGACAGTGCTCACCCGGGCTTCCATGACCCTGTACCATGTGCCGCACATGGCCTTGGGTGCGGAGTTGTCGGAAGACTATGACGAACGTACGGTAATGGTGGCGGTGCGGCACTTCTTTGGTGCCGTTGGTTTTATGCTGGCCTACTTTTTTGGTTATGGGGTGTTTTTTGCACCAACAGATGTTTTTAGCAACGGTCAGCTGAACGCTGCTGCTTATCCACCCTTTGCCCTGACCATTTCGGTGATTATGACCGTGACCATTCTGATCAGCGCCTGGGGGACGCGCAGCCGTATTCCCTATATGCCGCAGCCGCACCGGGATGAAGCCAGGGTGCGCTTGACCGATGTTTTTGTGGAAACCTTTGAAGCGATGAAAAATGTTTCCTTCCGCTGGGTGATGTTCGGTTTTATTTTGATTATTGCGGCCTGGGGCATGGGGGGTGTGACGGGTATCTATGTGTATACATTCTTCTGGGACCTGGACCGTTTTCAGATTTTGTTCGTTTCGCTCATGGGGCCTATCGGCAGCATGGTCGGTTATTTCTTTTCCCGGGCCTATTACGCCTGGCTGGACAAGCGGCTGGCCATGATTGTGGCGGGCCTGGTCTGGATGGTGGTGCATTCCCTGCCGGTGGTACTTTATGGCCTCGGCTGGGCGCCGGAGCTAAGCAGTTGGATGTCTGCGGTTTTTCTTGGCTTTTTTGCCGCCCTGGGTGGGGTGGGTGTGGGTCAGGTTGTGGTTGGCATCGGTTCCACCATGGCGGACATTGCGGATGAAAATGAACTGCGTACCGGCCGCCGCCAGGAAGGCGTTTTTTTTGGTGCTTCCGCTTTTGCTAACAAGTGTTCCGCCGGTCTGGGTACCTTGATTGCCGGTCTGGTGCTGGAGTGGATTAATTGGCCAACCGGCAGCGCCATTAAAACCGCGGCGGATATTCCCGAGGATACCCTGTTGCAGCTTGCGGTGCTGGCAGGCCCGGTTATTGGCTTGTTGGCGGTACCCGGGGTGCTGTGTTTTCGCGGTTATCAGCTTAACCGTCGGGTAGTGGCAGAAATTCAAGCGTCCCTGCGTACCGGTGCCTGAAAAGCTCAGGCGGCGGGGGCTTCGCTGCCGAC
This sequence comes from Pseudomonadales bacterium, assembly GCA_028280225.1. Lineage (GTDB taxonomy): Bacteria > Pseudomonadota > Gammaproteobacteria > Pseudomonadales > Azotimanducaceae > UBA4421. The sequence goes on along the minus strand of JANQMF010000111.1, from coordinate 312 downwards.
AATGGATACCCGCTCACCATAGCGGCTGTCTGGCCAGTAATCCCACACCGCGTGGTGCTGGGTGCAGCGATTGTCCCAGAATGTCAGCGTATTTGGCCGCCATTCCACCCGACAGGTCAGTCTAGGGGTGGTGCTGATGTGGTTAAACAGCGCCCCCAGCAGTGCGTCGCTTTCCCAGGGTTTCAGCCCCTTGATATGTGAGGTGAAACCACTGTTGACGTACAGGAGTTTTTTCCCGGTTTCCGGATGGGTGACAATCACGGGGTGTTCGTTCCTTGCGTACTGCTTACCGGCAGGGGGCACAACCCCGTA
>JANQMF010000231.1 GCA_028280225.1 Pseudomonadales bacterium | reverse complement strand
GCCGGGCTGGTGATCAGTATAACCGCCCTGGACGGTGCCCTGATACGTAACTACCGGCGCGGGGGATGGCGGTAAAGTGGTGTGATCCGCCTCATTACATGCCCCCAGGCCTGCCCCGAGCAGGACCGTGGCGGCGGCAAGAGGCAGGTGTCTCAATTCAGCTTCAGTGGCGGGTTGCCCTTGGCTTTAGGACTTGGGGCGGATGGATTTTACGCAGGGTGTTTGTTCATCTTGAATACGTTGATAAATCTCTTCCCGGTGCACGGCAACATCCTTGGGGGCACCCACCCCAACCCGGACCTGATTGCCCTTCACACCCAGCACAGTGACCGTAATTTCGTCACCAATTTTGATCGTTTCGCCCACTCTACGGGTTAATATCAGCATCTTTGTTCAGCCTTTATCTCTCTGCCGGCACACGCGCGGTTTAATCCACCTGTGGGCTGGCGTTGTCTCTTCATGCTCAGCGCTGTTTAGCCTTTTCAGCGTGGCGTGTAGGGTGTCATGGATAGATGACGGTCAGCGCCCGTGCTGACCGTACCAATACTGGCAGGACCAAAGACAGACCCTGTATTTTCCCCTCCCCTTAGGTGCCGATATCTGTGCCGTGCTTTCGCCAGGCTGCTTTTGCGGCGCCACACCTTCCAGGTTGTGGCCAGCAAATTATACATATCTACAATTATGTTGATAGTAGGGGTTTTGGGCATGTACATCTATGACCGGCGGGCTGCCGGAAAGTTGCCCCGCACGCGCATCAAATCCTGCTTAAATTTGGGTCTGCAACCGGCTATTGGGTGGACATTTCCACCCTGATCTCAACACCGTCTATGGAGTCTTTTAAATTGGCAGCCTCCGGGTTGGTGAGCAGTCCGCCATTTACCTTCATCTTTTTGTTGTCCTGCTCTTTAATCGCATCTTGCTCCGCAAAAAAGTCCGGTAACAGTTGTTCCGGTTCGCTTGGCACCTGCCCCTCACCATCCACGTTTTGCAGATGCTCTCTGGACAAATCCAAGCGGGGCTGGGGTGCGGCGGGTATTTCAATGACTTCGGGCTCAGGATCTGTTGTGCTGGGGTGGGCTGTCCCAGCGCCTGTGTCTCCCTCGGGCTGGCACCCGGCGCAGATCAGGAACAGCAATATCCCTCCTCCGGTTATACGTCCAGGGGGGTGGCTCTTGGTGGTCGTGCCCGCCACCGGCTATTTTACGCTGGCCACGGTTTGGGCATTAGACCGGCGCAGTTCCGCCGCTTCCGCCGGGCTGACAAAGCGGATCGAAAAGGCCCCAAAGAGCATTTCTTCCCAGGATTGTTCACCCCAGGTAACTTCAACGGTAGGGTCCGGATTCGCCTTGTTCTGACTGGAATTGTCCCACCAGTTGGCTTGTACCAGTTTGGTGCCGGCGGGAAGAAACTTGGGTTCTGCCAGCTCGTAGGTGGTTTGCCAGTTAAAGTCGTAGTTAGGGACCGACAATAACAGTTCCTCCTTACCGTTGGGATAGATGGCTCTAAATTCCGCAGCCTTGCCCCTGAAGTGGGCATGAGGCATGAGGTTATACAGCAGTGCATCCTTGGGTATGACCCGGGATACGGTTTCTTTGTGATTGCTGGCATGGGCCGGAATGCTGATTTGTTCGTTCAGCACAAACATGGAGATAATCTGGTGTTGGGGTGGGGTGTCATAAAACCACAGGCCCATTTTGGATTCGTCAACGGTAGCCCGGCCCGAGGTTGTATAGTGCATCTGAAATTCCAGGGTGCTGTCCGCGGGCAGGAATACGCCTGTATTGGCCGGAAAGGCTTGGTTGGTCATGCCGGGTGCATAGCCGCGTAAACCACCTTTGTAGCGAAGGCGGCCCTTGTACTGACCCTCGGTGATGACATCACCAAAGGTCGTGATGGTGTGGTGCAGCACAGCGCGATCCCCGGGCATTATCTCAGCAGCCCTGACCCAGACATCTTTGCCGATCGGGTTTGTGACCCGGTGATATTGGTATTCCACGGTTCCGGTGGCGGGAATTTCCATGGCGGGAATGTTGATGACAAAGTCCGGCTTACCCAGGGCCGCCTGGGTATCCCAGGGGTGATAGGTACGCGGGGAAGTGGCCAGGTGGTCTTCGCCGTCACCCCGTGGGGCGCCGGCTTCGATCCAGTGCACCAGGGTCTTAATTTCATTGTTGGTCAGGGACCGGTCATTCTGCCAGTGCCCGATGGTTGGATCGGCGTGCCAGGGGGGCATGCGTTGGGTACGGATCACTTCGCGGATCATTAACGAAAATCCGCGCACCATGTCATAGCTGTTCATCGCCCAGGGACCAATACCACCCTCCCGGTGGCAACTGACACAATTGTCCAGCAGAATGGGTGCAATTTTGTTGCTGTAAGAGATGTTGGCATGTTGGGCCCGGGCGGCGCGCTCGGGAAAATTAATAAGACAACCAAGGGTGTCCGTTTCGGTCACTGCCACGGGTTGGCCGTCCACCATGTTCTGCAGTGCATCGCGCAGGTAGTGGGCAGAAGCGGCCTGCTTTTGATTTTCATAAGTCAGACGATCGTCAAGGGCTCCCCGGTAAGTCACCCGCCAACTGTTGGGATCAATCACAAATACCTCGCCGGTGCGCACCAGGCCCAGGCTTTCGCCAATGATCTGGGTTTCGTCCACGAGAACGGGGATATCGTATGCAAAGCTCTCCGCCTCTTGCCGGATACGTTGCCGGGTGTCCTGGAGGTTGGCATTTAACAAGAAGAACTGCACGCCCTGCCCGGCGTACTCATCCCGGAGCTCTTTAAATCGCGGCATGGCGTTACGCACAATAGGGCAGCCGTTACCCTGCACCATAAAGGCAATAGCCTTGGCATGGGTATGGTAGTGTAATTCATGGGATTGGCCCGTGTGGTCGAACAGGCGGAAGTTTTCGATCCGCTCGCCCACCGCCAGTGCCCAGGTATCAGGGGCCCAGGTAACCGGTGCAATCACAACTAAGAACAGGGCCCATATTTGTCCAATAGGGTGGTGGCAAAAACGTCGCAAGTGTGTGGCAAGACGGACAGGGCGTGTAGTTGGCATACTATTTCCGTGTTACATGCGTGATTTTGGTTGATTAAAATAACAAAAAAGCGGGTCAAGTACATGTAAAGCGTTACCGTTTTACTCAAGTTGAGGCGGGTTGGCGCCATAGGTTCAACACAGTGGTGGGAGAGTATGGTTTGGTAAATCGTATACGGCGGGTCTTGGCGATTGCAGGGGGTATGGTCTTGTGTGGGCTGATTGCCGGCTGTGAGGGTTTTGTCGATCCGGCAGCCGGCAAAGACCCGTTGTCCCCGGCGGTAAAGCGCGCGGCGGGCAGCATTCAAGGGCAGGACATTCGCGCTGTCGTGGCTGAAATTTCGTCGGATGCCTACACCGGGCGGGCGCCGGGTACAGCGGGAGACCTGCAGACCCAGGCCTTCCTGGTTGGGCGCTTGCAAGCCTTGGGATTACAGCCTGGTGCCGGCGGTAACCGGTGGCGCCAGCACTTTGACCTGATTGAACTGCTGAGCCACCAGCCCCCAAGCTGGACTTTTACGACCGGCAACGGACCCTTGCGTCTGCGTCAGGGTGATGAATTTATTGTCGGCACCGGAGTACAGGCGGCACAAACCCGTCTGCAAGGTGCGGAACTTGTATTTGTGGGTTACGGCATTCAGGCCCCGGAGTATGACTGGGACGACTACAAGGGGGTGGATGTCCGGGGCAAAATTCTGGTCATGTTGAACAATGACCCGCACACGGACGCGGATCTGTTTGCCGGGGCAACCCGCCTGTACTACGGCCGCTGGACCTATAAGTATGAAATGGCGGCGCAACTGGGGGCCGCCGGAGCGGTAATTATCCATACTGACTATTCAGCGGGATATCCGTGGCAAGTGGTACAAACATCGTGGTCCGGGGGACAGTTTGAGCTGCCCAACGAAGGTGAGCCCACCTTGGCCGTTCGTGCCTGGGTTTCGGCATCTGCGGGTGAAAAACTCATTCAGGCCGGGACCGGTGGCCGCTTCAGTCTTGCTGACTTAACCGCCATGGCAGATCGCAGAGACTTCAGGCCGGTGCCGCTGGGAATCACCACGTCCATGGTTATGGATGTTGAACAGCGGCGTATCCGCAGTGCCAATGTCCTGGGTTTATTACCCGGCAGCGATCCGCAACTGTCTCAACAGGTTGTGGTATATACCGCGCATCACGACCACCTGGGTGAAGTGCCCGGCCCTGCGGGAGATACAACGAATAATATCAGCGGAGCTGGTGAACAGGCGCCGGACAGGATCTACAATGGCGCTATGGACAACGCCAGCGGTGTGGCTTCGGTACTGGCTATCGCCAAAGCGTTTGCACGGCTGGAAACGGCGCCGCGCCGTTCTATTCTGTTTGCCTTTGTCGGTGCGGAGGAACAGGGTTTATTAGGCTCAAAATACTACGCCCGCCATCCGACCTTTGCCCCCGGAAACATTGTTGCGAATATCAATATGGATGCGGGCCAGATTGCCGGCAGAACCAGGGATATATCCTATATCGGCTATGGGCGCTCCAGTCTGGATCAGATTGCCGAATCTGCCGCGTTGCTGCAGCAACGGCGGGTGACCGGTGACCCTGCACCCAGCGCAGGCCTGTTTTACCGGTCGGACCATTTTAGTTTGGCGCAAATCGGGGTGCCCAGCATCTACTTCAGTGGGGGGTTGGATTTGCTGAAGGGTGGTGTTGCCCGGGGACGGGCTCAGGCCCGGGACTATGTCTCGAAACACTACCACCAGCCCAGCGATGAGTTGACTTCAGCCTGGCGATTTGACGGGCTGGTTGAAGATGCGCAGTTCGGTTTTTTTGCCGGTGTTCTGATTGCCCAGCAGGCGGGCATACCCTATTGGTATCCGGGTGACGAATTTGCGGCGGCACGCAAATCTGCTCTTGATAACCTGGCGCGCTGACACAATCGGGGTGAGGCCGTACCGGGCAAAACAGGCCCGCTACCGCAGCAGGCGGGTAAGGGAGATATCGCCGTAGACCTGGCTGCGCCCGCCCAGGCTGGTTTTCAGCTCAGCGCTCTGGTAACGCAGCGCATATTTGAATTCCCAATTGTGAAACTGGGTTGCCCATCCTAACCAGCCCTCGATCTGGACGGCGTTGAGCTGGGACCGGGTAAAGGTCAAGTTGCTGTGACGCAACTGACCCTGATAAAAAGCGTTGTAAGCCCTGGCCCTGATCCGCACGCCGGCAAACCAGTAACGAAGCGGACCGGCCTTTTGGCTTTGTGCTGGCGCAAAGCGTATGGGTTCATCCAGGTGGGTAACAAAGTGGTTGATACTCTGGTGCCAGCCTGTGGATTGGTTGGCCAGCCGCACCCCGATGCCCACCGCGCCTTCAGTGATATAACCCAGGCTTAAGGACTTTTCCACAACCGCGCTCAGGTAGCCATTTGTCACGTTGGGTGTTTGCAGGCGTCCATGCACAAGTGGGGTAAATTGGGTCCAGCCGAGGCGAGCGGTCAATTCACCGCCGTCGGAAATTTGATGGTTAAACCCCCGGGGTTGCTCCGCGCCCAGCGCCGTATGCACGCTGCTCTGGATGGCTTCGGCCAGACCCGAGCCAAGCACACCAACCGTTAGCGTAGTCCGGCTTATGCGGGTGGGATGGACCCGCCACTTGGAGTGGCCAAGATAGAGGAGGCTGGCATAAGGCCGGTCATCGGGATTAACCCGGGATAAGCTGATGTCATCCGGTGTAAACATCAACAAACCAAATTGGGTGGAGGTATTGTGTGTATCCGATGTGGTAATCCGCAGACCGGCAGTATAGTCCCGGTCTTCACCGGCGGCATAAAGATCATTGTCTACGCTGATGCTCCATCGGCGGGTATCGTCCGGCTCAGCCAGAGCGGCGGCAGACAGGGTCAGCAGCAAAAGTCCCAGGGAAACAATCAGCAGGATGGTTTCGGCGGCGGATAACTCGTCGGAATCGGGGGTCTGGGTGGACCGGGTTTGAAAGGGATTCATGATGGTGCCCGTGCTAAAAGCGGGCGTGACGGCATTTAGAGCAAGCTAGGAAGGAAGGCCGTCACGCCCGAAGTTGCGTAGATAGTCTGCTACAAAGAAGCAGGATTCTTGTCTTTTATTTGTGACCATTTTTTATCAGCTGACTCAATTCTGCCGCTCGTGTCTTTGAGCCATTGGTCTTGAATATCAGCGTCTAAGTTGAGGTAGGTTTTGCCATCAACAATCCGCCACACTTCCGGATCACCAATGAATTTTTTACCCACGGATACCCCGAAGGCGCAAAAACCGTTGTATGCGGGCACATACTTTTCCGGATTGGCGCGGAAGGTTTGCAGATTTTCATTGTTGGCAAATTGATAGGTGGCACCGTCATGGACCGCGGTGAAATGCCCGCTGCCGCGTATGGGGCGTTTGTTGGTGTGGTAAGACACCACGTCGTAACCCTGCACTGCGGGCACGCTGTGGGCATAGTCTGCTGCCATGGCCTGCCCGGCGAGGGTGGAGATGGCCAATGCCAGAGTGAGGAAAGCGGATTTGAAAGTCATGTCTAAGCTCCAATGTCGTGTTTATGTTGATCAAGATGATCGGGAGGTAACCGATCTGTTTACTTGATGGCTGAAAATGTATACAGACCTGTAACCTTGGTCAATGGGGGAGTGGGGGGATGACGTCAATTATGGCAATTTGGTATGAGTTTATGGACTATCTATGCTAAATAGGCGCTTAGTCCATATTATTTGCTGAGGAAGACAGATGTAAATTGCAATTTTGGCCAGAAGGAGTATAAACAGATCGGTAACTTCTATGGACCTAGACATGTCCTTAAAACGCCAGGAACTGATCGACACCGCCATTCACCTGTTCAGCCAGCACGGCTTTCACGCCACCGGCATTGACTGGATAGCGGACGCAGCCAAGGTCTCGAAAAAGACGATGTATCAGCACTTCCGCTCAAAAGAAGAGCTGATTCTGGCTGCGTTGCGGCATCAAGACGGCTTGTTCCGGAATTTTTTTATGAAATCCGTCGAGCAGATATCCTCCCAGCCTTATGCCCGCCTGTTGGCGGTATTTGATGTTGCCCGGGATTGGTTTGCGGATGAGTCGTTTTATGGGTGTATGTTTATCAATGCGGTTGGTGAGTACTCACACGGTGATACAGCCATACGCAGAGCCTGTCAGGACTTTAAAGCGCAAATGGCAGACTATATTTTAAAGCTGGCGCGGGATGCGGGTGTGAAGCAGCCTGAAGCTCTGGCCCACAGCCTGGCGCTGCTGTTGGAGGGGGCCATAGTCACCGCTCAGGTGGCCGGGGACGCCAAAGCGGCGGATACCGCCAAACAGGCGGCCAAGGTGTTGTTGGATAACGCCCTGTTGGACAAACCCCCGGGATAGGTGTGGTGCGCGGTGGAGATTTGGTTGGAAGGGTTACAGAGTGGACATCCCTGTCCTGCTACTCCTTGTTTGGAACGCTAAGACGCGTTGCGCACCCGGGCAACCAGAGCGATATATTGTTCCGCGCTGAGTTTGCTGCGGCCCTGCATCACCGCAATCAACTGCTGCAAATCCGGTGACTTTTGGGGTTTGGCCGGGGTGGCCGGCTGGTCTGTTTTTGCACTCATCTGATGGCTCCTGGGGCGTCCGCCGGTGTGTGTTTATTGATCTTTCCTTAAATTCAGCAATTTCTGTGCCACAGGTGGGAGAACACCGGTACACTCTTATTAATCAACAAGTTAGACGGTCCAGGTCTATTGGGATAGGGGCGGTATGTGTTGGGTGCCAGCCAACAGTCGCCTCAAATTAGCGGTTGTTGGGCATCAGCTGCGGCGGGCGACTTTGTTGGCCAGAATCGAGATTAAGATCCCCAGCATCACATAACCGACAATAACCTCGACCATGACCACGGCGGCCGCCAGAGGTGTAAAAGGTGTGATATCTCCAAAACCCAGCGTAGTAAAGGTGACGACGCTGTAGTAAAGGGTGGTGAAGAAGGTCCAGCCCAGACCTTCCGCATTGCTGACGCTGAACGCCGCCGGACCCATCAGATAGTAGACGATGCCAAATCCCAGGGTGATAAATAACGACCATACCACCACCCGGGCTATGGAGCGCCCGCAGTCGGTAATGAGATACCACAAGCTGTAATATACCGGGTGGGCGTCGCGGAATTCTTCAATGTAGTCCTGATCCTGGGCAAATCGCCGAAAACGGCTGCTGCCATAACAGGTAAAGGTGCGGATGCCGCGGAAAGTGGTATTGCGGTCGTATTCAATGCCGTCTGCTTTGGCATTTTCCAGGTTGGCGGACTGCAGGTGAGCACTGCGGACATTGGCATTGCTCAGCACGGCCCCCTGTAAATTGGCGTGTTCGAGCACCGCGCCGACAAATTGTGTGGCCACCAGCTTGCTGCCGCTCAGGTTTGCACCGGTCAGATCAGCGCCGGAAAAGTCCAGATGACTCAGTTCCAGGTTGCCCAGATTTGCATTGGTGAAAACACCTTGGGTCAGCTTGGCTTCGGTGAGGGTGGCCCCGGTGAAGTCCGAGCGGATACAGGCTGCGCCCTGCATATTGGTCTGATACAGATTGGCGTCTGTAAAGCGTGGCCCCTGGCGGACATGTCCCAACTCGTGTTCCCCGTGTTGGGTGGTATGGCTGAGATTGCTGTGACTGAGGTCTGCTCCGCTGAAATCTGCCAGCAGCAGGTTGGCCCCGCTTAGATCTGACCGGCGTATTTGTGCATCCCTCAGGTCCGCGTGAATCAGCACGGCGTCTTTGAGGTTGGCATCGTCCAGGATAACACCTTGTAAAAAAGCGCCGCGTAGATTGGCGTTAGACAAATCAGCCCCACTCAAATGAGCGCCGGTAAGGTTTGCCCGTTGGCCTTCTTTTTCCCCGGAACTGATCCACAGTTCGTGTTGCCGGACGATCTCAGCCAGGTCTTCGTTTTGCATTGTGTTGCCCTTGTATTAGCCGCTGTGACGCCTTACCGGGAAGAGTTATGTGCTGTATTCGTGCTATCTTCTAACAATGAAGCTGCAAGTAAAAGACCACCCCCAGACGTATATTGTGCTCAGTACCAAGACCTATACCCTGGGGCGGGACAAGGCCAACGACCTGGTGCTGGAGGCGCCGGGTATCTCGGACTTTCATGCGGAAGTGATCTGCGAAAGTGATGAGATTGTCATTGTTGACCTGCTCAGCGCGTCCGGTACCTTTGTTAACGCCGCGCGCATCAGCGGCAAACATCAGCTGACCGCATGGGATGTGGTGCGCCTGGGAGAGGTACAGCTTGAGTTAAACGATCCCAGTGTGCCCAAGCCCAGCCCCTGGCAGGTGGACATCCGCTACCCGGACGGTTCGTCGGTGGTTAAGGGTATTGAAGGGGTCACCGTGCTGGGCCGGGACGGTGATTGTGACGTTGTTTTGGAACACGAGCTGATTTCCCGCCGCCATCTGGAACTTACCGTGGCGTCAAACCATATCGAATTAAAAGATCTGAATTCCGCCAACGGCACCATCCTGAACGGCAGGCCGGTTGGGCAGGGGGTGGCCTACGCGGGAGATGAAATTCTGTTGGATCCGTTCCGCCTCACCCTGGTGGGCGCGGACCAGGCTCAAGCGGAAGCTGCCGCGGTGCAGGATAGGACCCAGCTTAAAATAATGGATGACGGGGATACCTCGGTATTCGAAGATGCCTCTCACACGGAAATTGTGGGTGAGTCCTATCGCATTGGCTATCTGGTCGATATTTCCGATGTCAGCAACGAACAGCGGTATACGTTGCTGGACAACGAATACACTCTGGGGCGTCATTCCAGGTGCGATATTGTCCTGGCGGATTCCAGCATTTCAAAAAAACATGCGCTGTTGAGCGTGCAAACCGGCAATTGGTACGTACAAGACCTGGATTCCAGCAACGGGGTGCTGGTCAACGGCATGATGGTGCGCAAGGCTCAGCTGTCTCAGGGGGACCGCATACGGCTGGGCCGGGCTGAATTAATTTTTGGCTTTGAAACTAAAAGCCGGCGCTAGTATGGTCGGCGCGGCTTAAACAGACCGGTTATTCCACTTTTCAAGGTGTATTTCGATCAGTTCAATCAAGGTCCCATCAGGGTCCCGGCAGATAGCGATGTGTGCCAAACCCCCAACACCTTCTGTTGGTTCTGACAGGAAGTCCACCCCGGCGTCCTTCAGCCAGGCGTAGTCCTGAGCAAGGTTTTGTGTCGCAAGACAGAGCCGAACCATGCCCAGGTCGTCGTTAGCCCCTGCGCCCTGAGGAGAATCTTTTGCATATTCGGTGAGGTCAATTTTCGGGAAGCCGTCATTAAGTTGCATGATGCAGGCGCGAGCCTTTGCACCCGCGGATACGCCCAACGCCTTGCTCTGGTCGGCCGGGATCTCTGTGCCAACGTCTTTTTTGATGCCCAGATAAGGCACACCCGGAATCAACAGGCTGAAGCCCAGCTTCTCATAGAAAGCAATCGAATCATCCAGATTGCTTACATTGATGTTAATGTGTCCCCAGCTCAGATTGGGTGTAGCCATGTTGCGGTCCTTAAACGGGTTGTTTTAGAGGACCGGGCGGCGAAATTCAAGGCAAGCTCAGAGCTTTGGAGCGTTTTAAAAGAGAATGTTTGGCCGATTCGGAAAATCCATTCGGGAAAACCAGGCTAAGGCCCTGGAAGCACAAACGTACGCAAAAACCCTCCGTTACCTCAGGGAAAAAGGGGAGATCAATGAGCAAGAGGAGGAAATCCTAAGTCAAAAACTGCGTATTCAACTGAATGATTCTCGATACATACTCAGCAATCTTGGAGCCCATCTTGGCATAGGGGCAATTTTTGCATTCGACCTGATTCCCCTCCCCCTGGGAACAATCGGGCGTGTTTCGTGGGTTATTGGAGCCCGGATTGTAGAAACCGTTCGCCGCAACTTCGATCGAGCACGCATACACTCCGCCGGTGTGCTCCTAATTGCCGCAATTCCCTGGTTTGGCTATGCGGCCTATTTGCTCCCGCTGCGTAGGCAGGCAAAAGAGCTGGCCTTTGTCCTGGCGAACCACATTATGATTGTGCGGAAAAATAAGAGTTACGCCGAATTCTTGCAAGAGCGGTCCAGGCCGATCCGAAAATTCGGTAACTGGTTTATACCTCGACCGGGTTTAATCACCCCGAAATAGTGAGCAAAAGACTGTGGTCTCCAGTTGTACCAACACGGCTGCGCGGCCGTTTTTGGCTGAAAACTAACGCCGGGGCCGGGGTGTCTATAGGGTGCTATCGACCCTAATGAGACGTTCGTTTACTTAGGTTAAGTAAGAAAACTCGCGTTCGATTAGATTCACTGCATCCATATCTATAGGCTGGCCGTGGCAAAATAGAACGTTTTTAGGTTTCCATTCCCTCATCTTCTCTAGTGCTTCACGGTCTGCATCTTTCTTCGTCGAGAACAATTTGTACAAACGAGGGACGCCTCCATCAGGTGAAGCGACACCATCAAGTTTTGCGTACAAACGCGCGAACAATCCTGCGTTAGCCGTATCCAAGTTTTGCATCAAATCCGTAAAGATGACTGAAGCACTAGCCCGATGAAAAAATACTGCTTCCCGAAACGCCGGATTTCCCGAGAAAAGCACTTGATCTAGTTCGTTTGAATAGGCACTGGGGGTGATATTTGTCAGAGTCTCTGAATTCGCGAGTGAAGTAATTTTCTTCTTTAGGTCATCATGAGCGAAGGTGATGGCGTCCGTATATCTTTCGCGCCAAGGATCTATATACATGTGGTGAAGCTTGTTCGGAGCGATCAGCACTGCAATCCGGTCACCCAGTTCTCTTACGAAATCCGATACATAGTCACTTAACTGAATGGGGGAATGTATCCACAAGCGACCATCGGTAAGCCGTACAACAGTCATCCTCGTATTCATTGTTATACCTGTGAACACGATTTCAGGGCCGTCTACTGTCCAAATGTCATCATCGATTTCTCTGATCATGTAGCTATGGTAGTGCTTTAACTGAACGGCAAAAAGTGGCCGGCCTCGGCCGATTGCAGTCGCTCAACTTGCGTGTTTTGAATGACGTGGTCAGCTCCCTCCCGCAAGATTTTGTTGCTCAGTGACCGCACGCCAGGCCGAGTCAAATGCACCGTCGACGTAGGCACGATACTCAGAGTCCGAGTTAGCAATTGAAATGCGGTGGTTTTGCTGTCGTGCAGCGTAATGGGGAGAATCGGGATCATCCACGCTTGGCTCACCCATATGGCCATAAGGTGTATATGCATACCCGTGCGTCCATCGATTCACTGTTATCGCTGCGATATCTCGATCCGCGTCAAATCCAAATTGACCCAGCATGGAGTTCATTTGAGATTTTATGGACGCTTCGAAGTCTTCGAACGATTTGGCATAAATGATTCGCTGTGCATGTCGAAACAGCTCACGGTCCGAACGAGGATCACCCTTATCCGCGTAAGACGGAGCATAGGAAATGTGCATCACAATCGGCTTATCTGGATCAGCCGAAAACTCTACGCCCCCCATGGATACTGGAAAATCCAACAGCATGTGTGGAAACTCCGTACCCGGAGAATAAATTCGATCTACACCGGCTGCTTCGAATGCGCGCCAGTTTCTCAGGGCAACATTGATATAGCACAGTGGCGCGCGCTCGGCTAAATCAAGGGCATCCTTTTGTGCTTGCGCTAGTTCCTGGCATATATAGGGTACAACTTGGTTATTGCAGGCGAGTATGGCGTGCGTTGCCGTGACGTACACATGCTTCCCATCTTTGACGTAGCTGACGTCAACACCTTTTTGATCTGCTTGATGACGTACATCAACTACAGTTGAGTTAAGGCGACAACGCACCTGGTTGTTTGCGACATCCAGACTATCGTATTCCATGGATGCCAGAACGATATCCTCCATGGTATTGCCTTTAAGGACGTTCGGTATGAGCTTTCTGATCAGTAGGCGTGCGATGCTCGCGTTTCCGTCGGGAAAGTGAAAAATGTAGGGCTCGATATCTGCCTGTGCGAGTATCTGGTCTGCAAGTACCTGCCAGGCGCTATGGGGAAGCCAGCTTCGAGCCTGGGCGAATCTTCGAACCAGGCTGCCGCCGCCAAATTCAAACGCCTGCATGCCGGGCATCATCAGATCAATGGCTTGGATTGCCGGTACTGCTCGCCAGTTGAGTGCGAAGAGTTGCTTCAAAGTCTCATCTAACAGTTTGATCACCACATCACTGGCGCCAGCATATGAAGACAAATATTCCGCATACGAAATCGACCTGAGGAGCTCTTCCTTTTCTTCATCACTCATTTGGGGCAGATAGTCCGTTACTTCGAAAATGAGCTCTCTCAATTTTGCTTTATCTGCGGGCGAGATTGGCAGGCTCTCAATGAGTTCATCATCATTGCCCAACCCAGCTGCTCCGAAAAGGACACCAAACCCGCCAAACATTTCAACGGGTGCGCGTTGTAGGTGGTTTTTACCGAATTGATCACTCGACAAAAATAGGCCCATCGCCATACCGTGGGATGCGTAAAAGTCGCGGTCGTAATAGTCGTAGAAACGTTTGGTCTCGATACCGATATCTTTCAATAAGGCGCTGGCTTCCGGTGAGAACTGAGAAGGTGTATCGATGGATTGGCTGCCGCCATGGCCTAGAAGATGGTGGCCATCAACCGTGAATTCATTGCGCCGAGCATGACCGCCAAAGTCATCATGATTGTCCAATATCAGAATTCGTGCATCTGGGTTTTCATGCTGAAAATATCTCGCGGCGGCAAGACCAGACAACCCTGCCCCTACAACGACAAGATCGTAGTGGTCATCGACGCGCAAGGTAGCCCGTCCATACTGCTTTCCGCCCCAAGCGATCGAGTGCACGACTTCGAAAGAACCGTCATGAGCACCCCGCATGCCGACTAACTCAGGAGGATAGTAGCCGTTAGGTTTCGGCGCAGCGCCGGGCAGATCGGAGCTCAATCGATTTCCCAGCGCGGGCAAACCGGTGCCCGTTAGAGCGCAAGCACCGATAGTAAGTGCCATGCCATTCAAAAAATCTCTGCGATCCATAGCTTCCTACTCTCCCCGCTCATACCTGTCACATGACCGATAAAATATATCAGCTGTACATATCTGTCAAGTGACAGGTAAAATTCACCTGTTAATAAGTGTTGAAACAAATGACGACTCAGAAGAAAAAGGCCAAAGATAGGAGAGCCGAAATCCTTGAATGCGCGCGCCAGCTACTCATTACCGAAGGTTCGCGTGCGCTCACACTGCGTGGAATTGCCAACAATGTAGGCCTCAAACTCTCTTCTATCCAATACTACTTCCCGACCCACGCGGCGCTGATAGAAGCACTTGTTGCTGATCGACTAGCCGGGCAGCAGGCGAGAATCAATCAACTCCTGGAACAAACGCAAGGTGCCGCCAAAGAGATGTTGGATGCAGTTTTGCGATGGTTCGCGATTGGACCGGGTGAAGTCCAAGATGACGACCGGCTTGACGTACAGTTTTGGGCATTGGCTCAAATCGACGAAGCCGCTAACCGCGCATTAGCTCATTACCACGCCCTGTATGTGGCGCTTTTGGAAAGGCTCATACGAGATGCGACGGGTGTGTCTAAGCAGCAGGCTACTGGCCGCGCTGTCTCTATTGCTTCTCTGCTGGAAGGTTCAATACTGTTCGTGGACTTATCCGAAGAAACAGCGCCTGGGCATAAACGGTCGAAGGATATTTATATCTCTGCTCGCCTAATCGCCTATGGAGGGTCTGCTTAACTTGCAGCAGGTTGGTTAGCCACCCCACGGGCGAGCAGCTTGGGGTACTCTGCGACGAGGAAGTCGATCAGTGCGCGTACCGACGGTAGCTGGCTGCGCCGTGGAGGGATCAATAGGGAGATGCGCGCACGTTGGGTGACCCAGTCAGCGAGCACAGGTTCCAGCGTACCGCTTATAACCTCTTGCTGAGCAAAATAGGCAGGCAGCGAGACAACCCCGTGCCCGGCGATTGCAGCATCTTTCAACGATTCCATGTCACTACCCTGGAACCTAGGCCTGATTGGCACAACCACGGTTTGATCGTCGCGCATAAACTGCCACGATAGATTGTCCGTGCCGGTGCCCAACGCCAGTGTTGCAAGCTGGGCGATATCTGCAGGCTCTAATGGTGTGCCTTCCACGGCGAGATATGTGGGCGCGGCAAAAACTTGCCAGGGTGTTTCGGCAAGCCGGCGTTGCACCAATGACGAATCAGGTAGCGGCGTGCTATGGCCGCGCAGGCCAATGTCGAATCCCTCTTCTATCAGGTCGACGTTCTTGTTTGTCGTATATTGAACAAGGTTGACTTTGGGATAGGCGGTTAGAAAGTTGCTGATCAGGCCACTGACAAAACGTGCCATGCCAAATGAGCAAGTCATGCGCACGGTCCCGGTGGGTTCGGCCAGTAGACTCGTCACCACATCCTCGGCGGCTTCCGCTTCAATCAGCATGGCTTTTGCGTGGCGATAGAAGGCACGCCCCACGTCGGTCATGACGAAGCTGCGGGATGTTCTTTCGATCAGCCGCACACCAAGCCTCGACTCCAGTTCGATCACTCGCCGGCTTATGGTCGACTTCGGCAGGCCCAGCGCGCGACTGGCTGCGGTAAAACCTCCGTGATCAACAGCGTGTACGAAGTAGTGGTGGTCATTCAGGTCCAGCATACCCGCAATGTCCCATATATGGGACGATAAATCCATAAATAGCTAATTTTTGACCATTCGTCCTTCTGGTAAGCTTTTTTGAGTCTTTTAAGGAAAGCAGAGGAAACGGAAAATGAAGCAGATACTTAAAATTAACCATGTAGGGTTGCGCGTGCGCAGTCTTGAGGCGGCTCGCCGGTTCTACGAAAAGATCGGCTTCAAGTTCCTCGCCGGACCCATTGGTCCCGAGCCGGTAGCCATCATGGAGCATCCCAGCGGCATTAATATCAATTTCATCCTGAATGCTTCTGAGGACACCCCGCCGGCCAATCTCCTCATGGATATTGCTGCCAAACATACGGGCTTTACCCACATCGCTTTGGAAGTAGATGAGCTTCGAGCGGTGGAGCGTGAAATCCATGCCGCAGGCATTGAGATCACCGAGCGCGTGAGCTTGCCGAGCGGCGCTGAGTTTTTCTTTGTCAGGGACCCGGACGGCAACGTACTCGAATTCCACCAACCGGCTTAGCGCAGTCAACACACAACTTAGGAGGTAAACCATGAAGATCCTGGCCTTTGCGGCAACCAATTCAACAAAATCCATCAACCGGCAACTGCTGAGTTACGCCGGCACGCTGATTGAAGAAGCTGACATCGAAGTGTTGGACATCAATGACTACGAGATGCCGCTATACAGCAGCGACCGCGAAGCCGCCGATGGCATCCCTGAACAGGCCCACCGCTTCTATCAGAAAATTGGCAGCGCCGATGCGCTTCTGATCAGTCTCGCCGAACACAACGGTTCTTACACTGCGGCGTACAAGAACCTGTACGACTGGACTTCGCGTATTGACACGAAGGTCTATCAGAACAAGCCGACGGTCATGTTGTCGACGTCACCCGGGGCCGGCGGCGCGGCAAATGTGTTGGCCACGGCTACTAAGTCAGCCCCCTTTTTCGGCGCGGACCTGAAAGCATCGATGTCGGTGCCCAGTTTTTTTGATAACTTCGATGCTGAAAGCGGGCGCCTCAACGATGGTGGCTTGGTCAAGGAACTGCAGGCTACTGTGTTGCGTCTGAAAGGGGTGCTCGCTTGACCGGTTGGCAAGACGCAAACACAATAAGGGATTGGAAGGGTACCTGGTTGGGCGGAGTTGGATGTCCGGTTTTTTGCATTGCTGAGCCAAGGCGCTGGCGGAGGTTCACGGTAACAGTCAGGCGACCCGCTTGTTGTCCACCGGGGCAAGTCTGGACAATCTCACATCAACTAATGCTCCAGCCACCAGGTGGCAAATTCGTCGAAACTGATTTCGCCATTGTTGTCGGCATCCACCTCTTTAAAGCCAATGCGGCATTCTGAATCGGTTAGTTCAGAACCCAGGTTGTGGAGTAGCGTTTCAAACTCTTCAAATTGAATAACACCGTCGGCGTTTTTGTCTACCTCAGCGAAACACTCTTTCAGCTCTTCTCTGCGTTCTTCCATAGTCCTGCCCTTAATCCTGCTCTATTGGTTGGTTCTTCTGCTGATTATCTTACCGGCTAAGCTATACCCGAAAGCTGTTTGGACACCAGTTGGTGATACATGCCGCCGCGTTCCAACAGCTCTTCGTGTTTCCCCTGCTCGACAATGTTGCCCTCAAACAATACAAGAATTTTGTCAGCGTTCATTATGGTACTCAGGCGGTGCGCAATAACAATAGAGGTGCGTCCGGCCAGCACACTCTGCATGTTGGTGAGGATCGCGCTTTCTGACTGACTGTCCAGGGCTGAGGTGGCTTCGTCCAATATCAGAATGCTGGGATCCCGATACAGGGCCCGGGCAATACACAGGCGCTGCATTTGACCACCGGAAAGTCCCATGCCCCGTTCACCCACAATCTGGTCGTAACCCAGAGGCGTCTGGGTGATAAAGTTGTGTGCATCCGCCAGTTTTGCCACCTCCATGACCCGGCGCCTATCCGGATTTTCTACGCCGGCGGCAATATTTTCCGCAATGGTGCCGGAAAACAGGAGATTGTTTTGCATCACATAACCCAGTTGTGAGCGGTAGTGTTCTTTGTCTACATAGGCCATGTCGTAACCGTCCACCGAGATCTTACCTTCGGTGGGTGGATAAAAACCGGCAATCAGTTTGGCCAGGGTAGTTTTGCCCGAGCCGCTCTGACCGACAATGGCAACAAATTCTCCCGGCTCTATGTCGACGTTCACACTTTCCAGGATGTAGGGGGTTTCGGTGCCGCCGTAGCGAAAGAATACGTCCCTGAATTGAATTTGGCCGCGTACATCCGGCAGCACAATTCTGGAATCCGCCTCTTCCGGGCGTTGCTCCTGATCCACATCAAGAACATCCCCCAGACGCTCCATGGCCACCCCGGTTTCCTGCAGTTCGTCCCACAACCCGATGATGCCCATTAATGGCGACAGGGCGCTGCCCATTAACATGTTAAAGGCGATAAGCTGGCCAATGGTCAATTCATTCGCTAACACCATGTTGGCGCCAACCCACAGCACCGCCACGGTGGCGGCCACGTTCAGCAGTTGACTGACAAACCCCACCCACAGTTCAAACCGCTCGGAACGATACTGCACATTCAGGGCTTTAACGTAACGCGATTCCCAACGCATGCGCATGGGCCGTTCGATGCCCATGGCCTTCACCGTTTCCGCACCGCTGATGGTTTCCATTAGAACGGATTCCGCGTCAGTGGAAGTCTCGAAGGTCTCCCGGGCATATGCCTTGATGCGCGGGGTGACCCCCAGGGTGAGGATAAGGATGGGAATGACCATGACAATCATCAGAATTGTCAGCTTAACGTTGTATAAGAACATCACCGTAAAATAGATGACGGTCATCAGCAGATTCAGAATGGTTGATATGGTTGATTCGGTCAGGAAGTCCCGAACCGTCATATTCTCCTGAAAGCGTGCAAAAATGTCGCCGGTGCGCCGGGTGTTAAAAAAGCTCAGCGGCAGGGCCATGGTGTGCTGAAAAAAGTGCGACAGCATGGACAGGTCCAGATTGCGGGTCATGAAATTGGTGAGAAAGCCGCGCATCAATGTGGTTAGCCGCGAGAAAAAATGGGCGATAATAAGGCCAACGATAAGCACGTTTAACAACTCGACATTGGCATGGACCACCACCCGGTCGAGAATGTTCTGCACTATAATCGGCGGCGCTACGCCTAATAGCTCAATGATAAAAGTGGCCAGCAGAATATAGCCGATGACGTTGGTATAGGGCCGCAGGTAACGGGCAAAACGTACCCACGGTGACGTGGTGGGTTCTGTTGTGGCCAGATCCGCGGTGGGGGTAAACAGCAGACAGGTGCCGGTCCAGCCTTTCTCAAAATCCGCCACAGACATCTTGGCAAACCCCCGGGCCGGGTCGGCAACCCAGACGTGTTTTTTCGAAACCCCGTAAACAACAATGTAATGATAACCTTCCCAGTGGGCAATAAAGGGCAGTTGGAAACCCAACATGGATTCAAAGGTGCACTTCACCCCGCGGCTGTTAAAACCCAGAGACTCGCCAACCTTGGCCAGACTATCCAGGGTTGACCCTTCCGTTGTGACGTTGGCCATGTCGCGCAATTTGCCCAGGGTCATATCGATGCCGTAGTGCTTGCAAATCATCGCCATGCAAGCAGCCCCGCAGTCCGCTTCTTCCGCCTGTTCAACCAGGGCAAAGCGCGTGAGAATATTTTCACCCAACTTGGCCTTGCTGGTTAAATCCAGACTGAAGCCGCGCCTGCCGCGCATCTCGGCAACTTTTTGTTGACGCTCTACATCACGGTCTGCATCGCCAATACGGTTTTCCAGAACCTCTTTCATTTCCGGATTGAGTTCAAGCACCGTGCGCAGGGTGTCTTCGGGCACAACCAGAACAACACCGTCGGTTTTAGCGGTGACCGTGGCGTTCTGGGCGTCACGCCGCAGCGCGGCAAATTCACCAAACAAGCCACCTTCGGTCTGGTTGGCCAGCGGGTAGGTATTGCCTTCCATATCCCGGCTGACTTCAAATTCTCCCTGGCGGACAACGTACAACCGCTTGTCATCGCTGTTGTCTTGTTCAAGCACCGTGGTGCCGGCTTGCACACGCTTTGCGCCAACGCTGCGCACCAGTTTTTCCAGTTCTTCCTTGTCAACCTTGCCACGCAGTTCGAACAAGCGGTTAACAAATCCACCAACGGTTCTTAGGGCGACATAGCTGTTAATAAAAGCAGCAGCGCTGGGATTGCTGTCCAGCAAACGCCGAATCGTCTGCCGGGGTATGGTCAGCAGTTCCGTTTTAGCGGATGCGCGCACGGAAAATTCGTGAGGCATTTCCCGCAGGGCGGCAAGTTCAGCAAAAACATCGCCGGCCTTACGCAAGCCCATGCTGACTTCCTTGTTGTCTTCCTGGCTGAAGATACGCACGCTGCCGCTCTTGATGACTTGGACACCGTCGCTGGGGGCTCCGGCTTCGCACACTACGTCTCCAAACTCGTACCACGCTGTTTCAGCGTCCTTGCCAATTTCCGCCAGCGCGTCCTGGGAAAAAGCAGAGAACATCTCCACACTGGCGAGAAATTCCAGGTCCGGGCTTTCGTTACTGAGTTCGGTAGACATTATTTTCCTTGGTTGAATTAACCGGCAACGTTACGCAAAGGGTCTAAGGCAAGATCGATCAGGCGGCGCTTGCGGACAACAATTTCCGCCCTGGCGGTCATGCCGTAGCGAACCGGGGTCTCTACTTTGTTAACCAGAAAGTAGTCGCGATCCAGGCGCACCTTGGCTTTGTACACCAGCGCCTTGGAGCGTTCGTCCACCACGGTGGACGGCGCGATATGCTCCAATTCTCCCTTAATGTGGCCGTAGCGTTGATAAGCAAAAGCGTTCACCTTGATCTTTACCGGCATGCCCGGGGTCAGGAAAGCACGGTCGCGTTCGTTAATTTGTACCTCCAGAATCTTACGGTCGTCTTTTGAAGCAATGGCCACAATCGGGGCGCGCTCATCGACGGTATTCCCCACCTGGGCGCGGGTTACCTGGGTGACTATGCCGTCCGCCGGTGCGCGGATGAGCAGAAAGTTTTCATCGTCTATGTCCTGGTATTGCACCTGGGCGGAGGAGCGGGCCTTGGTTTTAGCCAGACGCAGGTCCGTATGCACACGCTGTTCGTTTTCCGCAAGTTGCAGCACCATGGTTTCGTATTGCGCCTGCAAGCCAACCAGATTTTGAGATTTCTTTTCTATCTCTTCTTTTTTCTTGGCGGTTTCGTCACTCAGGGCAATTTCAAATTCAGACAGCTCAACCTCCGCAAGCTGATAGTCAATTTCCTTTTCCCGCAGGGCTTTCTGTTTTTCTTCAATCTGATCACCGGAGATGCCGCCACCCCCGGGGGAGTCGAAGAGCCGCCGGTATTGCTCCAGCTCGCGCTGGGCGTGCAAACGTTCTTCTTCAGCCTTAGCCAGTTTGGCTTGTGCCTTTTCCAGTTTCAGTGACTGGGTGACCGCCAGTTTTGACAAGCCTTCGGCAACATTGCGCTGATAAGACTGTTCTTCGTGGGCAATTTGGCTGGCCAAGGCGTCTATCTGCATCTCCAACGCTTTTTTTGTGATGGGAAAGGACTCCAGTTTGCGTTCCGCGGCCAGCATGTGCTGATATGCCGTGGTCGCCTGGCCCACCAGTTCAATGGCTGAAGGCGAGTTCACCCGTGCCAGTACATCCCCTTTGGAAACCAGCATGCCTTCTGCCACAAACATATCCGCCAGCTGGCCCTTAACCGGCACGTATACCCTAAGTTCCTGGGATTCCGGCCGCACCGAGCCGCTGGCCTGGACGATGGTGTCCATGCGCCCGATAAACGACCAGATTACGGCGGCAAACAGCAGGCTGGCCAAAACCAGCACCAGCCGGCGTATAAATAGGGAGGGCTCCATGGTGAGGACGGAAACCGCTTCCGCGGAGTGTTCTTCCGCCAGCTTGGACAGTCCTTTTTGATTTTTACTGTAAACAGGTGCCATATGTGATGTCTCCGTGTTTAAAACTAAATTTGCGGAAGCAAAGCCAGCTTTTTGGCCAGCACTTCCGCATTCATGACAAGCCGCAATTCGCTCAACCACAGGCGTTGGCGCTTGATCTCGTTGACGATATCAACCTCGAGCGTTGACCATTCGGCATCCCGCTCGATACCCAGCATCTCCTGCTGCCGGCCGCCCAATTGTATTTCGCTGAGCGCGTCCTTGAGCCGTTTGGCCTGGGTTTCATAACGGGCTGATACATTGGGTTCAAGGCGGACCAGGCCGGGGATGCCACCCTCTTGCTGGTAAAGGGCCCAGGAGTTTTTGGCCCTGCGCAGGGTTTGATCTAACTGATTGACCACAACATGGCGCTGTTGTGCAAAAGCCTCCGCGCTGGCTTGCAGATAAAATGTATCTTCTCCCTCTTGCAGCAGGCCGCGCAATTCCAACAGGGCGTCCACCGAATTGTCTTCCTGCCAGCTTTGATAAGCTGCATCAATGGCCTGGTAGCGGGCAATTTTTGCCTTAACCTGAGCTTCGCTGCCCAGGCCGTCCTGTGCAATGGGTAAGATGAGTTCCAGGGTGGTGATGGCATCATTGGCGTAGCCGCCGCGCCACTGTTCCGCTGACTTTTCGTAAGTTTCGATCAGCGCGTCGGAAGGTAAAGTGTTTTCCAGCCACTTGCCGACAAAGGTGGTAAAGGTTTCGGTTGTAAATCCGCCTTGGCTGTTGATGCGTGCCAGCTCAAACAAATTGTTAGCCTGGAAGCTGGTGAGCATGCGGCGATAGCGCTCCAGATCACCGCGATATTCGGCAATGCCGTCCACCGTGGGGTAAATAGTGGCAAAGCTGTCCAGCGCGGTGCCTATGTCGTTTAGACGTCCGCCTTCCAGACCGTTGATGATGGAACGCTTGAGCTTGCTGATGGCTTCGCCGAAGGTGGCATCGTTGTTGCGCAGTTGCACCAGACGGCTCATGGCACTGGCCGCATACGGCTCAAAGGCAGGGTCGTAGCTGATCATCTGGGCGATGAGCTGGCGGTTTTGATATTGGTTGGTGTCCCAATCCGAAACCAAAGATTGCAGGACAAGCTCGTCATCGACAATGGATACATCGCGTCCGCGTTCGTCGAAAAGCTTCTGCACCCGGGACACCCATGTCAGCAGATCAAGCATTTGCACACCGCGGCCAATGGTTTTTGCCGGTGGATAAGCATCTGCGACATAAAGTTCCGCGCCCTGGTAGTCTTTGCTGTCGAGCATTTCCGCCCAGGTGGGCACGGTGGCGCGCACCAGGGCTTTTTCGCCGTTGCTGGTGGCATCAAAATCTTCTTTGTTTGCAGCCAGGTACTTGCTGGCCAGGGCCACGGCTTCGTTGTATTGGCGGTTCTCAACCAGGGTTTTGAGTTTGCGTTTGTCGCTGTCCAGCCAATAGGTGCCGCCGGCCACTGCGCCGATAATGGCCAGGGCAAGGACAAGTACACCGGCTATTTTTTTATAACGGCCTATGCCGATGGCTTCGCCGAATTGCCCCACCTTGCCGGTGCGGGGGCGCTCTGGTTTAGGTGCTTGGGCCTCGGGTGCCGCGGGCTGGTCATCTTCACCTGCCGGGGCGCAGAACACGTCCAGAAAGGAGGTGGGTGATTCGACAAAGCGGGTTTTGTCGCTGTCGTCCACGGCTGGGGCCGGCTGAGCGTTGTCGTCAGGGTTGCCTGCGGCGGGTTCAACAGAAGTTTGCGAATCACCGGTAACGGATTCCGCAAGGGGCTGGTCCGAATCCTCCGGCTCGTTCTGCGCCGGTGTGGATGCGGCAGCGGGCATGATATGTGTCTGGTCTCCCGGGGTGGCATCACCCGCCCACAGTACCGTGGCGTCGTGATCCTGGGTGGACTCTTCGTTTTTGATCTGCACCAGGTACACAAATTTTTGTCCGCCAAAGCGAACGACGTCGCCGTTGGTCAGGATTTGTGCATGTTCGTCCATACGCTGGTCGTTGATAAAGGTGCCGTTGGAGCTGTCCAGATCTTCGATGCAGATCTGGCCCTTGTTCAGGGCAAATAGTGCGTGCCTGCGGGAGATGCGTTTCACCTCGTCCGGCATACTCTCCTTGTGTTGGGAAAATATGGGGTCGTCACGATTGACCATATAGGGGAAGCGTTCGATGACGATGCTTTCCAGCTCAGGCGACTGGCTGGGTTTGAGGATCAGGGTTGCGGCATGCTGCGCGCCGATTTCGGTGCTGTCTATTTCAACCTTGAAGGTAATGGCGCCGCCAAAGTCGACCATGTCGCCTTCAGCTAAGACTTGAGCATCGGTACCTAATACCCGGCCGTTCACCCGGGTGCCGTTCAGACTCTGCAGGTCAGCCAGATACACCATGCCGTTTTCCACAAACATGCGTGCATGACGACGCGACAATTTTGCCGCGTCTTGCTCCAAACGTGTAAATGGTTCCTCTCTGCGGCCAATGGCAAACAGGGAGCTGTCGATCTCAATGTCACCCAGCTGCGGGTGCGAAAGTGGCTTAAGCCGCACCTTCATGGATTCTTCACCATGGGTAATTTACGCCCGTATTTTTGTTAACTTTATTTGTTGGTTGAAACCAAGGATTGCTCTTTCACAATCTCCGCTGGCCATCCACCCCCCAGAGCAATGTAGAGTACCACGGTATCTGTGAGGATCTGTTGATACGCAACCAGCAAACTTTGTTGCGCACTCAACAGGGTGCGCTCGGTTTCGAACATTTCCAGTTGAGAAATGAGCCCTTCCTGTAAACGGCGCAAATTGACGTCACGTACAGTGGACAGGTTGTCGATCTGTTCTTGTAAAAGTGCCATCTGTTCTTTGCGGGCACGAAGGTTCAACAAAGCCACTTCAACTTCTTCAAACGCGGTAAGCACGGTCACGCGGTATTGCTCAACGGAGGTTTTTAAAGAGACCTCGTTGGTCTTGATATTGACGCCAACATCCCGGTCGAACATGCCTTTAAATGAGGTCTGCAGTCCCCAGTTCCAAGTTGTTGTGGCCAAATCAACCAGATTGAGGGTGCTGGAAAGGTTGAAGGTGGGCAGGCGCGCCAGGCGTGCCTTGCCCAACAGTTGATGTGCGCGCAGGACATTAAATTCCGCGGCGAGCACATCCGGACGCTGGGCCAGAATGTCGGCCGGCAGGACCACTGGGACGTCGATCAGGCTGAGGGTTTCTAAGTTGCCCTCGGGGACTTGCAGTTGGCCCGCCGGCATGCCCAGCAGGGTAGCCAGCATCAGCTCGGACTCGTCCCGGCCGCGCTGCAGCTCGACCAGGGTACCGGTGAGGTTGTTGATTTCCGACTGTTGGCTGAGGATGCGGGTGCGCGGCACCATGCCTTCAGCATATTGTTGTTCGTAGATTTGCAGCAGGTTTTGGCTGTTTGCCAGGGAATCTTTCTGGTGTTTGATCTGCTCATCAAACTGCCGGATGGCAAAGTACCGGGAGGCTACGTCGGAAACCAGTTTCAAATACGTGGCTCGCCAGGTCATCTCTGTGCTGCGATAGTTGGCCGCCTGGGCGTTCACGTCTTTGCGGATTTTGCCCCAGATGTCGATTTCCCAACTCACACCGAGGGCAACGTTGCTGCTGTCTTGAGTTGAGCCACCCTTGCTACCGGTCACCTGGCCGGTTGGGTCTAAGGTTACGTCCGGAAATAAGGAACGCCGGCGATCCTTCAGATCAATCCCGGCCTGTTCCAGGCGCAAGGTGGCCAGAGAAAGGGTTAGGCTTTGGTCCAGAGCTTGATCAATCAGACCATCCAGGTAGTTGTCACCAAACTGTTTCCACCACTCCGGATGGATAATCTCCGAGGCGGTGATGGTTCGACCGTCCAACTCCGACCAGTTTTCTTTGCCTGGAAGTTCCGGGCGAGTGTAGTCACCACCGCCTAATGAAGTGCTGCAGCCGGCTAAAAGGGCAGCCGAAGCGGTGACTAGGCACACTATCAGTTTGCGCAGGGATTGCGGTAACCCCAAACGAGCGTTGGTGATGTGGGTTCTTATTCTGGTCTGCATGTGCTGTGCTCCCCAAGCGTAGACTTAGCGTCAATGGGTATTAAGTTACGCGTCCTTTTGCACTGTGCCGGCCATTATGGCCCAGCAGCAAGGCAAAGTAACTCGCAACGTTTGTGTGTGCAATGGGTGGTGAACCACCAGCCCTCAGACAAAAAGGGAAGGCCTGAAGGCCTTCCCGATTTTTCTCCGTTTGCCCGATGTGGGCATCAGGGCAGGGTCAAATTTATACCTTAACGAAGTGGTCCCAAGTGGTGTACTCAGTCTGCACCCGGCTGCGCTTCCAGCCTTCGATGTAGTGACGGTTCAGGTAACCCTTGTGGAA
>JANQMF010000109.1 GCA_028280225.1 Pseudomonadales bacterium | reverse complement strand
CTTCCCGGAAACCACCCGGGTGACCGCTGTCTATTCAAAAACCGACCCCATTGTTGCCCCGGAAACCTGCCCCCTGCCCGGTGCGGAAAATATCGAAGTCAGCGGTACCCACGGGGGCCTGGTCTTTAATCGTGAAGTTTATCCACATATCGCCACCGGCCTGCTGCGCCAGTGACGGGTCCTGCTGTCGCCAGGGTCACTATGGACGGCGCTACACCTGTTGTGCCACCTGGCAAGCCCAACCGATCTATTACGGGGCGGGCAGGTTGCGCAAAGCAGGCTGTTATTTCATACTAACTCTCCGGGGCTTGCTCAGCCCTCCCCCCTCCATTGGTTTCCCCGTGGGAAAGCACGTCATCCGCGCAGAGCATTGTCAGCTTATACCGAACCACAGTTCGAGCAACGCACATAAGGAGGGATTGGCGATCAGCGCTCGCAACCGGAGGTTTGTATGAGACAACACCCAGCTTCCCCAACATCAACACCCATCCACAGGCTGAAGAAACAGGCCCGGGAACTTGCCCGTCAGCAGAACATCAGGCTGCACGAAGCCCTGGATCGGGTAGCCCAACAACAAGGCTACCGGCGTTGGAGCTTGTTGATGGCAAAATCCACCTTGGACCAAAAGAATCAGCCCCGATTTGATCCCGGTGAACTGATCCTGGTAGGTGCCCGCCCCCGGCAAGGCAAAACCACCTTTTTCTTCGAGGCTTTGTGGCAAGCCATGCAGCGGGGCGCGCAAACCGCCTTGTTTTCGCTGGAGTATACTCACACTGATGTGCTCAACCACTTTGTGCAACTCAACCTGTCCCCGGCGGACTA
Source organism: Pseudomonadales bacterium (assembly GCA_028280225.1). Classification (GTDB taxonomy): domain Bacteria; phylum Pseudomonadota; class Gammaproteobacteria; order Pseudomonadales; family Azotimanducaceae; genus UBA4421. The sequence goes on along the minus strand of JANQMF010000109.1, from coordinate 15,326 downwards.
CGCGGATCACTTTGTGTTCCACGATTCAGATCATATCTGTGCGGACTACATTATCCGCGCCCTAGATACATTTCCCAGCGGCAGCCTGGTGGTGATCGACTATCTTCAGCTGTTGGACCAACGGCGCAATCACCCGGCGCTGGCAGACCAGATTTACGCTCTGAACACTTTTGCCCGCCAACGTAAAATCACCATGCTGATCATCTCCCAAATCGACCGGCGTTATGATCCGGATACGGCTGCGTGCCCCACCCTGGATCATGTACGCCTGCCTAATCCCGTGGACCTGTCGTTGTTCAGCCAAGCTTGTTTTATGCATGCAGGCGAAGTGCAGTTTACGACTCCAGCCTGAATCCCCAACCAACCGGCGGCATGCCCAAACCCATGCCGCCCACGCTCAAACCAAAAGGCTCAGCGGCCTATTCTTGATTTCGATTTTTTCGAATATAAAATGTGTTTATTTCGACTTTTCCGAGCTAACGAATCATCGTCCAATAGCGCCTCAAACTCGAGATCACAATATGCGGCACCTGAACTATACCCACCTGCTTTACTTCTGGACCGTTGCCCGGGAAGGCAGTATTACCAAGGCATCGGATACCCTGCACCTGACCCCTCAAACCATCAGCGGCCAGCTGAAACTCTTGGAGGAAGCTGTTGGTGAACCCTTGTTTAATCGCGTGGGGCGCGGCTTGGCCCTGACCGAAACCGGCCAGGTGGTGAACCAATATGCGGATGAAATATTCCAGCTCGGTGCTGAGCTGACACAGCGGGTGAAGAGCAAACAGGCCCTGCTACCCACCACCGTAAACGTTGGTGTTATTAACTCCATCCCAAAACTGGTTGCCCTGCGCATTATCGAACCGGCCTTGAGTTTGGAAGATCCGGTAAAAATAGTCTGCACCGAAGGGTCCATGGACACCATGCTGGCGGACCTGGCGGTACACCGTTTGGATTTAGTGGTTGCCGACCACCCCATTCCGGCGGGCACCCATGTTAAAGCTTTTAATCACCCCCTGGGTGATAGCGCGATCAGCTTTTTTGTCCACCACACCATTGCGGATGAGTACAAAGATTTCCCCGCCTGTCTGGACAATGCGCCGGTGCTCTTGCCGGATCATAAAAATCAACTGCGGCGCAGCTTGGAGGATTGGTTTGAAACCATCGAGGTCACACCCCGGGTTGTTGCGGAATTTGAAGACAGCGCTCTGCTTAAGGCTTTTGGTGAAGCTGGTCTGGGGATATTTCCCGCACCCACTGCCATTGCTAAAGAAGTTTGTTCAATGTATCACGCCACCCAACTGGGCACCATCGAGGCAATCAGGGAGCGTTATTATGCCATCTCCCCCGAACGAAAGCTGAAGCACCCGGCTGTGCTGGCAATCACCGAATCGGCCAAAAACATTTTGTCGAACTAGGCGTCCGCCAGATTTTTCGTCGAGGGCCCCCTGCCGTATTCGTCCCAACGGCGCCTATCCGCCCGGAATACTGCGTGTTCCGGACCTTCTCTAACTAACTTGCCAGACGGGTCTGCAACTCGCGCTTTATTCCCCTGGCCAGCCGCGATGCCGCGTCAGCCACACAAATACTGGGCACCGGACTTCGTGCCGTGGCAAATTGCAGATTTTTCGGGGACTGTCTGCTCGCTTGAATAAGATGAGCTTCAATTTCGCAAAGATAACCCGCTGCTTGATCACTGCTCTCCGCGCGGGTCAGCCGTACCCTGAGCGTACGCACGTGCATCGCCATTGACGATAATTTCAAGTGGAGCTGGCGCTCCAGATGATAAGGCCAGTACATGCGTAAATCATCGTCCAGGTTGTACTCAATTTTCATCCAAATCTCCTAAGGGCATACGCCCGATCTTCACTGCATTGTGGCTGAGTCCCCGGAGAAATACTTTTCGAAAATGCCGACACAATATTCAGCGACCAACAGATGGATACATTAGCTCAATCCGGGCAAACTCCCGGTAAAATCAACCGGAGTGTGTTTATGCCAATAGACAAGTTGCTGCAATCTTCCAACGCCCAGGCGGCCCTTTCCGGTGCTGTTGGCGGCGCTGCTGGTGGCGCCTTGATCAGCGCCTTTACCAATAAAAAGAGTGCCAAAAAGCTGCTGAAAGCCGGTGGTCTGGTTGCCTTGGGCGGGGTAGCCTGGAAAGCCTTTCAAAGTTATCAGAACAAGGCTGCGGCAACTCAGAATACACCCGCCGCCACACCTGTTCCCCAACTCAGCCAGGAACAATTTGAATCCGCGCCGGACAACCCTCGGGTGAACAACCTTCTTTTGGAGGCAATGATTGCCGCCGCTTATGCCGATGGTCATCTGACAGATCTGGAACAGCGCAGAATCTGGCAAAGCGCCGTTGACCAGGGGGTGCCGCCGGCTGCCCTGGCCGCTTTGCAGGATATGTTGAATCAACCTAAACCCGTAGCAGAGCTGGTTAGTCAGGCTGATGACCTTGCCACCAAAATAGAAGTATATACCGCATCCCTGGCCGTCCTTGACAGCCAGTGTGCTGCCGGCCGTGCCTATCTTGAGAATCTGGGTGGCGCCCTTGAACTGCCTGCGCCGCTTTTACAGGCCCTCCACGAATCCAACGATATTAGTGAGGCAGGCTGAAGGCCACCAGGTAGTCACCCACGCCACCTACGCCCGTGCGCGCATCCCCACCCGCGGCAATCACTAGAAACTGGTGCTTGCCATGGTTGGTTTCAACTTCGTAGGTCATTGGGGTGGCGTTGCCGGGATGGGGCAGCCGATGGTGCCAGAGTTGTTCACCGGTCGTTAAGTCATACGCACGAATTGCTTTTTCGGCAGCACCACCGATAAATACCAGACCGCTTTGTGTAATCAATGGCCCGCCAACTCCCGGCACTCCCGTGTTTACCGGCAAACCGGCAAAGTCGCGCAGACTGCCATGGGGCCGGCGCCAGATCTGTTTTTGTTCAGCAATATCCAAAACCATCATTTCCGCCATGGGTAAACCCGCACAGGGGGCACCCACATAAGGATCCCGGTAGATATGCCGCGCCATGAGGAATTCCACCCCCTGCTGCTGAGCCAGCTCAACATCTTCCGGCAAATCAAAACGAACTCGCATCTCTTCGCGCGCGTGAATCTTTTGTTGGTCCGACGCCCCCTCATCGTTCAACACCCGCAACAAATCCACAGCCTCGCTGCGGCGGATCAGTTTTGTCCGGAAAGGCACCGCGTTGGTGTGTACGGCGATGAGTCCCCGCCGCGCGTCCACGGCAATACCACCCCAGTTTGTCGCACCCATATTACTGGGCAAACCCACCGTCCACTGTTCTGTTATGGGCGTATAGATGGGTCCAATCACACTTTGGGCATCCAGGCCGTCACACAATCCCAGCAGCGAATCACCCGCCTGATAACGGCGGGAGACCTGGAAAACATCGGGTGGAAACGGCTGAGTGGGTGACAATTGCGCAGCCAGCGGACCTGAAACAGGCACCTCAAGATAATTCACATCAATCACCGGCTCCCCGGTTTCCCGATGGAGGACAAAAATGAACCCCATCTTAGTGCTTTGGATAACCACAGGAATTTCTTCACCGCGAATGGTCACTTCAGCCAGCACCGGCTGGGAAGGGACATCAAAATCCCATAAATCATTCACTACCGTATTGAAGTGCCACGCCACCCGCCCGGTTGCCGCATGCAGGGCAACCACCGCTGAGCCGTAATAATTCAGGTCCCCGTTAATGGAACGGTCGTAGTCAGGGGAGGGATTACCGGTGGGCAAAAAAACCAGCCCCCGCGCGTCATCAACACTCATGACACTCCACACGTTAGGCGTTCCCAGGGCATATCCCGCAGCGCTGACCGGGCGGTTGGCATAGTCGAAGCCCGGCGGGGCCAGGTCAAATGCCCATACCAGTGCACCGGTACGGATATCATAACCCCTGACCACCCCGCTGGGTGCATCAACCCGGCTGCCGTCACGCACCGCGGAACCCACCACCACAACCCCGCCGGCCACGGCGGGTGGCGACGTCACCTGATACTCCCCCGGATGCCGCAATTTACCCACACCCGAGCTCAGATCCACTTCCCCCCGGGTGCCAAAATGGTGACAGCGCTGCCCGGTTTTGCTGTCCAGGGCAATCAGCCGGGCATCGTTGGTGGCCATAAAAATACGTTCACCACAATGGCCGCTGGGCGCCACCAAGCCGGCCGCCACACCCCGGCAGTTAAATTCGTTGCTCACCCGCGCATCACGATCAATTTTTGCGTCGAATTGCCACAATTCTCCCCCGGTAAAGGGATCAAGGCTGAAGACCCGGTTATAGGGTGAGCAAAACACCAGCTGTCCGCTGACCAGAATAGGGGTTGTCTGGAAAACCGTGGACACATCCCCGGTGCGGAATACCCAGGCGGGTTTCAGGTTGGCCACATTAAACTTATTGATGTGCACCACCGGCGCAAATTTCTGCCCCCCGGGTCCGCCATAAGCCAGCCAGGGACTGACCTGTCTGGGTTTTACTTCACCAGCGGGTACGGTGGCCTCGAAGTTTGGGCCACACGCGCTCAAAATCACCAGCATTCCCACCAAGCTCATGATATTCATAAGAATTTTCATTGTGACCCCGGTATCTTTTCCGTTTGTTTCAACGTCCACCAAGTCGTATGCGCGCGCAAATTAGTTTCTGTGCAGATGAATTATCCCGGATGTGGCGCCAACTTTCAGTTTATCCGGGATCAACAAGCGCTTTTGGGGCAATATTCGTTATTGACGGCGGCCATCCTTCCCTGGAAACTTATCTTTCAGAAAAAGAAGGGGGTCCACATGGACGTTAGATTGCGCTGCCGCGCACTTTATTATGTATGGGTGAGTTTGTGCCTGGTCCTGTTTGGTACCCAGGCACGGGCAGACCACCCAGGAGAGCTACAGGGGTTTATTTCGGGGTTATATGGCGGTAACGGGATTTTTCTACCGCCCGCGGAAAATATTCCACAAAATATTGCGGATGCCCATGTACCCCACTTTACCGGTCCCGAGCAGATTGCCCAGCTTAATGCCCTGAGCAGCGGGGTGGTGAGCGGTACCGGGGTATTTTCACTCAACTCCACCGTAACCGGTATCACCTTTGACTTGTCCGCCGGCGCTCCGGTGCGGGTCGAAGACAGCCTGGGGCCGCTGGTTGCGGAGCGGGCAAAGACAATCGGCAAAGGCCGCCTGAGCTTTGGCTTCAGTTATTCTTCCCAGGAATTTGATGAACTGGACGGTGAGGACCTGGACAGCATTCAAGTCACCCTGATCCACCAGGACTGCTGCGCGGTGGGACCACCGCCAATTCCGCCACCGGATGGACAGCGTACCGGTTTTGAGCAAGACACCATCATTCTGGATATCGACCTGGACGTGAAGCAGGAAGTGTATGCACTGAGCGCTAACTACGGCGTCACCGACAATTGGGATATTGGTGTGGTTGTACCCTTTGTCAGAGTGGAAGCTGAAGCATTTTCCCAGGCGACCATAGTCCTGGCCGGTGACGGCTCCCTGTTCAACGGTAACCCGGTCCACTCCTTTAACCCTGATCCCTCCGCCGCAATATCCAGCACCGGGGGTACCGAATCCGGCCTGGGGGATGTGATTCTGCGCACCAAGTACAACTTTGCCGGGGACAATGCAGGTTGGGATCTGGCGATTTTGGGACAGGTGACCCTGCCCACCGGTGACGAAGACGAGTTGTTGGGCACCGGCGAGACCAAGTTTAAGGGTATGTTTATTGCATCTAAAACCTTTGGCCGTATTACCCCACACATCAACATTGCCTACGAGGCGGCCACCAGCATTTCTGAACTGGAAAACTACACCTACGCTGTGGGTGTAGATGCTCGGCTGTCCGACCGCTTTACCGGCGGTATTGATATTCTGGGGCGAAGCAACCCGCATATTGAAGACATCGGCAACGACATTGTTGATCTGGCCCTGTCCGCCAAGTGGAACCCGTTTACCAATCGCAATGCGCCGCTGACGGCATTTGTCAGCTTTCCGCTCAACGATGATGGTCTGCGTCCAAAGGTGTTCTGGGGTGTGGGCATCGACTACATCTTGAACTAGACAGTCTCTATCCGGCCTGTCAAAAGCCCCCTTTATGGGGGCTTTTTTGTCCGCCGCTATCTTATGGCGGGATTATAGTTTCGTCCTGATCCGTCTCCAGGGCCCTTAACTTCAAACGGTTCAGGCGCAGGTAGTACCTGTAATGTTGGAGCCGGTGCAGACGCAGGGTTAACCCGGGCACACCGCTTAACTTGTGACCAAACTGCAACCTGCCGCGAACGTCGAAATAACAAACCTGCCCCAGCAAAGCCCGCTGCCCCATGCCCCACACGGCAATGGCATCCGCGCCATGAACAAAGCGATGAAAGGGGGCAACTATATTCGTCTCAACGGTATTGCTGAAAGCCCGGTCACCCACTTGCGGCTGGCCGAAGGTATACAGACTGTGCACCCGCACCCCTTGTTCGGCCAACATCAAAGCGGTTAACACCGCCAGGGCACCACCCATGCTGTGCCCGGTATAAACCGTGGGCAGATCCGGCATGCTTTCAAGCCCGTTTTTGAGTTCCGGTAAAAAATCCCGGCAAACCTGGTAGTACCCCCTGTGTACACGGCCGTATGGTGTGCGCATACGCAAAACATTGAGGTTTGTGACCCAATCAAGACGCTGGTCCGTACCCCTGAATGCCACATACCGATAAGCGTCATCGTGCACCAACATGACAAAGTCGCGCTCCTGCCGCCGGGAAAGTCCAACATAACCCTGATATCCGGCCCGCTGCGCCATACCCTCACCCAGGCTCCGGGGCCGGTAGGCCAGTTTCGACAACTCCACACAGCGCACCGCAAGATCCAGGTCAACCCGCTTACCCACCAAACGCAGCTTTTCGTGCCGCCGGCTTACTTTTTCCACGTATACGATCTGTTAGGAAGCGCCGGCATTAAAGGACAATACCTGATCGCCAATGTGCAGTACACCCCGCCCCGTTAGCAGCACCTCTGATTCGTGCAGCACAATTTCTTCGTGACCCTGAACAAGCACGGTGCCGTTCTGACTGGTATCGCGATAGCTAAACCCCTCGGCGGTTGCCTGAAAACAGCCATGCATACGGGAAACGTAGTTTGACGCCAGTTGTATCTGGCAGTGACTGCTGCGGCCCACCGCAATCAGACCATCAAATTTGGCCGGAATTTTACTTTGTTGGCCGTTGTATTCGATGCTTAACATAGCCGGCAACAGGATAGTGGCCTGATCACGCTGACGCCCCCAAGCCCATTCCAGCCGGTTCAGGACAAAGCGCAAAACTTGTAACTGCACCCGGGCATCTGCGCTGGACGTTCTATTCACTGCCAATCCCTGGGCCCGGATCCGGGCCGGCAGACTGCCGTCCAGGTCCAACAGAAAGTATTGATGGGGTTGGGCCGAGTGCACCAGGTCCATGACAGGTTGCTCCCGGGGGCACCAGGACTTGGACCAGCAAAGGACATGGCCGTCGTCAACCCAGGGGCCAAAGTACTTTTCCGGCAGATCTGCCGCGGATCCGGCCCACCGCAGTTGCAGTCCAATCTGGGTCAGTGGCGCTAAAAGCGCACTTACAGTCTTTTGATCAGCCGTTTCGGTCCAGAAGTGGATAACAGCGTCGCTGAGTTGCAGACCCGGGGGGACAGCGGTCATTGCTTTTGGTATTCGCCGATATCCAGAACGGTCTCGTCCGCCGCCCGCCGCACCACCAGCTTAACAGGGGGTGCGCCATCAAAGACGCGTACTTCGTTGGCATCCATGAGCCGGGTTTTTTCGCGAATCTGCTGTCCGTTAACCACTGTCCCGTTGCGGCTGGATAAGTCGGTAATCCACCAGGCCCCATCCTCAAAAAACACCCTGGCATGTGCCCGGCTCACCTTGTTGTCCACCAAACGTACCTCAGCATCCGGGTCGCGCCCAATGACAAAGGTGTTGTTAAATTCCTGAACACGACCACCCTGGGCGCCCTGCCAATGTGCCTGCACACTGGCAACCTGCAACAGCGTGGTTGCACTACCGCCAGGGTCGGGGTCTGCATAGCCATCACCATCGGGGGCAGGACCACCCGGTGTAGGGTTCCGGGCCGGTTTTTGGTTTTTTGCCCCCGGATCCGCAATAACCCCCTCCGGGGTGATTTCAAATGCCCAGGCCAGCACCAGGGCAATTGGAAACCCCAGAAAGGCGGTGATAACAAAGGCGCGGACTCCCCAGTCCGGCACGCCAAAGGCTGGAAACAGCTCCGCAATGCCCAGTGAGGCACCCCATGCAGTAACCAGATAGATGCTCCCCACACGAAAGACCTTGCGCCGTTTCAGCTCACCAATAAATGATTTGACCCGCGCTACAGACCTCATAAGCGCCTATTCTATACGATTCTTTTAGGCTCGGCGCTGGGAAACAGAAAGTGTATTATTGGCCGTAAGAAGTACAACGTAGGTAGCACTATTTGTGAGTTTCCGTTGGTGGTCCGGCCATAGCACCGATTGCGGCAGCAGACGAAAGGTGAACGAAGACGCATTGTTGAGTTTGCCCGAGCGCGGCATATGGGTGGTGGCTGACGGCATGGGAGGGCATAGCCGGGGTGATCGAGCCAGCGCCATGGTTGTGGAAGCCCTGACGGACATCCCCGAGTGCCGCAACATTGACGATCTGGTGGCTGCTGCCCGGGCCAAACTTCAGCTTGCAAACAAAGATGTCATGGCCGAGTCCCAAAGTCTTGGTGAGGGCAGGATCATGGGCAGCACCGTTGCCATGTTACTTATCCACGACAACGACTGTGCCTGCCTTTGGGCGGGAGACAGCCGCGTGTACCGGCTGCGTAACGGCGTATTAAAACCATTAACCAAGGACCACAGCGTGGTGCAACAGATGGTTGACGCCGGGGAAATTAAACCCTCACAGGCGCGCGGCCACCCGGCATCCAACCGAATAACACGAGCGGTTGGCGCCCGGGAACGGCTGGCCATTGATGAAGTTCGAAGCACCCTGCGGGACGGCGATACATTTCTGTTGTGCAGTGACGGCCTGATCGCCGAGGTTGAAGAGGAAGAAATTGCTGCCTTGCTGGAGGGCGCGGACAGCCAGGAAACCGCTCAGGAATTAATGGACCTGACGTTGTTACGGGGTGCCCGGGACAACGTCACGCTGCAAATTGTGCAAGTGGAAGAAACCACCGGTGTGCAGTTGCATAACGCGGACAAAACCGCGATCAACTACACATTCAGAAAACGCCTGGTACAGGGTGTAAGAACGTTAGCCAATTAGTGCGCAGAAAAACGTGAGCGGAAATAGCACGGATGCCAATTTCCAGACAGACACACATTAGAATGTGAACAATTGAAAATAAGCGAAAATCAATCGAGCTAGTAGCAGATTGAAGGACCAGAATTGAAGGACCAGAAAAGGGGAGCACCTGGGGTTGTCCGACCATAAGATGATTGACTGGCAGTCTGCAGCCATCACCCACCGAGGAAACGTGCGGGCCTACAATGAAGACGCCTATGTTGCCCATCCGGAATACGGCGTGTGGGCGGTGGCGGACGGCATGGGCGGGCACCACGCTGGCGACGTGGCCAGCCGCGAAGTTGTGGCTGGCCTGGCCAAGGTTGCCGGCGCCAAATCCTGGAAGGAACTAGAAACCACTTGCCACAGCCAGCTGCAGGCGGTGAATGCGAAACTGTTCAAGGAGGGTATGCAACAGCAGGCGCAAATTATCGGCTCAACCGTGGTCTGTATGATCGCCAGCGAACGCCAGGCAGCCATGCTGTGGGCCGGTGACAGCCGCGGTTATCAGCTGCGGGATAACAAGCTAACGCAACTTACTTCTGATCACAGCCGGACCAATGAGCTGATTGCCAAGGGTATCCTTAAACCCGAGGCAGCGGAAAGTCACCCGGATGCCAACGTCATCACCCGCGCCGTGGGTGTGGCGCAATCATTGGAAGTAGACCAGATCGATTTTTCGATACAAACCGGGGACATCTATTTGTTGTGCAGCGACGGGTTAACCCGTTATGTGGCTGAACCCGAGCTTGTGCGCTGTCTGAATTTGCCTACCTGCCAAGCTGCTGTTGAAGAGTTGCTGCGGCTTACCCTGGCAAACGAAGCACGGGACAACGTGAGTGCGATTGTCATGAAAGCAACCGAAGCTGACAATAGTACCACCGTATTCAACTACGTCGCTGATGCTGAGTCTGAAGACATGACCCTGTTGAATTTGGGTGATGACTGATGTCGCTTAAAGAAGACATAGCAGCCCACCAACGCGGCGAGCTTGATCTGGAAGCGCTTAAAACCCGTGTTGGGGAGCATCTCCGGCAGAACCCAAGCCGCGAAGATGCCATGGACATTCTGCAGACGTTGTACGATTCGAAAAAAGCGGGAGAACTGGAAGAGGGGGAATACGACGAACTGACTCAATTTGTTGGGGAAACCATTGCTCCAAATACCGGCTCACAACTGGCGGAGGACCACTCAGCCACACGTATTGCCACGGATTTCAGCAGCGGGGACAGCAGTTCCGCTACAGAAGTAGAAGTGGGTATGCGTTTGCGCGACCGTTTTATTTTGGATGAAGTGGTTGGGGTCGGCGGCATGGGCACGGTATATCGCGGCCGGGACCAGCTGAAGCTCGAAGCCCGGGACCGGGATCCCTATGTAGCGGTGAAGGTATTAAACGAGACCTTCAAAAAGCGTCCCGAGGCTTTTATTGCACTGCAAAGGGAGGCAAGTCGACAGCAGCGCCTGGCCCATCCCAATATCGCCACCGTTTATGACTTCGACCGCAGCGAAGGTGTGGTGTTCATCACCATGGAGTTCTTGAACGGGCGCACCCTGGATCAGTTCATCAAACAAGAAGTTGTTCCTAACGAGGGACTGCCGATTGATCGGGTCCTGGGCATTTTACGCGGTTTGTGTGCGGCGCTCAGTCACGCCCATGAGCGCAGTATTGTGCACGCGGATTTTAAACCCGGAAACTGTTTTATTGCTGAAGGGGACGCGGTTAAAGTCCTGGATTTTGGCATTGCCCGGGCGGTTAAGGATCCTGAAGCACCGCTGAGTGACCAGACCCTGTTTGACCCCCGCTCAATCGGCGCGCTGACCCCTGCTTATGCCAGCTATGAAATGCTGAGCGACAGTGAAGACGCTGACGCCCGGGATGATATATACGCCCTGGGATGTGTAACTTACGAACTGTTAACCGGCCGCCACCCCTTTCACCGCATTCCGGCTGACCAGGCCAAGGCTAATCAGCTGGAACCGGAGCGCATTAAAACCATATCCAGACGGCAAAATGAAGCTCTGGCCAAGGCGCTGTCTTTTGACCGGAAAACAAGAACACCCACGGTGCAGCAATTTCTGGAGGAAATGACTGATTCTTCCAGCGTATCTCTGCCGTTTAAATTACCTTACCTTGCGGGTGCTGTTGGCTTGTTAGTGATTGCGGCTGTTGCCTTGTGGGTTCCCAGCTATCTTGAACAGCGCGACTACAATGCCCTGGTGGAGCGCCTGCAAAGTGAAGACCGGGACGAGGTTAATCGTGGCCTGGTTGAGCTGGACGCCCGGGAAGCCGGCGTTAAACAACGTGTGCTGCAAGAGCAGCGCCAGGTGTTGCTGGGCTTCTACCGTAAGGAAATGAACCGCCTGATCGGTGTTCCGGACGAGGTATTGGACTATGCCGCTGCCGACCAGGTGTTGGCCCGGGGGCGCAGGGACTACCCGGATTCCGTGGTGCTGGCTGAGTTGGCTAATACCTACCAACAACGCAAAAACGCCTATTTGAGTGACCTTGCGGTCACCTTTGAGTCTTATCTTGACCCGCAATTTTTGCTGCCAAACGCAGACAACGAAGGTCTGCCGCCCCTGCTGTCGCGCATCGCCAGCATAGACCCCGGTAATCCACTGCTCACGGATACGCGCATCCCCGGCGCCTATGTTGATGCCGCGGAGGATGCCATTACCAAAGAAAACTATGTTACCGCCCGGGCACTTATCGAAGCCGCCAAAGGTGTCACCTCTAACGAATCTACGCTGACCGATATCGACGACCGCCTGACCAACATCGAACAGGCTCAATTGTACGCGCAGCAGGTGCAGCAGGCAGCGGATGCCCTCACCGCGGCCGTGGACGAAGTACAAGGGCTGAATGATCTGGCTTCTCTGCAGACAACCATCAACCCTCTGGCCAGTTTAGAACCCGGGCACCCTGCCCTGGGTGCAGCCGGCAAACGCCTGGCAGAACGTTTTGAGGCGGAGATTGAGCGGATATCTCAGACTTTTGTCCTGGCGGACACCACACAATTTCTTGATACCACGGCAGACACATGGCGGGCTTTACAGGAGAACACCATTCCCAACCGGGTGGCGCAACGGGCTGACGACCTTATGCGGCGTCAAGATGAAATGGTGGCAGCGGCGCGTTCTGCCATGCGCAGTTCAAAGCTGCAGTCGACGGACGGTATTGCGTTGTCCAATTTGTTGAACGGCCTGGCCACCATAGATCCTAATGATCCGCGCATAGAATCCCTGCGCGAAGAAACCTTTAACCAGATCCGCAGCCGGGCCCGGGATATTACCGACAGCCAGCGCTGGCAGGATGCCCGGGAAGAACTTGCCAAAGCCGACACCTACGCGACGACAAACGCCATGCGTGTCCAGTTGCAGACCGATCGGGCCCAAATAGACGAATTGGAAAAGGCTGAACAACTTCGTGTTGCTGAAGCGGAGCGCGCGGAGCAGGCCCGTGTTGCCGCGGCAGAACGTCAGGCCAAGGAAGAACGCGAAGCCGCCGCGCGTCAAGCCGCAGAAGAGAAACGTCTGGCTGAACAGCGTGCCAGGCAACAAGCCATTGCCCAGGCGGAGGAGCGCCTGGAGCAGGCATTGGCCAACTTCGGCCGTTCAAACATTGCCAACGCAATCAATAACGTACAAACCCGCAGCAGCGAACTGGCTCAACTGGAACCCAATCATCGTACCCTGGGCAGTGTAGAGGCCCGGCTGCAACGCCTGGTGATTGCAGCTATTGAAAATCAGAGTGATACGGATCGCGCCCTGGCCATGGTGACCAGCGCCCAGGCGGAGTTGGGTAACTTGTCGCAACTACAAAGCCTGAAACTACGTTTGCAGAGAGAAAAGGAAGCGGCGGCTGAAGCTGAGCGGCAACGTCGCATCAACATAGCACAGACAGCTCTGGATGACGCGCTTGCGGCGGACAAGCTGGAGTCTAGAAGCGGCCGAAACGCAGCTAATCAGGCTTTTCGTAACTTGCTTTCCCTGGTTTCTGCGGACACTAACGCCGCCAGGAGCGCGTTGGAAGAGTTTGCCCAGGCTCATGCGGCTAGCGCCCGGCGCCTGGTTGACGCCCAACGTTTCAGCACCGCACAAAATATTATCGATGCCGGGACCGCTGTGGCGTCCAACCACCGGCAACTTATCAGCGTACAATCATTGTTAGATCAACGCACTGAGGCAAATCGTCTGGCCCGGGCAGAACGTGAGAAGCAGGCCAGGCTGGCCGCTTTGCAGGACCGTTTTGAGAATGAGGTTAAGGCCATTCAGCTTACCCGGGCACAGCGTACCCTGAATGAATACCGCCAAATCGACAACAGCACACCCTTTGCCCAGCGCGATGCAATGACACTGCTGCTGAACGCATACGAAGACCGGACGGCGCAACTGATTGGACGGATGGAGCTGACCAATGCAACCAACCTGTTGAACAGCGCCAAGGCACTGCGCCCTAACGACCCCCGTTGGCAGCGTCTTGAAGAAGATATTCAAGCCGGTCGTATACGCTTGCGGGTTGACAGTTGGTTTGCCGGTGAATCCAGCCGCGCTGTTGCTTCCATTCGCCAGGGCATGGACCAACTGGAACGCCGCGATCCCGAGGCATTTGCCAAGCTCAGTGACGGTTGGGCCAGCGCTGCTGAAAAAAGATTGGCCACGTTGCGCAACCGGCGTATTGAACACAATCAATATTTAGCGGACGCTAAGTTACTGCTGCCGGATAACACCCGTCTTGCCACCATCCGCAGTATCAGCCCTCCGCCGAAGCCCGCACCGGTACCCAAACCCAGGCCAATTGAAAAACCCGCCCCCCAGCCAAAGTCTGATGTAGCGGCAAAACCAAAGCCGGCAACCCCGCCAAAACCGGCAACCCAGCCTGCGCCCAAGCCACCGGTTGTGGCCCAACCCACAACACCTGTGCCTGCTAAGCGGGTGCTTAAGGATATTACCGGCAGATGGTGTGGCGAGGATATCCGCTTAGGGTTTACCGCGGACACCATGGAGTTTGTTGTCAGTAATCAGCAGTTAAGCTACCCCGTGGTTGAATACGGTTTTGATACCGATATCATCACCGTCAAGTGGCGCAACCGACGCGTGGACATGGTATTCGAATTTGGCGATTTTGCCCGTGAAGGCAATGCCATGACCCAGGTGCGCGGACGCCGGGCGGACAGTGGAGACTGGCAGTCTTACAACCGGAAGTTTACCCGCTGTCGTTGAACTCGGGCCACTGATCACTATTGTTGTTAAACCGTGGGAACGGTGGTTTTGCACTCTGTTTCCGGTAATCAACAGGGATAAGCATGAAAGTTTACGGGGACAAAATTTCGGGTAACTGCCTGAAGGTAAAATATACCGCGGATCATCTGGGGCTACCTTATACCTGGGTTGACGTAGACATCATGGCCGGCGGGGCCAAAACGCCGGAATTTCTCTCCAAGAACCCGCAGGGACAAGTTCCTTATGTGGAGTTAGATGGAGGGCGGGTGTTGGCCCAATCCAATGCCATCATCCGCTATCTGGCCAAGGACAGTCCACTGCTTCCCACCGACAACTATTTACAGGCCAAGGTGGATGAGTGGCTGTTCTGGGAACAATATAGCCACGAGCCCTACATTGCGGTAAACCGCTTCCAGATGAAATACCTGGGAAAAACCAGGCATGAACTGGAAAGCTGGCGGGTCGAACGGGGTGAACAAGCTCTGAGATTTATGGACAAACACCTGCAAGCCAACCCCTGGCTGGTGGAATCCGGCATCAGTGTGGCCGACATCGCTTTGCTGGCGTATACCCGTCTATGTCACGAGGGTGGGTTTACTCTGGATACCACACCCAATGTTGCCGGGTGGGTTGGGCGGTGCGAAAAAACGCTGGGGATTTCGGGGCCATAAAAAAACGGAGGTCAAAGACCTCCGTTTTTCTTGCCGCTCGTTTGGGGTAAGTCTTATACCTTAACGAAGTGGTCCCAAGTGGTGTACTCAGTCT
>JANQMF010000108.1 GCA_028280225.1 Pseudomonadales bacterium | reverse complement strand
GACACAGGTGGCAGTGGTCTATTTCTCCGGCACCGGTACCACGGCAAGGGTCGCCTCGGGTGTATGCGCCGGCGTTGCCGGCACGGATGTGGCCGTGCTCGACGCTCCCATCGTTGGCAGCGATATCGTTGAAGGACGCTGGCGGAATGACGACATCAGCGGGCAGCTGGACAATTGTGCAGGCATTATTTTTGGCAGTCCCACCTACATGGGCTCCACGTCCGCCCAACTCAAAGCGTTTTTTGATGCCATGGCACCCCGCTGGTATACCCAGGCCTGGCGCAACAAAGTGGCCGCGGGCTTCAGTGCATCCGCGCTGCCCGCCGGGGATAAGTCCACCACCTTTATCGCCATGACCACCTTCGCCATGCAAATGGGCATGATCTGGTGTGGCAGTGGTGCGGCTACGGGCCGGGAGGGCAGCAATCCTCTGGGCTTTTACCTGGGTGCGGGCATTGCCGCCGCTGACCCGGAAACCGTCACCGAGGCGGATCTGAACCTTGCCCGTCATCTGGGTAAGCGCGTGGCCGAACTGTGCCTGCGCCTGGACGCGGCATCATGAATTTCCCCAGACTGATGGTGCTGCTGGTGGCAGGCCTGTCCCTGGCCGCTATATTGTTGCCGTTGCACACCCAGGCCAGATCCGGCAAAAATCTGTATCCCTTTGATAATAAAGAAGATTATCTGTCTCAAGCCGGTGATTTTGAATCCTGGGCCAATACCCTGGCCCGCCACCGGGAACAACGCAGCCTGCTCCTGGGCTGCACTGCCGAGAGCAAACGCTGCCGCGGCCGTCTGCGCTCATTTAACCGCATGCTGGACAAAGCCAGGGACCTGGGCCCCGAGGAAAAAGTCGAATTGGTCAACTTCTATATCAACCGGACCAAGTACGACAAAGACCATCCCCAGCGGCTGTTTGATGAACAAGGCAACAAGATTGGCGTGTTGCGCAATCACTGGGCCACTCTGTACGAATTCCTCACCGACCGGGGCGACTGTGAAGACTACGCCAGCGCAAAGTATTTTATGCTCAGGGAGTTGGGTTTCGACGCGCAGGCCATGCGGGTGGTGGTCATCCACGAAACACGGCCCAGGGGGTACCACGCAGTGCTTGCGATACGCCTCGACAAAGATACCGTGTGGTTATTAGAATCAGACAACGTGATCAAAAAAAGATACCACGGTTATCGATACGTTTATGCCATGAATGAGCATGCCGTATGGGATCACCGGGACGATTTTTGAAACGCGGCTCACCTTGACCGGTGACTCATCCAAGCTAGAAGAGGAAGATCGAAGCATGATTCCGCAACGCAACTACCCTGCTTCTTTAGCCACGGCCACCCTGGCAATTGCCGCACTGGCCTTCAGCATACCCTTTGCCCAGGCAGATACCGTAACCTCCGCCACCCAGGCACAAGCGGTCCAGGTACCCAGCCTGAAAGTCAAAGAACGGCTGCGAAGCATCGAACAAATTACCGTGTCTTCAGACAAACCACTCCAGGATGTTCAAATCGAAAGTCAAAACGTCGCGGACCTGTTAAGCCAGGCTGACGCTTTGGATGCTGCTGAAGACCGTGAAGCTGTGCGAACCCCTGTGGAATAACCGTCCGCTGACAAGGCGGGACACTACCCCTTAGCGGTTTATTCCACCTCGCAGCGGCCGTATTCCACATAGATGGAATCGCCGCTACTGGATTCGTTGGCCCCGGCAAAGGTCCAACCACCAATAGACGTGCGGGTATATCGAAGGTTATCCAAGTTCAACAACAACAGATCCGAGGGTGGCGAGTTGCTGCAGCTAAGGCCTGCCACGTCCCCAGTTCCGCGAACTTTGGCGCACTGCAGTTCAACAATGTCCTCATCATCCAGCAGAGTAAGAAAACCGTCGAATGGCGTATTGGTCATGTGCCGCATCAGCACTCGATTGATACGTAACTTAAAATCACTTTCAAAAAACACCACCGGCTCATAAGCTTCTTCATTATGTGGCCAATCGTGAAAGCCCGCTGTCTGTTTTGCCGTACATACCAGCCGCTCAGGCATATCCAAATCCGGTACCTGGGCATAAACGTTGAACGTGTGCACCCCGCAAAACCCTATCAACCCGCAAATCAATCTGTGCAAGAAAGGCCTCTTTCTTCAGCCATGCGCCAAGCTTCATCTTATCTTGCACCATCCATACCCGCCAAGCTGATGCCGTTGATGGCCCTTTGCCTTGCTTTGACATCCGGCCCTTCATGGGCAGCGGCATGGCAGCGGTATCAACACCCTGATATGGAACTGCTTACCGACCTGCCCCCCCAACAGGCCCAGGATCTGATTGTTCAACTGCTGTGGTTTGACCAGGTCACCCAACATTTTGTCCCACCAGCCGCCAATGAAGACCCTCCGTCCCTAAGACTTGTTGTTTTCTCAAACCAAAAGGTTTTCAGGCGGGTGGTCAAATACAAGCACTTTGCCGCCTACACCCAACCGGAAATTTCCGGAACCACCCTGGTTGTCGGCCCGGATGAAGAGGGTGGGGTTGTGCTGAGCACGCTGCATGAATATGTCCACTACCGTCTGCGCACCCAAACCATTGCCTTTCCAAAATGGTACGACGAGGGGTTGGCGGTCTTGTTGTCCGCTGTTGAATTCAATTTTTCTCCCCATCAGCCGGATGGTGAGGTACAACGTCAGTATATAGCCCGGGTGGGACACCGCCTGCCCAACCTGTTGGTCAGGGATACCACGCCCATGCCACCCCTTAACAAGCTGCTGGATCAAGGCACGCTCACCTGGCCCACGGCGGGGCTGGCCGGTTACTACAAGCTCAGCGCACACCTGCTCCAACATTTGCTGTATGCCTCTCCCCCTGATGGAGTCAGTTACCGCACCGTGTTAAACGACCACCTGCACAATCGCACACAATCTCTGACGGTCATGCTGGGAGAGCATGCCGAATTCCTGCGCAAGAGCTTGCGCCGGCACCGCCATAACACATTACCTGGCGAAACCCTGATGCTGACCCCGCCCGCCCAACTGCACCACGCAACCCGGATAGACCCGCTTACACCAACACACCTGCTGGAACTCAAGGCTGAAGTTGCCCAATCCCCAAACCCGGGATACGCGGCACGACTTTACCGGAAGCTGGCCGGACAGCATGCGGACAATCCGCGTTATTGGGCCCTGTTGTCCCGGGTCAACCTTGATCTTTCCCTGCCCCGGGCAGAACAGGCCTTAACCCGGGCCATTGCCCTGGACCCGGAGCACCCCGATGTGCTGATCAGCCAGGCGCTCGCCGACATACGCCGTTGCCCCTTGGATCAATCGTTATCGTGCCTGGATCAGTGGCGTTCCGCCACCATCGGATTGCGCAAAGTGCTTGACCACAATCCGGAACATTTTCAAGCCATACTGTGGTTGGGGGTGATCGAACTTTATGCCGGGCGTGCCGGTAGTGCCATCAACTACTTAAAGATTGCCCACAACCGGGCCCCCTGGTCAGCGTTGGTTAACTTTCATCTTGGTGAGTGTCTGCGGCTGTTGGGCAATCCCAGAGCCCGGGCACACCTGGAACAGGCCATTTGGTGGGCCGACGATGCTCATCTGCGCAATCTGGCAGAAACCGCCCTGGCAACTTTTAACCATCAGCACCCACCCTCCGGCTAAGCAGGCAAACTGTTAGACAATATCAACCGGAAGCGCTGCTTGACCCCGTAAGGGTTCAAGGTAGAATCGGCCCTCCTTAAATTGCAGTAACTGCATATGTCCGTGACGCGACACCAAGCCCACAGCAAATCACCGGCTTTCGCCGGGGTGGTATTTGTATTGGCGTTGGTTTTCGTCAGCACCCAGGCAATTGCGCAAAGTCATCTACATATTAACGACGAGTCGGCAATCCACTGTCTGGTCTGTCCGCAGACAGATCAATCCCCGCCACCGGCTTCCGCCCTAGCCACGGCTGATGCACCAGATATCACCAACGTGAATCAGCGGCAGACGGTTTGCCGCCACATCAGCAATAACTGTGCACACTTTTTGCGCAGAGCTCCCCCGCTCCTGAATCAAATCAATAACCGCACCACCTTTTGAGAGGCGAGTTGGCCTGCCCGCATATCACCTCAAAAAATGTGAGTTAAGGTGCAAGTATTTTTGCTGCAGGCTTTTTGCCAAGCTTCTATCAGCAGCAGTTTTGGTTTAGGAGAGGTTATGAAACCACAAAGTATTTCCGTGACCCGGTACCGGGTCCTAATGTTATTCCTGGTGTTGACTGTGCCCGGCCTGCCAGTGATGGCGCAAGACACCAACAACGACAATAAAATAGAAGAATTGGTTATTGTTGCGCACCCCCTGTCAGCAGAAGGTCTGTCCCAGGCGAGTGATGTCCTGACCGGTCGCGAGCTGGAACAAAAGGTGGCGGAAAATATTGGTGCTACCCTGGAGCGTGAGCCGGGGATTCACTCAGCACAGTTTGGCAACGCCGTGGGACGGCCGGTTATCCATGGTCTGGGTGGCCCCAGAGTTCGTATTATGGAGGACCGTATCGACACCCTGGATGTCTCTGTGACCAGTGCGGACCACGCTGTGACCGTGGAGCCCTTTATTGCGGAGCGGGTGGAAGTGCTTAAGGGTTCAAGCACCCTGTTGTATGGCTCAGGTGCCATCGGCGGTGTGGTAGATGTCCATACCGGACGCATACCCCACAGCGTCCCGGAAAAGATCAGCGGGGGCATCGAAACCCGCTACAACGAAAATACCAGCGGCCAAACAACCGCAGCCAAAATTTCCGGCGGCGCCAATCAGTTTGCGTGGCACCTGGATGGTACCTGGAAAGACGGGGACAACTACCGCATTCCAGACTTTGCTGAATCTGCCGCCTTGCGTGCCGCTGAAGAAGAGGAAGAAGGCGAAGAGGGTGAAGAAGAGGAAGAAGAAGCCCGTCGCCGCCTTCCGGGCAGTGATTTTGACTCATCCTCGGTAGCCGGTGGTGTTTCCCTGATACAGGACTGGGGTTTTGTGGGTATCTCCATCAGCCATATCGATGCGGACTATGGCTTGCCCGGCGGCCATGGCCATGAGGAGGGTGAAGAAGAGGAAGAAGAGGAGGAAGAAGGTAATCCGGTATTGGATATGAATCAGACCCGGGCTGATTTTGAGTTGGGTATTGCCGACCCCTTTGGTGCCTTTACCAGTTTTAATTTACGCCTGGGTATCAACGATTACGAACACGAAGAAATTGAACCCAGTGGTGAAGTGGGCACGGAATTCAGCAACGAAGCCTGGGAACTCCGCGGTGAGCTGGTTTACGAGGCTGATGCCTGGCGCGGGGTGGTTGGTGTTCAGCATACCGCCCGGGAATTTTCCGCCCTCGGTGAGGAAGCCTTTGTACGCCCCGTAGACAGCCGCGACACCGGCATATTCTGGTTAGCGGAAAGAGATCTGGGGAATCTCAGCCTTGAGGGCGGGCTGCGTTTCGGCAAGGTAGATCATGACCCCAGCTTTGGCCGGGACCAATCCTTTAACACCTTTGCCGTGTCGTTAGGACTGGTTATGCCGCTGACTCCCGAGTGGCAATTCAGCCTGCTGGCGGACGTATCTTCCCGAGCCCCGGTTGCCGAAGAATTGTATTCTAACGGGCCACATCTGGTTACCCAAGCTTTTGAAGTGGGTGATGAAAACCTCGACGAAGAACAGGCAAGCGCTCTGTCCGCCACACTGCAATATCAATCCGAGCGCGTACAGGCCCGTGTTACCGCCTATTACACCGAGTTTTCAGACTTTATATACGAGGGCGCCACCGGCGAAATCGAAGACGATCTGCCGGTCTTCCTGTTTCAACAGGAAGACGCCACGTTCTGGGGATTAGATGCTGAGGTCAGTTATACCGTAGCCACGTGGGATCAAGGTAAGTTCAGTATCCACGCGTTATTCGACACCGTGGAGGCAGACCTGGATATCAGCGGCAACGACAACATACCCCGTCTGCCGCCCAGCCGCTTTGGCGCAGGGTTTGAAGCGCAGATGGGGCCGGCTGTGGCCAGCGTGACCTACACCCGGGTACAGGAACAGAACGACGCTGCGGCTTTTGAATTCCCCAGCGACCGGTATGAGGACCTTCGCGCCCAGTTGAGCATTAATCAGCCGGTTGCCTTTGGTGAAGTCAGTGTATTTATCAATGGCCGAAATCTGACCAACGACGAACAGCGGTTGCACACCTCTTTCATCAAGGAGTTTGCCCCCGCCCCTGGTCGTACCGTGGAATTTGGCTTGCGGATGAAGTTCTAGTCGAAAATATAGGGGTCCAGGGTACCCTGGACCCTGACGCGGATTTTATGCCAATTGCCACCACCATAATATGCGAGGCTGCCCGGTTCAGCCTCGCCGTGCCCGTTGTAGTAGGTGATGCAGTCGCGTAGCGGCCGCGTTAGCGTATCCGCTGCCTTACAGTGTTCCGCATATTCATCTTCCGGCTCCGCTTTAACGTCAACCTTGGTGGCACCCTGCTCGCGCATGGTGGTTAACATCCAGACAATATAGTCACCGTGCTCTTCTATGGCGTTGGTGAAATTAAAACTGCCGCCGCCGCCCTGAGGCCCGGAAACGATAAACAAGTTTGGAAAGCCGTGGCTGTGTATCCCCAGAAATGTCTTTGTACCCTGGCTCTGCCATTTTTCCTGCAGGGTTTGACCCCCCCGGCCGGTAATCATGTTAAAGGTTGATGTTGCCATCCACTGAAAACCCGTGGCGTAAATCAAGACATCCACGGGATATTCGGTGCCTTCGTGGACCACACCCCGCTCGTTAATTTTACTCACCCCCACCGGCGCGGTATCCACAAGGGTGACATGGGGCAGGTTAAAGGCGGGTAAGTATTCGTCGTGAAAGGTGGGGCGTTTGCATCCGTAAGGATAGTAAGGTTTCAGCGCCGCCGCAGTTTTGGGATCTTCAACAATGGCATCTACCCGGGCACGGATTTGTTCCATAATCCGGAAGTTGGTATTCAGCTGTTTTTGCACCAACTCTTCCGGACTGATTGCTTCTGCGTGCTGCTTGCGTTCCTTAAAGTGATCCACCTTGCCCGCCAGATAATCATCGTTGGCCTTGATGGCGGTTCTGCCTTCGGAAATTCTGGCAAAACGGGCCCGCCTCGCCTTGGCCCAGCCCGGCTCCCGCGCCCAGGTTTCCCGTTCTTCCTGGGTGGTTTCGCGCTGATCCCGCACGTCGATGGAACTGGGGGTGCGCTGAAAAACATACAGCGCCTTTACGGTTTTGGCCAGCTCGGGAACCACCTGAACCGCCGTTGCCCCCGTGCCGATGATACCCACGGTTTTGTCTTTCAGATCCACATTGTAGTCCCAGCGGGAAGTGTGGAAAGAATCGCCCTTAAAGTCCTGCATGCCTTCGATGCGTGCAAGTTTGGGTGTGGTTAAAATACCGTTTGCCAACACCACAAATCTGGCGCGCATGCGATCACCCCGGTCCGTGCAGACCGTCCAGCGGCCGGATTCTTCGTCCCACTCAGTTTCCTCGACAGTGGTGTGAAAAAGACAGCGTTCATAAAAGCCAAACTTCCGCGCCATGTTCTGGCAGTACTCGAGAATTTCAAATCCCGAGGCAAACTTCATGGAAGGAACATATTCCATCTCTTCCAGCAAGGGTAGATAGCTGTAAGACTCCACATCACAGGCAATGCCGGGATAACGATTCCAGTACCAGGTGCCCCCAACGTCACCCCCTTTCTCACAAAAGCGCACATCGGTGAAACCCGCTTCACGCAGCTTGTGCCATAGCAACAGGCCGGCAAATCCGGCCCCTACCACCAACACTTCACATTCGTCGGTCAGGGCATCCCGGGCAACGGGTTCGCCGGAGTATACGTCTTCCAGGTAACGGCTGAACTCACCTTCCATCTCCATGTAGTCCGCAGCACCCCGCCGGGCTTCCTTGAAAGCCCGATACTTAGCCTGTTCCTCAGCGTCGAATACCGCTCCGGGCGGTGGTGGCGGCAGGGTTTTCAAGTGCTCGTCTGATACCAGGGAATATCCCTTGCCCTGAATTTTGTCTGAAGCCTTGGCGGCGCGAGTGTGAAATAACTTAAGCCCGGTTTCCGGGTCTATTTGAATGGCCCCGCTGCTGGTGTGTTCTGCCACGCTGATGGTCTCCGCGAATGTTGAGCACCTAGTCTCGCATAGAACATGGGTTTTGGGCAGACTTTGGCATGCTTTTTGTATTTAATGCCGAATTGGAATTTGTTGCCAGTGGTGTGCCCCCGGAACGTTTTATTCATCCGTAAGGCAGCCTGTAGAGGCATCACCAACCAGCCTGCGATATTTTAACAAGGTTCCCGTTGCCTCTTTTTCCAGCCGCCGCCAGCCTTGTTTTCGGAGGGTAATCTCCCCGTCGGACAAAGCTACGCGGATGGTGCCCGCCCGGCCGTCCAAAACAATAGGATCACCGTCTTCTAACAGGGCAATTAAACCGCCGTCATAAGCTTCCGGCACCACATGCCCAACCAGGAAACCATGAGACCCGCCGGAAAAGCGCCCATCGGTAACCACCGCAATGTTCCGGGCCAGGCCCGCCCCCACCAGCGCTGAGGTAATGGTTAACATTTCAGGCATACCCGGCGCGCCACGCGGACCTACGTACCGTATGACCAGAACTTCCCCGGGTTTTAACACCCCCTGCTCAATGGCCGCCAGGGCCTGGGCTTCAGCGTCAAAAACCCGGGCCGGGCCGGTAAAGGTAAATCCTTCCTTGCCGGTTATTTTAGCCACCGCGCCTTGGGGTGCCAGATTACCCCTTAGAACCCGGATATGGCCAAAGGGCAATATGGGATCCTTCAGGGGGGCAATAACCCGCTGTCCCGGTGCCAACAATTGAGCATCGTTAAGGTTTTCGGCCAGGGTCTTGCCGGTCACGGTAAGACAGCTGCCGTCCAGGTAACCGGCGTCGTGAAGTATTTTCATCACCCCGGGAAATCCGCCAATGTCGTGAACATCCTGCATCAAATACCGGCCGCTGGGTTTTAAGTCCGCCAGTACCGGTACTTGCTCACTTATTTGTTGAATATCCTCAAGGTCCAGCCTGACACCCGCGGCGTGGGCCACCGCCAAAAGATGGATGACCGCATTGGTCGACCCTCCCATGGCAACCACCATGGTCAGTGCATTGCGAAATGCACCGGGGGTCATAATATCTCCTGGACAAATGTTCTTCTCCAGCAGATGGGCCACCGCCGTGCCGGTGGCGGCACATTCTGCCTGTTTGTCCGCCGCCGGGGTAGACGCGCTGCCGGGCAGGGCCATGCCCATGGCTTCAATGGCACAGGCCATGGTATTGGCTGTGTACATACCGCCACAGGCACCGTGCCCGGGGCACGCCGCTTGCAGCAATTTTTCCCTCTGCGGTTGTGTCAGGCGGCCGGCAAGCAGCTCACCATAAGATTGAAAGGCGGAAATGACGTCCACCCTGTCCCCACCCAACTTGCCGGGACGAATGGTGCCGCCGTATACCACCAATCCGGGCCGGTTTAGACGGGCCAGGGCAATCAGACAACCCGGCAGATTCTTATCACATCCGGGGATGGCAACCACGCCGTCATAACCCTGCGCCTGCACCACGGATTCAATGGAGTCGGCAATCAGATCCCGGCTGGGCAGGGAATAACGCATACCCAGAGTGCCCATGGACATGGCGTCACTGACCCCGCAGGTGTTGAAGCGAAAGCCCAGCAAATCCTCCTGCTCCAGGCTGATCTTCACGTCTTTGGCCAGCCCCAACAGATGTGCGTTACAGGGATTTCCCCCAAACCACACACTGGCGACCCCAACCTGAGCTTTGGCAAGATCCGCGGTACTTAAGCCCACCCCGTGTAACATGGCCCGGGCGGCCCCTCTTCTCGGATTTTGCGTTAACTCGCTACTGTACTTTGTCATTGGGATACTCGTGTGACCTTGGGCGTATATTGACCTTGAGAAATATGCAACGTCCAATGCATTATTTTGTACTAACTGATACCTTTATTATATTAATAGTCGGCAAAGCGGAGGAGCGCTGTGGACAAGCTACGCTATTTTCTGGCGGTGGCGGAACACCTTAACTTTGGCCAGGCGGCACGGCAGCTGCACATGACCCAGCCGCCGCTGTCGCGGCAGATAAAGAATCTGGAGGAGGAACTTGGGGTGCGGCTATTTTTTCGTACCAAACGGCAAGTGAGTCTGACCCCCGCCGGCGAGGCCCTGGCAGCCGGGGCCCACCGCCTAGTGCAGCAGTGGGCTGAGCTGCAAACCCAGGTGAGCCAGATAGACAAGGGGCAGCTAGGCACCCTCAAGATCGGTTTTGTGAGCACAGCAAACTATGGTGTCCTCCCACCGCTGGTGCGCCGGTTTTCTAACCGTTGGCCCAAGGTGGACATTCAGCTTCAGGAGCTGACCGGTGATCAACAGGTTCAAGCACTGCAGCACGGGCAGATTGATGTCGGGTTGATGTACAGGGATTTTCCGGACAACCTGACCAGCAAGGCTGTACACCAGGAATCTTATGTTGCGGTGGTACCACGGGAACACCGCCTGGCCCCGTCTTTAACTTTAGCTTGCCGGGAATTGGCCGGCGAAGACTTTGTCTTTATCCCCCGGCACTTAAGCCCCAATTTATACGACGCAGTGCTCAGCCTTACCCAGGCAGCGGGTTTTAGCCCTCAAATCCGCCAACAGGCCCGGCAGATGCAAACGGTTATCGGTCTGGTCGCCGCGGGAATGGGAGTATCCATTGTGCCTGCCGGCATGGCCCAACTTGGTAGAGATGATGTTTGTTACCGCTCTCTTGTGCCGGAAACCTCCCTGCTAACCACCTACGCGGTATGGTCCGGGGACAACCCATCAAGCGTGCTGGCCGCCTTCCTAGGGGAAACCCCGTAACCCGCTTTGGAAATCAATCAGGCACAATGCGCAAAAGGTGGATATACTGAATGTCTTTGGATCAGGAGGGAATTGTGAACATTGCCGCGCAAAAGAAAACCGACAAGCCCGCTCAGGAAGCCGGGCACTTTGATGTTCTTATTGTTGGTGCCGGTATCTCCGGGATAGACGCTGCTTATCACTTAGGGAAACACTTCCCGGAAAAATCCCTGACCGTGCTGGAAACCCAAGACGGTTTTGGGGGCACTTGGCTTACCCACAAATATCCGGGCATTCGTTCAGACAGTGATCTGTTCACCTTCGGCTACAAATGGAAACCATGGATGGGTGCCCCTATTGCCACTGCTGAGGAAATCCTCAAGTATTTGGACGAGGCCATTGCAGAAAACAACCTGCAGCAGCATATCCGTTATGGGCACGAGGTTCTGAGCGCAGCCTGGTCGTCTGAAAAAAGTTGTTGGGTGGTGGAGGCCGTGGACAAGGCTAACAATCAACCTCTGGTATTTACCGCCACCTTCCTGTGGATGTGCCAGGGATACTACCGGCATGCCGAGGGATATACCCCCACCTGGCCAGGGTTTGAAGAATACCGGGGTGAGGTGATACACCCACAAACCTGGCCCGAAGATTATGACTACACCAACAAAGAGGTTGTGGTGATTGGTTCCGGCGCCACTGCCGCAACCCTGGTGCCCGCAATGGCGGACAAGTGTGCTCACATTACCCTGCTGCAACGCTCGCCCACGTATTTTTCCCCGGGCCTCAATCGCAACGAGTTGGCCGACACGCTGCGGGCCCTGGATATTCCCGATGAGTGGACACACGAAATTGTCCGGCGCAAAATCCTGCTCGATCAACAAGAAATCAGACGGCGGTCTTTTGAAGAACCCGAAGCGCTGAAGGCGGAGCTGATTGCCGGAGCCAGGGAGCATCTGGGGGAAAACTTCGATATCGAAACCCATTTCACACCCAGGTACCGCCCCTGGCAGCAGCGCCTGGCGTTTATTCCCGACGGGGATCTGTTTCAAGGCATTGCCTCCGGCAAAGCGTCTATAGTCACGGACCAGATTGAACGTTTCACCCCCGAAGGCATCTTACTGGCATCCGGCCGGGAGCTGAAAGCTGATCTTATTGTTACCGCCACCGGCTTTAATCTTTGCGTAATGGGAGACATCACGTTCAGCATTGATGGTGAAGTGGTAGACTTTGCCAAACGGATTGGATACCGCGGATTTATGTTTGCCGGCATACCCAACATGGCTTGGGTCTTCGGCTATTTCCGTGCAAGCTGGACCCTGCGGGCGGACCTAATCGCGGAATACTTGTGCCGGGTTTTTGAACATATGGCTGACAAACAAGCCACCGTGGTGACCCCTCAGCTGCGCCCGGAAGATGAAGGATTGGAGCTGAAACCCTGGGTGGACCCGGACAATTTTAATCCGGGGTACCTCACCCGAAGCCTGCACCTGATGCCCAAACAGGGAGATCGGGGGCCCTGGCAATTTACCCAGGATTATTGGTTGGAGAAAGACGAATTTCCGGCGGCAGACCTGGAAGACGGCGCATTGGTATACAGCCGTTAACAACATAAAAAAACGGAGGTCAAAGACCTCCGTTTTTCTTGCCGCTCGTTTGGGGTAAGTCTTATACCTTAACGAAGTGGTCCCAAGTGGTGTACTCAGTCT
>JANQMF010000222.1 GCA_028280225.1 Pseudomonadales bacterium | reverse complement strand
CCTTTGCCCGAGGATATTCGCGAGTCGGTGAACGCAGCGCGCCACACCGTTCAGGAAATTGTTGCAACCCGGGACCCGCGCCTGTTGGTTGTTGTTGGACCCTGCTCGATTCATGACCCGATCGCCGCCCTGGAATACGCACAACGTCTGGTCAACCTGGCACCCCAGGTCAGTGATACGTTGTTCTGCGTCATGCGAGCTTATTTCGAAAAACCGAGAAGTACGGTGGGTTGGAAAGGTTTAATCAACGATCCCCACCTGGATGATTCATTTTGTGTGGCCCAGGGCCTGGAAATTGCCCGGGATTTGTTGATCAAAATTTCTGCCCGGGGTTTGCCTATTGCCACCGAAGCCCTGGACCCCATTACCCCACAATATCTGCAGGACCTTATCTCATGGTCCGCCATCGGTGCGCGCACCACGGAAAGCCAAACCCACCGGGAAATGGCATCCGGGTTGAGCTGTGCCGTGGGCTTTAAAAACGGCACCGACGGGTCTTTGGACGTCGCCATCAACGCTCTGCAATCCGCAACCAGCCCCCACCGCTTTCTGGGCATCAGTCCCGCGGGCCAGGTCAGCGTTATTCATACGTATGGCAACAAATCCACTCACGTCGTACTACGGGGTGGCAGCAACGGGCCCAACTACACGGCGGCACACATCGCGGAAGCAGAGGCTGCCCTTGAAAGGATTGGCCAGGTACCGTCAATCATGGTGGATTGCTCACACGCAAATTCAAACAAAGATCACACCCAGCAGGCCAAGGTTTTGGAAGCGGTTAAACAACAAAAGCTCGCCGGCAATCGTTCTATTACCGGCGTCATGATCGAAAGCCACCTGAATTCGGGAAATCAGCCCATGAACGGCGGTGAACTGGCCTACGGTGTATCCATCACGGATGCCTGTGTCGGCTGGGAGGAAACCGAAGAGATGCTGCTGGGGCTTCACCAGGCGCTGTCAGCCCGGACTTAACCCGGCCGCGCGAATACCTTGCACAAGGCTAGGTATAGTAAGCGTTTTCGGTGATGCTGTGGTCGGTCTGGTCAAGAATTCCGGTAAGTTCAGGAAGACGCTCCAGCAAGGTGGCTTCAACGCTGTTTTTCAGCGTGATGTCCACCGCTGCACAGCCCTGGCAGCCACCGCCAAATTGAAGTACCGCTTCATTGTTTTCGGTCAGCTCCACCAACGTCACCATGCCGCCGTGGGCAGCCAGGCCGGGATTAATTTCGTTATACAGCACATAGTTGATGCGGTCTTCCAGGGGTGAATCTTCACTGACACTGGGTACCCGGGAATTAGGCGCCTTGATGGTGAGTTGTCCCCCCATCTGATCTTCCTGGTAGTCAACAACCGCATCCACCAGGTACTTTTCGCTACGCCCTTCAAACCAGGCCCGAAAACCGTCATATTCCACCGCCACGTCACCTTCCTGCTCTTCGCCAGGACGGCAATAGGCAATACAGGTTTCCGCATGTGGGGTGCCCGGTTGCGCGACAAAGACCCGGATGGCCACATCAGCGTCTTCCTGCTTCTCCAGCAGTTCCTTCAGGTATTTTTGCGCCGCAGCTGAAATTTCAATCATATCTTTTTGTGGTCACCGTCCAAGACATGCTTTATACCCGACTATTTTAGTCGGGTATAGGCTTTTTTGTGACCCAGCTACAAATCCCTGTTGCCATGCATCGCAGCTATGAATACTGCTCAAGTTTAACGAGACATAGTTCAATTGAATTCATATGAAGTGTTGCTAAATTAGGCCGCTATTTTG
The DNA here is from genome assembly GCA_028280225.1 of Pseudomonadales bacterium. Lineage (GTDB taxonomy): Bacteria > Pseudomonadota > Gammaproteobacteria > Pseudomonadales > Azotimanducaceae > UBA4421. Next base: position 384 of record JANQMF010000222.1, on the reverse strand, counting down.
GGCCACTCCGCTTGACTGGCCGCAGGCAACAGGACGTTGCGGGCACCAACCTTTAAGCCCGCCCCAGAGCTGCCGGCGCACGCCACAGTGCTTGGATGTGCCACGCGGGGTGGATCCGTTTCTAATTCAGCCAGAGCAATATCATGTCATCAACCTCAGCCGTCATGCCTTCTGTACCCACTATTCAAGCGTGTCTTAAGGAACGTATTCTTGTCCTGGACGGCGCTTACGGGACGGCCTTGCAAGGCTATCAACTTGAGGAAGCGGATTATCGCAACGATGCCCTGGCAGAACACAAAATCCCGCTGCAGGGTAACCACGATCTGCTTTGCCTGACCCGCCCGGAGGTGGTGCAGGAAGTTCACCGTAACTATCTGGCGGCCG
>JANQMF010000213.1 GCA_028280225.1 Pseudomonadales bacterium | reverse complement strand
CCTTTGCCGCATAAGATTGCCGCCCATAGGTTGGCATCGGATTCGTAGTCGTCCAGAATCTCTTCCATGCGCCGGGCAACCTCACCATTCACCGCATTTCGGGCGTTGGGACGATTGAGAGTAATCACCGCCAGGCGTTCATGTTTTTCGTATTCGACAACCATATATTCCCCCTATGTAAATTCGAAAATGTTTTGCCCGGAATCATGGTGTGCAACTACGCTGCCGCGACGCCCGGTAGGCTCTGCCTGTTTTAGCTCGATGTCGTGGGCGTGCGGGTTGGCGCTGTTTGCGATTGTGCGTTTGCCGTTGGCCAGGTCCAGAATATAGATCACATTTTCCGGGCTGCCGTCCCGGCCATATTCGATGGTATAGCCGCAGACGGTGGCGGGTCCGGATGGTGCCGGATCCACCTCCCGCGGGGTTTCGCCTAACGGTTCCCGATAGGTTGTCTGCCCGGTTGCGGCCGGCGGGACATGGTCGGCTCCGGTCAGGACCGTGGCGGCGTGTTTGGTATTGGCCATGCCAATGCCGGTGATCAGTAAACGTGCGTCGGGTTGTTTGCGAATTCTTGTCAGTGCTGTGGCCAGGGAGTGAAGCACATAGGCATTACCGGGACCTCCGGCATAAGCGAGACCACCGGTGAGGCTGAATGGACGTGGATCATTCGCATCGGTGCCCAACGCCTGCAGGGCAAACTGGATTGCGCTCGGAAAGCAGCTATACAGATCCATGGCATCAATCTCTTCAGCCGTGGTGGCCGATTTTTCCAAGGCAAGGCTGATGGCGCGCTCCATGGCGTGGCATTGGGCAAGGGATTGCCGCTCAATGGGATTCCAGATTTCCTCCATCCCGGCGCCGCCCAGAATTGCGGCGGCGCGTAACTTGTCACCATGGGTGTTTAACCATCGAGCGGAAACCACGGTGACCGCGGCGCATTGATCAACGTCCATAATAGCGTTCATACGCTTGGTATAAGGGGCAACAATAAGGCGGTTGTCCGTGGATATTGTTGCGATGTCTGCCTGGCTCGGCGCGTCGCGGAACCACGCGTAGGGGTTATCCACTGCGACCCGGGCGTTTTTAGCCAGAATACCGGCGGCAATATTGCTCTGGGTCTCCGCCGAGCGGCCATGGGCGGCACGAATTGCATTCTCAAAAACGGGAAATACCTGAATTGGCGCGCGCAGACCGTGGCGGATTTCCAGTGCCGAGGAGAAGGGTTGCTGACCGCGCATCGGGTTGACATCCTCGGCCCGGGTTGGCCATTCCGGGGTCTGCTGACGTTTGGCATAACGTCTTCGTGTGCGCATGGACTCTGCACCGCAGATCAAGGCAACGTCCAACTCCCCGTTGGCCATGCGGTCAGCAATCTGGTGCAAAAGGTCCTGTGGAGATGTGCCGCCGGCGGGCACCCAAAGATGTTCCACCGACTCATCAAGGCCAAGTTCTGCTGTAACGGTAGCGGCCAGATTGCTGTAGTTCCAGGAGAGCGGTTCCACACAGGCGATAAGATCGACGTTGTGCTGTGGTATACACGCATCGTTTAATGCCAGCCCTGCGGCATGGGCCATTGCCGCGGCAGGGTGGGGTGCATCAACGTCATTTCTCCAGGTATATTGGCCGGCACCAAGCAGAAAAGCGTGTGCGCTCACGTTTCAGGCTCTAATGGTAACCGGTAGTTCGCGGATGCCGTGCACAAAGTTGGAGCGCAGACGTTTGACGTCGCCGGTAACTTCGATGTGGGAAAAGCGCTTCATAATTTCTTCCCAAATGACCCGAAGCTGCATTTCCGCCAATCTGTTGCCCACGCAGCGGTGGATTCCATACCCGAAAGCGGTATGTTGGCGGACATTGCGCCGGTCGATTAGAAATTCGTTAGCCCGGGGGATAGCGTCTTCGTCGCGATTTCCGGAGATATACCACATGACCACCCGGTCACCTTTCTTGATGGTCTTGCCGCCAAGTTCGGTATCTTGGGTTGCAGTGCGTGCCATGTGAATCACGGGTGATTGCCAGCGGATGATTTCCGATACCATGTTGGTGATTAGCTTGGGGTTTTGCTTCAGCTTATCGTACTCGCCGGGGTTTTGATTTAAAGCCAGTACGCCGCCGGAGATGGAATTTCGGGTGGTATCGTTGCCGCCTACAATCAACAGCATGATATTGCCGAGGAATTCCCGTTCGTCCATCTCGTTTGTTGATTTGTCATGGGCAAGCAGAGAGATCAGGTCGAACTTGGGGGGCATTTTCTTGCGTTCTTCGAAATAACCCTTGAAATAATCGCTACATTCCCACAGTTTTTTAAAGCCTTCTTCCGGCGAACTGTATTCGTCAGGATCAGACAGACTGCCGATGGTATCCGACCAGTCGATCAGGCGCATCCGGTCTTCCTGGGGCACGTCAAAAAGTGTGGCCAGCATCTGGCCGGTAAGCTCCACGGAGACCCGACGAACCCAATTGAATTCTTCGTTGATGGGTAGATTGTCCAGGATTTTGCAGGCCCGTTGCCGGATCAGGGGCTCCAACTCAGCCAGGTTGTTCGGCGCAAACAGCGGCGTCACCACCCGTCTCTGCTCGTCATGTTTCGGTGGATCCTCGGCCACGAACATAGGTAGTCGTTGGGTTTCGTCGGTGCCTTGTTCCGGGATGCCGTTGATTGAGATACCACCGTGGCTCCAATGGGAGGAGAACAGGTCGTGATGTGTGTCCACATATTTGATGTCGTCATACCGGGTGACCGACCAGTAAGCGCCGAACATGCTGAACTCGTGATAGTGCACCGGGTCTTCCGCGCGCAGGCGTTCGAAGTGGCGCTGATGGGTATCGTGCTGAAAATATTCGGGGTTGGAAGGGTCAATGTCGTCGAGGGATAAGGCGTATGGGTCGACGTTCGGGTCCACCGCAAATGCATCCGCAACCGCCTGATTGGTCAGAGTGCGGTCGCGGCGTCTGCGTTGCTCCATCAGGGCCTTTCTTTCTGTGTGGCTGCTGCCAAGGTATTGAGTGGTCATATTGATCGCGGCTCCCCTGGGTTCTGGGACAATTACAAGCTCATAACGTTGTGGGGAATATTGACACGCTGTGTTCGGAATAGCAATAATGGATACGGTGTATCTGATTCGGCAACCAATTATGAGTGTGACAGCGTTTAAATCCAAGCGGCAGCAGAATCGCGAGGAGACCATTGCGCGGATTCTTGAGGCGGCTCGAGAGTTGATGGAGGAAGCCGGCGAGGATGCGGTGACGCTGCGCAAGCTGGCTAGAAAAACCGGCCTGTCTGCCAATACCATCTATCGAAATTTTGGTGGCAGCCGCGATGATATTGTCGCCGCCATTATCCGGGATGCCTTTCAGGATATTGCGCTGACCGTTGACGATGAATTATCGCTTGATGCGCCGGGGCGGGCGCCGTGGGATTATGCTATTAACCAGTTTCTGGAAAACCCGGCGTTTTACAAGGCGGTCACGTTGTTCCGAACCGGTGATCAACCCCTGCACGAGGCCCGGCAGCACCTGTCACACCTGCATAGTAAGACGTTCGAGATACTGGAGTCGGCAAAACGTGATGGCTTGCTTGTAGCCGGGGCAGATGTGGATTTTCTGGTTGACCACTTTACTTACGTGGTGCTGGGTTTTGCGGATCGCTGGGCAAAGGGCGGCATAGACGGGGATCAGTTTCGCGAACAGATACTCTTTTCGGTCTATACCAGCTTGATTGTCAACTCAACACCGGCTGGACGGCGTCGTTTTGCTGGTTTTTTGCAGACTTCGACAGGGCGCAAGGTCTATACTTAGTTTAAACTCAAAAAACAATAATTATCTGCTGCGCATGGAGCGATTGATATCAACCGCTGTGTGCACACCGTAGTCATGGTGGTTGTCCGGCAGACTGATTTGCCAGATGGCTTTTTTGGCATGTGCCAGGGCTTGGGTGGGCAGCTGGGCCAACTGCTGTGCCCATTGGGTGGCGGTGGCGAGCAACTCACCCTTGGTGACCACCTGGTTGATAAGATTGCATTGCTCAGCCTTTGCGGCCGAGATAGGTTGGCCGGTTAAGATCATGTAGGCGGCCACTTTCCGGTCGATGGCCTGCAGGGTTGTGGGGGACGCGGCGGGACCAACAATGCCGTGTTTGACTTCCGGCAGGCTGAAATAAGCATGGTCTTCGGCCAGCGCCAGATCACAAACGTTTACAAATGTGACACCACCCCCGAGCGCTCTATCGTTAACCGCAGCGATAAATATGGCAGGCGAGTCCACGATCAACTTCATGACGCGCCACATGTGGTAGGTGGGCTCCACGCCGGTGGTCTCGGATTGGTCCATGCCGCTGCAAAAACAATCACCGGCACCGGTTAGAACCACCGCCTTAAATGTGGGGGCTTGCTCTTGCAAAAAGTGGATCAGTTCACTGCGCAAGCGTTCGCCCATGGCATTTTTCTTGTGGGGCCGGTTTAAGGTAACGATTGCAAAACGCTCTTTTGCTTCAACGATGATGTCTTCGTATTCCATATTGAGGACCTTTTTCATTTTAGGACCTTTTTCATCTTAGGACCTTGGCGTGTTTGACCTAGGTTTGAACCGCGGCCAGCTTAAGGATGTCTTGCAGGTCGGAACAGTGTCTTAACTCCCGGAGTGAAGCATATAGTGCATCTGCCGTGGCACTATCCAGTACCGCTTGTGCACAATCCAGAAATTTTGCCTGCATCAGGTCTTCTGCAAAAGGCATGGACCAGTGACCCTTTGAGGGACCCACCGGCTGGGTCAGCTCAGTACCGTTTTTGAGCGTGACGGTTAACGTTTCTTCGTCGTTGTTGGAGTTAAGTGATAAGTGAGTATGGTCAAACCGTTGGCGCACATTGTCGCGAACAACGGACTCGTCGGTATAGGTCCACAGTGAGATGCGGCCGTCGACCGTGGCTGCCGCCAAGCTATAGCGCAGATTAAACTTACCGGCGGTGCCTGATTTCGGGTAGCGATAGGACACGCCGTCATCGGTGTCTACGCGGTAGCGGGGCATGGTGAGTTGAGCGTTGATGGTGGCGATCTGGTCCGGCTGCACGGCATTTTTGTTGATCAACTCCAGCATGCATTCCACAATGCCTTGCAACGCGTTCCCGCAGGGCAGGAATTTGATGGTGTTACCTTCGTGCAGATAAAACCCACCGGCGGGAGTGTGGTTCACTGCCTGGGGATCACGTGCCTTTCCCAAGCCCAGGACGTGCAGAAAACCCAGGTCTGCGCCAACAATATCCCCCACGCCCACAAAATTCCTGTTGGCGAGTTGCGTGGCGAAAATACCGGTGCGGGCTGCGTTGCCTGCCTGGAGTGGTTTGACATCCGAGCCGAAATTTCCGCGCAACCCGGACGCTTGACTGGCCGCTATGGAAAAAGCGGACAACATTTGTGGCTGGTCCAGGCCCAGTAGTTTGCCTGCGGTTGCGGTAGCGGCAAAACAGCCCAGGGTTGAGGTGCTGTGATAACCATGGTTGTAGTGGGACTTGCCGATGGCGTAACCAAGCCGACAGGCCACTTCAAATCCTGCGGTGTATGCGGTCAGTGCTTCGGCGCCGGTTACACGCTGTCCTTCGCTCAGCGCGGCAACAACCGGCCACACGCAACTGCCAAGGTGTCCAACAGTCATCCCCTCATCTGCATTGTCGCTGCGTTGCTTAGCGTGGGCGAGGGTTGAAAATGTGTCGTCATAGTCCAGGGCATGCGCGGCGGTGCCGTTAACCAGCGCAGCATGCATAAGAGGAAGGCGGGCAGAGGTGCCAATGACCGGCGCGTGCGGCTCGCCGGTGCCTGGGGAGAACATACTCAGGAGCGCGCGCACGGACGGTTGCTGAGCGCCGACAAAGGCGCACGCCATGGTGTCGGTGAAGGATCTTGCAGCGTTTTGCAGTACTTTTTCGGGGATGTCCTCAGGTTGCAGGTTGAGGACAAAGTCGGCAAGTGATTCGGTGGCGTTCATGATAAGAACGGAGCTAGCGGTTAACCTTTACGAATTTCAGGGTCATGCGGTCTGATTCGCCGATGGCCTGATATTCCTCTGCCAGGTGTTTGTTGGACTCCAAATACTGGGATGCCGGTGGCAGCCGCCACACATAGTCGCCCTGGACCGGCTGATCTTTGGGGTTGGCATTGATTTCACTCTGGGCAACCAGTTTAAAACCGGCCGCTTGGAAGGCACTGATAACGGTACTGGTCTTAAGGTAGCCCCAACGGCCGTTGGCCCACTCGTCATCAGCAGATTCCGGGGCACGATGCTGAACCACCGCAACAACACCGCCGGGCTTTAACAGGTTGTATACGTCGTTTAAGGCCTGGGTGAGGAAACCGCCGCGCGTCTCAACACTCATGATGTTGTGGACGGTGCGGATCATGGTGACCATGTCCAGGGTGCCGTGGAACTTGCTGTCTACGCTGCCGAAGGTAAAAGCGGCGGAACCTGTGCCCTGGCCGCCGTCGATTTTGCTGACCATGGGTACAAAATCATGGATGTGCGTGTTGCGTTCGTCGATCATCTCCTGGGTATATCTGTCGTACATCCGTGCCCACATGTTTGGGTTGTAATATAGGCCCACAATATTACTTTCCGGCCCGATCAGCGGTACCAGGATATGGGTATACCAGCCCGCGCCCGGACTCACCTCACCAATCTTCATGCCGGGTTCGACGCCAAAGAACTCGATGGTTTCTTTAGGGTTCCGGTAAACGTCTCGAAGTTTAAGTTCCGCGGGCCTGGCGTCCAGGATGTTGTCCAGGGAATCACCCTGATCAGCCATGGACGGCAATACGGTCATGACCGTAGCCAGCAAGATTAAGCGTCGAATTATTCCCCACATTAAGTGATCTCCCCAAGCGGTAGCAGTTGCAGATTTGGTTCGTGTTTTTGACCCCATACGGGGGATGTGCCCGAAGGCGGGCACAAATTATTTTGGCAAATGAGTGAACGGAGGACTGTTAAGTTCTTTACATTTCTTCAGGGGGTGGGGGAGGAGGTATTTTGGGGTGGATTACAGATTGTTCCGGTGATGTACCTGTAGAAGTGAGGCAACTTATGGTGACTTTGATGACGCCGTCCTGTGGTGCAGTTGCATCATAGGTCTAAATATGAACTTTGTGTGACGGCCAAACAGGAAGATAAATATAAATTGTTGTACGGGGTTGACAGCGATGTGCTGAGTCAATTATTGTTCGCACAACTTTGGACCTCCCCAACGACAATAAGAAGGGGTTATCACGCTGACATGGATATGTTGTTAGGGCTTGCCCCTGTCTTTTGATCTGACAAATCTATTGGTATAGCGAAAAACCGCCACCTGGGTCCGTTTTTGACTATATGTGGAGTGCTGTTGTGCGTCAGTTGACCATCTTGCTGGTTTGTTTAATGTTGCTGAGTCTTTCTGGGTCAAAAGTGGTTGCGACCCCTTCGTGTATTGGAACATGTATCGCAGAGCTGGGCGGTCCGACAAATTCGTACATATGCGCAACAACTTTGGCCAATGCCACAGACCAAATTCATGCCGGAAAATATAACCGGGACACAGATATAAACAAATCGACGAACGCAGGAAGGATGTTGTCTGTATTTACGCCACATTTGTTTAATCAAGCTCCGTTGGCGCACGAGCAAAACCCTAAAGCACTTACAGTAAACGTCCTCACCTTTGTTTAAGCTATTCGCCATTTAATTTCCTCATCTCTAACCCGATGACCAAACCGCGCGCGGACACTGTCGATCCGGTCAACACACACTACTACCACGTCACGTCCCGTTGTGTGCGCCGGGCCTGGTTACTCGGTCGCGATCCCCTAACCGGCACCAACCACGACCACCGCAAAATCGTCTTTCTGAACCACCTTAAACACCTCAGTCGCTTCTTTGCAGTACAGATCATGGGCTATGCCATCATGAGCAATCACTTCCACCTGGTGCTGCGCTATGACCCAACCGCATCACGTACCTGGGATGACGAAGAGGTGACCCGTCGATGGTGTGCGGCCTTTAATGGCCTGCCGCTGGAACAGCGTCTGAACGGGCCGACTGATGCCGCAGATTTTGACGCACGTCAGGCCCTAAAATTCCATCAACTCTTGCTGAATCCAAGGCGTATTCAACGCTGCCGTCTGGCCTTGGGTTCCTTGTCCGCATTTATGCAGCACTTAAAGCAACCTTTTGCAGTGTGGGCTAACCATGAGGAAAGTTGTAGCGGTCATTTCTTCGACACGCGGTTTTACGCGGGGGTACTGCTCACGCAAGCCGACCTACTGGCCTGTATGGCGTATGTCGATCTCAACCCTGTGGAAGCCCGCATGGCACACTCGCTGCGGCAAGCCAAACATACGTCCATTCACGAACGCTTGAGTGCGCAACGGTTTGATCCTGCTAAATTAGACGTCTATTTGGGACCGTTGTGGTCGGACGATCCCCTGGATGACCCACCTGATTGCACATTGAAGCACTATGCGGCCCAGTTGACGGTGGCGGTGGTTTGCCTGACCCGTCCACAAGCCGATTTAGTGGACAAGCTGGACAGTTGGATGGCGCGTCTGTTCAACCGGCAGAGGCAACCGAAACGAAACGCACCGGCGGTGTTTTTCGACTACGCTTAATACCCTTTCCAACCTTCAGGGATGACTCAGTCCCCTACAGCCACTCATGCCTTTGGTTCCATCCGGGCGAAAAACTGACAGCACAAAGCGCACCAGCGTATTGCAAACTTGGACATGGCCTGAACCGCGAGTTTGACCGCTTGAGTACTGCTGAACCGTAAGATGGCGGGTGCTGGAAACTCGACTTCGAGGGGTTCACCGGCTTGTTTGAGTCTGTGTCCCTTTTCAAGTATAAACACCTGAATGAATTCGGATAAGCATCCATACTTTGGCCGGATGCGGTTTGCGGATCAGGCGTGGTTAGACCAGGGTCCGCAGGAGGCTGCTCTGGAGCCGGACCTTCCCATTGTCGATGCGCATCATCACTTGTGGCCATTGCCCAAGGCCCACGCCTACCTTCTTGAAGAGTTCACCGCAGATATTCGCAATAGTGGTCACACGGTGGAAGCGACGGTGTACGTGGACTGTTTTGTCATGTACCGGCGCGATGGACCTGAACACTTGAAATGTGTTGGGGAAACGGAGTTTGCGATTGGCATGGGGGCAATGAGCCGCAGTGGCAGTTACGGCCCTACTCGGGTGGCTGAGGCGATTGTTGGCTATGCAGACTTGCGCGGTGGTGCGCTGGCCGCTGAAACGCTGGATGCCCACCAGCAGGCGGCCAACGGCAGATTCAAAGGCGTGCGCCAAAGTGCCAAGTGGGATCCGGACCCGCGGGTGCGGGGTAGCTTTGGCAATGCGCCTCCCGGATTATTGTTGGATGAAGCGTTTAACCAAGGCTTTGCAGAGGTGGCAAAAAGAGGGTTGGTATTCGAAGCCAGTGTTTTTCATCCGCAGATTTCGGATGTGGTAACACTGGCTCGGCGTCACGAAAATACCACCATTGTCCTCAATCACTGTGGCAGTCCGGTTGGTCACAGTGCGTATGCTGACAAGGATGAAGACGTATATCGGGTCTGGCTCAAGGATATGTCCGCGCTTGCCCAGTGCCCAAATGTTTTTGTCAAACTTGGCGGGCTGGTAATACACCTGGCAAATTTTGACTATGGTGCAGCTTCTAAACCGCCTTCCTCAGAGCTGATTGCTGATCTGTGGCGGCCGTTTGTTGAACCTTGTGTGGAATTATTTGGTGCCCAGCGCTGCATTGCCCAGAGCAACTTTGCGGTCGACAAGGCGGCTATGAGTTATGGCACCTATTGGAATGCGTTAAAACGGATTACCGCAGGCGCCAGCCAAGAGGAAAAGGGGTTCATTTATCGGGATACGGCAAAGCGCGTATATCAAATTGAATAATGTGGAGACCGTATGGGAATTGACACGGATTTAACGGGCAAAGTAGCCATTGTCACGGGGGGTGCATCGGGTATTGGCGAGGGGGTGGTCCGCGAGTTGGTTGAGGCCGGTGTTGCAGTTGCAATTCTGGATAGAGATCAGGATAGGGCAAATCACTTAGCAGAAGAGCTGGGCGTTTCCACGTACATCATCAACCTGGCAGATGCTGATGCAATTCCGGGAGTTGTAGAGCGCGTTGTCAGTGATCTGGGCCGAATAGACATCTTTGTGCACTGTGCCGCGGCCTTCGACTTTGAGCAGAAAGTCAGCGAAATTAAGGCCTCTCGTTGGGATGTTGCCTTTGCGGTTAACGTCAAGGCAGCTATGCTGCTCACGCAAAACATCGCCCCTCTGATGATTGCACAGGGAGATGGTGGCAAAATTGTTTACGTAGCGTCCACCGCAGCATTTCGCGCAACATCACCTCACGCCTATGGATCGTCTAAGGCTGCGCTTGTCCATTTTACCCATACGGTAGCCAGCGAGTTGGCAGAGCATCATATTAACGTGAATTGTGTAGCCCCTGGTCCCACCAAGACGCCAATCACCGGAGATGCTCCTGATCAGGCGGCGGTAGAAAAGGGTGGTGTTTACGAAAATATGTTCCACAGCTGGGCAGAAGTGGCTGATGTTGCCAGGCCGATTCTCTTCCTGTGCCTGCCGGCGAGCCGTCAGATGACCGCTCAGGTCATTCACACCAGTGCGGGTACTGTTTACTGAAGGACACACACTTCGACAACCTTGCACACGAATTTTTTCAAACGCCATTTGCGCGCACGTAGATGCGCAAAACACCTACAGTAAATATCGCCATCTCTGCTTGAGCTTTGCTGAAACGTAGATGGTGAGAGACGAAACTCCGTCCTCAAGTTGTTCGCCGGCTTGTTTAAGTCTGTGTCCTGCCGCAGGAAGTCATTTGTGTCCTGCCGCAGGAAGTCATCTCTTCCCGCCGTAAGGCGTGTCCAGCACGCGGTCTTCGGTTTGGGGCATGTGCTGTATTGTGCCGTCGCGCACCACTTTGACCGCCTGGTCGCGCTGCTGGTGGTCTACCGGCAGGTTTTGAATAACGTGTTTGCCCACACGCAGCACATTTTGGTCGAACTGGGCAATGTGTGTGGCCAACGCCTTGGCTTCGTCCAGGTAAGCTCCCGGAGCAGAGATAGAGTTGATCATGCCCACTTCTTTGGCGCGTTCTGCGCTGAGGGGGATGCCGGTGAGTGACATTTCGGCAATCACTTTCTTGGGTACATACAGATGCAGCATGGTTGCGGCAACACCGCCGAAGATGCCAATTTTTACCTGGGGTAACGCAAATACAGCTTTTGGATCAGCAATGGCAAGATCAAAGGCGGTCAGGAAAGTCAGGCCTGCGCCTACCACCGGGCCATTCAGTGCCCCGATAAAGATGGTTGATGAATTAAACAGGCGCTGGAAAAAGCCCCATTGATCTTCACCCTCGCCGCGGCCGATCGGTTCCTTAAGATCCATGCCTGCGCAGAATACATCACCGGCGCCGGTAACCACGGCAACTTTCACAGAGGGTGCAACGTCGCTCAGAAAATACCGCAGTTCGTCCCGCATCCGCCTGTTAAGTGCGTTTCTCTGGGAGGGCCGGTTCAGGGTGATGGTTGCTACCTCACCGTCGATGTCCACAGTCAGTGCTTCAAATTCCACGGCTACCCCTCAATCTCAAAATTTTGACCCATCATACTAAAGCCTGGCCGGAACCAAGAATGTCAAACTCTGTACGTTTTAGAATCCTCTGATCAGAATGCCCAGACAACCGGTACCTGCAAAGGTTCTTCCCAATTCTGTTAGCGGCCCACCCGGGAAACATCTCCGGCTTTTCGTGCTAACTGGTTTTGCTGCACAACGTAGAGGCGAATGTCTTCGGTTTGTGCCGGGGTGAGCACCGGGCTGAAAGAGGCCATACCCGTGGAGGCCATAACTCCATCCAAAACCACGGCCTTGAATGCATCCGTTATGCCGGACAGGGGAGAGTACCTCAGATCCGGTGTAATGCCATTTCCCTGGGCGGATACTCCATGACAAGTCATGCAGTAATGGGCATAAAGACCCGCCCCGCGTTTGCTTCGTTGCGGGTCGACCTTGGTGTCTTCCCAATTGGGCAAGGCAACCTCCAAACGCACGGGTTCTGGCAAAGTCCCTTTGCCGTTGAGTTTAAACACTAAAAGCCTGCTGATATTGGTCATGTCTTCATTAATCACCCCACCGGCTATCCGCCCCAGCGATCCGCCTTTGCCGGACAAAACCGCGATGTATTGCTGGCCATCGATTCTATAACTGATTGGCGGGGCAATAATTACGGAGTGTGCGTTAAAGCGCCACAACGGGCTGCCGTCATCAGCGCCAAAGGCGTTAAGGTAACCTTGTGTATCCCCTTGAAAAACCAGGCCACCTGCCGTGGTAAGCACACCGCCGTTGCCACTGTTGGCTTGTTCTACCGACCAGGCGGGTTGTTGCTTAATCGGATCCCACGCCAACAGCCGACCCTGCAACCGTTCAGATGCCACACTGCGCACCTTCGGGTCTGCCAGTGGGGGTGATCCTGCAAGCAATCCGGTTGTGCGGCCCACAGATCGGTATTGATAGTCCTCTACCGCTCGAAAGTTACCGGAATAGATGTTCACCGGAATGTAAACGTAACCCGAATCCGGGTTAAAGGCCATCGGGTGCCAGTTGTGCGCGCCACCGGTCGAAGGAAAGAGCACCGAACCCTCCGGGTTGAGCCACCACTTAGCCTCACCCGTCAGCACGGGCCTTCCGGTTTCCTTATCAATGCCGGTTGCCCAGGTGACCTTGCTGAAATTGTTGGCAGACAGCAATTCTCCGGTTTGGCGGTCCAGCACATAAAAGAAGCCGTTTTTTGGCGCCTGCATAATGACCTTGCGTTGCTCCCCGCGAATGTCCAGGTCAGCAAAGATCATATTTTGGGTGGCGGTGTAGTCCCACGAATCGCCGGGTGTGGTCTGGTAGTGCCACACATAGGCACCGGTATCAGCATTTAATGCAACAATGGACGAAACAAACCAGTTATCTCCCATCCCCGCGGTACGGATGGTGGGGTCATATGGTGTGGAATTCCCCACGCCGATATAAAGCAGGTTCAGTTCGGGATCGTAGGACATCGAATCCCAAACCGTGCCGCCGCCGCCGTACTTCCACCATTCGCCGTGCCAGGTTTTTGCCGCTTCTTGCAAAATGGGGTTTTCAAAAGGTTTTGCCGGATCGCCGGGTACCGTATAAAACCGCCACGCCAGCGCCCCGGTTTCAATGTTGTATGCGCTAACGTATCCACGAACACCAAACTCGGCGCCGCCGTTGCCAATAAAAACCATGCCGTTGGCAACACGGGGTGCGCCGGTGATGGTATAACGGCCTCCTTCGGGGACAGTTTCTGCCGACCAGAGCTGTTTTCCAGACGCGGCATCAAGGGCAATCAACCGGCCATCCAGGGTGGCGGTGAAAATCTTTCCGTCAGCGTAGGCCACACCTCGGGTTACCGGCCCGCAACAGGCATCAATCAGCACAGCACGGCGCACGGCAGGATCAAATCGCCACAGCTCCTTTCCCGAAGCGGCATCGTAGGCATAGACAATATTCCAGGCGGTGGCAACATATAACGTCCGGTTAACCATCAGTGGGGTGGCTTGCTGACCGCCGTATGCGGGATAGTCGGCAAACCAGGTGAGTTTCAGGTCTTTGATCGTCCGGGCGTTGATTTGCCCAAGGGTGCTGTACCTTTGGTCCTCATAGGTGCCGCCGTGGTAGCGCCATTCGATTTCCGTGGATTCGTTTACCGGCGTCTTTGTCTGTGCGTTTGTGGGTGCGTTGTTATCGCTGGCTTGGGCCACTGCAAAATTGCTGGTGAAGCTCACCAATAGAACTAAAATCAGAGGGCGTAAGAATGGCATGTTGAATCATTGGCCTTGGAGGAGTGGATAAAATAGCAAAACTCTGCCGGGCTAAATGTCTGCTTTTTGACACTCGACAGCGCAACCTTGCGGATACACTTTACGCAGTATTTGGGAATGCTTATGAATCATAAATATATATTGACCAAAACGGAAAATCGCGTAGCCGTCGTGACTCTGAACCGGCCGGAACACATGAACGCGCTTATTCCCGAGATGCGTCAGGAACTCCTGGAAGCCATCGATGCTGTTGACAACAACACCGAGGTACGCGCTGTGGTGATCACCGGTGCCGGCGAGGTCTTCTGCGCGGGTGGCGACGTTAACGCCATGCAGCAACAGTCTCAGTCGGCGGACCGCCGGGAAATACAGCACCTGATCTCACCGGTGCGCAATCAGATTGTGCTGCGGCTGCAAAACACCACCAAACCCTTTATTGCCGCCATCAACGGTGCGTGTGCTGGGGGTGGCCTTGGTCTGTCTTTAGCCTGTGACATTCGCTTAGCTTCGGCCAACACAAAGTTCAGCCTGGCTTTTGGCCGTTTGGGCCTGCACCCGGAGTGGGGTGTCTCGTACTTTCTGCCGCGATTGATTGGTCTGCAAAAGGCCAGCGAACTGATCTGGTCAGCGGCCCGCTTTTCCGCCCGCGAGGCGGCACAGATGGGTTTGATTCTTCGGGAGGTTGAAGAAGGAACCGCCCAAACAGAAGCGGTGGCGTTGGCCCAGCGGTTTGCCGCCGGCGCACCGGTTGCCATTCAACTGTCCAAGAAGGCAATGAACAAAGCCTTGGACACCTCCCTTGAGGATGCTCTGGATTTTGAGTCTTATGCCCAAGGTGTTGTGCTGAGTGGCGACGACGTTCGTGAAGGTATTAAAGCCTTTCAGGAAAAACGCAGGCCGGACTTTACCGGCCGTTAGGTTCAGGCCAGCCCAAATTCGGCTCTAATCCGGGAGAAGTGCTCCGCGTCCGGCGTTTCCCTGCGGCGCTTGAGCCCCTCTATGGCATCGTCCCCGGACACATAGCGAAACCGGGTTGTACCATCCGTGGCTGCCGTATAGATCACCTGCGCGGGTACTTCCGGGTCGGTACGGTAGTTATCCTTGCTGCTGGAAGCCATCAAGGCTTGGATGACCGGCTGGTATTCTGTCAGGGAAGGATCCACGTTAATGTCCACAGAGCGACCGTTAAAGTCCGTGGCCACCCGGCCGGGTTGAACCACCTTGATGGCAATCCCCAGGGCTTCCAGCTCAAACAGCAAAGCTTCGGAAAGACCTTCAACCGCAAACTTGGACGCGTGATAAAGACTGCCTAACGGCCAGGCAATGTGGCCGCCCATGGAAGACACATTGATGATGGTGCCGCTGCCACGAGTCCGCATATCCGGAATGACAGCCCGGGTCACGTCGATCAGGCCAAGCAGGTTGGTTTGAAATAAACTTTCGATGCCCTTCCTGGGGGTGCATTCCAAAGGTCCATAAGCCCCGTATCCCGCATTGTTTACCAGCACATCAATGGCACTGATGGCCAGCGCGTTGGACACCGCCTGTGATACCGATGCCGGGTTGGTGACGTCAAGGGGCAGTACGTGCACCTGATCTAAATCCGCCAGCAATCCGGCATCATCAGGGTTTCTCATGGTGGCAAATACCGTCCAGCCGCGTGCCTGAAAAAGCTGTGCCGTCGCGCGCCCGATGCCGCTGGAACTGCCGGTGATAAATACAGCGCTCATGGCTGGTTTAACTGAACCGCAGGGGCAGACTGGTGAGCCGTTGCCCGGTCTCGGCAAAAACGGCATTGGCCACCGCCGGGGCAATGGGTGGCAAGCCAACTTCGCCCACCCCGGTGGGATCTTCATCATTGTCGATAATGATGACTTCCACGTCGGGGTGTTCGTTCATTCTTAACAAGGGGTAATCATGGAAGTTGCTCTGCACCACCCGGCCGTCTGCTATATCCAGATCACCGTGCAGGGCAGCGGTCAGGCCAAACATAATGGCACCCTCCATTTGCGCCCGAATCACATCCGGATTAATGGCCCGGCCGCAGTCGACCACACACAGCACCTTGTTTACCACAATGTCGGAACCTTGCACACTGACATCCGCAACCTGAGCCACATAAGAATGGAAGGAGCTGTGTGCGGCAAAACCCAGGCTGCCCACTTTTTCAGCCTCCATGGATTTCATGCGCTCACTGGCAACCTTAATGACATTGTGCTGCCTGGGGTTTGACCGGGTGTTGTTTAAACGCAACTCAACAGGGTCAACGGCGGCTGCCTCGGCCAGCACATCGATGGCACTTTCTTTAGCAAACGCGGTATAAGAGTGACCCACAGAGCGCCAGTAACTCAGGGGCAAACCATGGTTTACGGTGACATGCTCTATGACCCGGTTGGGCAGGTCGTAGTCTCCGGCCAATCCTTCAACGCTGGAACCGTCGACAATCCAGTTGGACATGGCGGTGTCAGCCAGGCCAACCACCGAATTGAGTACACCATCCGGCACAAAATCCGGTGCAACAACAGGCAGGGCACCCACCATTCTGTCCGGCAGAATGTTGCCACCCACCCGTTTGGCCATCCAGCCGTTGATGGTGCCTTCGCTATCTAACGACGCCTTCATGCGCATCAGGGACGCGGGGCGGAACACGCCATTTTGAATGTCGTCCTCCCGGGTCCAGATCAGCTTAATAATGTGTCCCGTGGCGGCGGCAATTTCCGCAGCTTCAGCTACATGGGTAGCCAGCAGCCGGCGGCCGAAACCGCCACCCAGATAGGTGTTGTGCACACGCACCTTGGCTTTATCGATATTTAATGCGCGGGCCACGCTGGCCTGGGCAAATGGGGGGCCCTGAAGCCCGGTCCATACTTCCGCTTCGCCGTTTTCGACTTTGACCACGGCGTTCATGGGCTCTAACGGTGCGTGCGCCAGATAGGGGGCCCAGAAATCTACTTCTATCTGGGTATCCCCGTTGCGAAAGGCCAGCGCTAAATCACCTTCCTCGTCGGTGGTGGAACCCGTCTGCTCGTCAAGGGCGGTTTGGTAATCAGCCCTTAAATCCGCTGTACTGAACTTGGCCGCTTCCGCGGTATCCCATTCTATGTTGAGCTGATCCAGCGCTTTTTTGGCTTGCCAGAACGTGTCCGCGACAACCGCCACCCCATTGGAAATCTCGACAACGTCAACCACGCCCGGCATACGCTGGATATCATCAGGTACAAAAGTATTTACACTTCCACCGAACATGGGCGAACGTTTCATCAGCGCGTATTTCATGCCCGGGATATCAAAATCGATACCGTAAACGGCCTCGCCGGTGGACTTTTCAGCAGCGTCCAGTCTGGGCACGTCTTGGCCGATATAGCGAAAGGCTTCAGGCGCCTTCATCGGTGCCGCCTCCGGGATGGGCAGCGATTGTGCGGTGGT
This sequence comes from Pseudomonadales bacterium, assembly GCA_028280225.1. Classification (GTDB taxonomy): domain Bacteria; phylum Pseudomonadota; class Gammaproteobacteria; order Pseudomonadales; family Azotimanducaceae; genus UBA4421. The sequence goes on along the minus strand of JANQMF010000213.1, from coordinate 19,957 downwards.
GATGAATTGCGCATAGGGGTAGCGTTGCTCACCCGCAATGACCTCACCGTTGTCCGTGGATAGTTTCGACTTCTCCACGTTCAGGTCCTGGGCTGCCGCCTCAAGGATCAGGTCGCGCACGTTGGCTGCGGCTTGCCGTGCCGGGAGGTAGTGTCCGCGCATGGCGGCGCTGCCGCCGGTACTCTGAATACCGGAAAACGCCGGATGGCCATAAGCGGAGTGGACGCCGGGAAAGCTGACGTCAAAACGGGTTGGATCTACATCCAACTCCTCACCAAACAGGGTGGCCAGGCCGCTGGATACACCCTGACCCATTTCATCCCGGGCACAGATAAATCGAAATTCGTTTTGGGGGGTAATCTGCAGAAAGGCATCAGGGGCAAAGTCCGTGGTGGTAAAGGTGGGCGGTGCCTCGGCACTGCACCCCTGCAGCCCCAGGCCAACCACAAGGCCACCGCCGGTAATGCCAATACCGGCCAGAAACGACCGGCGTGAGAGGTTTTGCAATGTCATGAGGTGCCCTCCATCGCATCGGTGGCGTCTACCGCCGCCAGCACCGCAGCCTTAATGCGGGGGTAACAACCACAGCGGCACAAATTGCCTGCCAATGCGGCTTCAACATCATCCGGGGTGGGGTCCGGGTTATGCTCCAGAAGGGCGGCAGCGGTCATGATTTGTCCGGATTGACAGTAACCGCACTGGGGCACACTGTGGCTGATCCATGCCTGTTGCACCGGGTGCAGCTCACCGTCCTGGCGCAAACCCTCAATGGTGGTAATGGACTTACCTTCCACGCTACCCACGGGGAGAATGCAGGTTCGTGTGCTTTCGCCGTCTACGTGCATGGTGCAGGCGCCGCAAAGCCCCGCGCCACAGCCATATTTGGAGCCTTTGAGCTTAAATGTATCTCTTACCACCCACAGCAGGGGGGTATCGGGTGAGTCTTCGGTGGTAACGGTTTGGCCGTTAAGTTCGAATCTAATCATGTTGGCGGCATAGTTGCGATATGATGAAGCCGGACTTTCGCATAAGCGCTTGTTGTGAAATGTCGAAATATTTACATTTCGCAGGGGCGCGGGGATAACGGGGTTCACAGGAGAGGGTATGTACAGGATTCGTCCGGATCCGGGCAGTTGGATTGATGAACTGGATGCAGAATTAGCGAGCTGGGTGCGTGGCCGCATGCGCCGCCGTGTGTATCAGGACGGTGAGGTCATTTGCCCCGCCTGGGAGCCGGTCAAAGGGGTTTACGAGATCTATCGGGGGGCGGTCAAGATTATCGCGTTGTCCCCGGACGGGCGGGAGATGATCCTTAATGTCATTGCGGCTGGTCATACGATGAACGAAACGCTGCTGGTCGCGGATCGGGGTATTATGGGGACCAACGTCATCTGTGTGGGGGAAACCGAAGCCGGTTTGCTGCCGGTGGATGACTTTAATCAGCTTTGTCGGGACCACCCGGAGATCAACGCGCATCTGGCACGCAGACTGGCGATGCGCAATATTGCAACCTATAACCAGTTAATCGACGCTTCGCTGCACCGGCTTGATCTCAGGTTGGCATTTTTGATGTACACCTATGCCCAGGAGGAAGAGGGGGTCAACTGCCTGCACTTTACCCAGGATGATTTTGCCAATATGTCGGGTGTTTCCCGGCAATCGATAAACCGTATCATTCGCACGTGGGAAGACGAAGGGCTCATCGAACTTGGCTATGGCCACATTAAAGTGCCGGACTTTTCCGCCTTGCTGGACTTTGCAAAAGGTAAAAGCTGTTGAACCCGGCGCGTGTGCGGGTAGCGGCAAATGTCCGATTTTTGACACTCTTGCACCCTGGGTCTGACTTACTATAGTCACTGTCTTGTTAAGCTGGTTCGAGGGTGACCAATGGCAACCACAAACGATGATTTCCTGTCCGGTATAAAAGTCCTGCAAATTGCAACCGCGTCAACCTCACCGGTTGCCCGTAAGGCAGTGGACATGGCCGGCCAGATGGCCCGGCAACTTGGCGCTGATGTTTATGTTGATGAACACTTTGCGGTAAACGAAAGCTTTACGGCGCGGGGTAAATCCTTAGTTGCTCAAGATGCTAAAACATGGCTTAACGCTGATCCCCTTAATTTTGTGCTTGCCGCGGATGCGGCGCCGGCTGCACAACTTCCGGACCAGCGGGTTGTTGTCCTGCAAGCGGATCCGCTGTGCAGCGAAGCGGTATTATTTGCCGAGTCCGGTTTTGCCGATCTGCTGGGTGATCCCCAGGCGGCGCCGATCATCCCCACCGGTTCTTACGGGGCCGGCACGGTAGCCTATGGCTTGCTTGCAGCCCTGTGTTCTCTGGTTTCCCTGCAGCGGCGCTTCAACGTTGGGGACAACGCAGCGGTGGACGCTGCAGGTGCGTTGGCATGGGTTAATTGGAAGGCGGCGGCTGCGGGTGTGCTGGGCAAAGATATTCACCGCCAGGGGGATGCGGCGGAATGGCCGGTTATCGCCTGCCGGGATGGTTATGCGGCCCTGGTTTACCAGGAACGGGACTGGCCAAACATTGTAGCGATGGTTGGTGATGAGCGGCTCAACGACGAACGTTTCAGCTCCTTTGCCGGCCGGGCTGCGGCACGCTCCGAGTACATGGACATCATCCGGCAGTGGGCAAAAGGGCTCACAAAAAGTGAGATTAACTCAGCATTCCTGGAATTTGATATTCCCGCCGCATCGGTTATGGAAGCTGAGGATCTGCTTAAGGACCCATTGCTGCAACACCGGGATACCTTTGTTGCCGTACCGGTTGGCACGTCCGGCCAGGGTCTGACCCCCCGCCTGGCGCACCGGGTTGTTGACAGGGCAGCAGAATCCGTTGCGGACACCCCAACCGAAGATGCCTTGCCCCTTGCCGGTATCCGGGTGCTGGACCTTGGCATTATTACAGCCGGTGCCGGGGTATCCGCGTTGCTGGCTGACCTGGGCGCGGAAGTGATCAAGGTGGAGTCTCATACCTATCCGGATCCGTTCCGAAGTTGGGCGGGACAGGCGGTGTCTCCCCTGTTCAAGTGCAACAACCGCAACAAGTATGCCATTGCATTGGATTTAAAAAACGCGGATGACAAAGCCACCTTTCTATCCCTGGTTGAAAGCGCGGACGTGGTTGTTGAAAACTTTCGGCGCGGTGTGCTGGAGCGGCTTGGGCTGGGCTACGATGTACTGCGGTCGGTCAACCCGGCAATCATGCTGGCGTCGATTTCCGGTCAGGGCCTCACGGGGCCCGGTTGTGGATCAAGCAGCTTTGGGTCAACCCTGGAAGCTTCTTCGGGTTTTTCCGCCCACGTTTCTTATGGGGACGATACCCCCTATATCACCGGCCGAAACATCAACTATCCCGACCAGACGGTTGTGTTGTATGCCGCCGCGGTGATTGTTGCTGCGCTATCCGGCCCCACCCGGGGTATGCAATTGGATGTTTCCCAGCGGGACGTGGCGGTGTATCTGGCCGGGGAAGAAATTGAAGGTGCGTCCGCTGGACTTGATGTAGTGCCTCAGGATAACGGCCGGGCTTTTCAGACTTCGGATAACCGTTGGGTTGCGTTTCAACCGACACAGGCGGTGAGCGAAACACTTGCACAAACCCGTCTGGAGGATTGGTGCAAAAATCTTACCGCTGAGCAATTGATTGAAAAACTTAAAGGGCTTGGGGTTGGCGCGGCGGTGGTGCAGTGCGGATCGGATATGTACGCCCGGTTTATGGCGGATAACACAGAAATATTTGCGCACAGCCCGGATGGTGCAATGGTGAAAGGCTTTCCCTTTCAGTTTAAGCAGCACCCTATGTCGATCAGGTTAAGTTCCCCGGAGGTGGGTGAACATACCCAGCAGTTCTGCGCATGAGGGTGATGTCAACCTCAGGCAAGTACCTGCTGGGGATTTTGTTTCTTGTTTCGGTTTTCAACTTCCTGGATAGACAGGTCCTGTCTATTGTGCAGGAATCGGTAAAGCTCGACCTGGGGCTTAGCGACTCACAACTGGGTTACCTGGCATTGGCCTTTGGCGTCACCCATGCCCTGCTGGCCTTACCCATCGGCCGTGTGGCGGATACGGTTTTGTCCAGAAAGAGTGTATTGGTCGGATGCCTTACGGTCTGGAGCAGCATGACCGCTGTCTGCGGGGCGGTATCCTCTTTTTTTCAACTCCTGCTGGCCCGGATTGGTGTGGCTGCGGGTGAGGCTGGCGTCACCCCCACCACCTATTCGATGATTTCTGACAAGTACCCCATGCGCTATCGGGCAACCGCTATTTCGGTATGCAGTGCCGGCATTCCCGTTGGTGTGATGCTTTCGCTGTTCTTGGGCGGCTTGCTCACCGAAGCGCTGGGTTGGCGCATGACCTTTGTTATCTTTGGGGTTCCGGGTGTGCTGCTGGCATTGGTTATTGCGTTTACGGTGAAGGCGCCGGAGCGTGGTGAGGCGGATGGTCTCACCCAGGTTAAAACAGCACCGTTCTGGGCATCGTTCTTCCATCTTTTTTCTACCCGTACGTTCTTGCTGGTGGTTTTGGGGTCAGCGTTTAAATCCGTTGCCGCCAACGGCACGACACAATGGATGCCGTCCTTTTATATGCGCAAGTTTGATTTAAGCGCGTCGGATGTGGGTATCACATTTGGGCCGGTCATTGGGATTCTCGGCTTGATCGCCATGCTGGTGGCCTCCTATGTTGCAGACAAATTGGGTACGCGGGATCTGCGCTGGTATCCCTGGATTATTGCCGGCACCTTGTTTTTGGTATTCCCGTTCAAGGTGGCGTCGCTGTATGTGGACATCTATTGGTTGTCATTGAGCCTGTTTGCCGTCACTGCCCTTACCGGCAACGCCATGCTGGGAATTTCGAATGCCATGATACAGAGCACGGCACCCGTTCATATGCGCGGTATGGCCTCCGCGTCAAAAACCCTGGCATTGAGTTTTATCGGCTATGGCATGGGTGGGGCGCTGGTGGGTATGTTGAGCGATGTCTTTGGTGCGGAAAACTCGGCAGCCGGGCTTGAGATGGCGCTGCTGGTGGTTTCGGTGACATACCTGATTGCCGGTGGTTTATTTGTCATGAGCAGTTTCACCTTCAGAAAAGACTACGAAGGTGCCAAGGCGGAGTCGGGCATACCGGCTTGATTGCCCGATTGTCGTGAATTTGACAGTTGCCGTTGCAGGTGATGGCTAACCTCTCTACTAACCCACATGGGGTGTGGGATAAATGGAGAGAATATGAAATCAAGTTTAGCGACTTTTGTGACTTTGTTGTCGATTGTGCTGGCCCCCGCGACTTTTGCGGAAACGGCCCGGGATCGGCTTATTGAGGAAGTGGTTGTTACCGCAACCAAGAAAAGTGTGGTTGAGAACGTTCAGGATGTACCCATTGCGATAACGGCAATTGGTGAATCTCAGATGGATGCCCTTAAATTTAAGGACCTGTCCGACATTGCGTTTTTAGCACCGAATGCCAACCTGCAACCCATCACAACTCAGGGCACAGCCTTTTTCAGTATCCGCGGCGTAACCCCCACCAGTTCAATCTTGTCGGTTGATCCGACGGTTGGGGTATTTGTTGACGGTGTCTACAATCCAACCGGCCAGGGCACTGTCTTTGACAATTTTGATCTGGCCAGCATCGAGATTCTCCGAGGCCCCCAGGGGGTGCTGCAGGGACGAAATGTTGTTGGTGGAGCGGTTCTGGTGTCAACAAAAAAACCCACAGATGTCTTTGAAGGTGACCTGCGCGTTCGGGCCGATTCCGGATTCCGGGGAACAGGCGAAGATATCACCGTAAGTGGTACGGTAACCGGTCCCCTGGCGGATGGTTTGAGCGGCAAACTGGCGGTATATCGCAATGACGACGGAGGCTGGTTTGAAAATGAATTTGACGGTGATGACTTTGGGGAAAACGAGGTCACCATTCTGCGTGGTGCCTTGTCCTGGGATGCCACGGATGCGGTTAACTTTCTGGTGCAGTATGAGTACTTTGATCAGGATGGCACCGGGTTGATCAACCAGTCCCACAAACGCCAGGATAACCGCCCGCGTCCCGACGGTAGCCTGGGCTTCTTTGAGAAAGGTGAGTTGGATTTCGGCACGGAAATGGTAGGCAGTTGCCGGGGGCTGGAAGTAGGGCCCGGCTGTACGGAACTTGATCACTTTTTTGAACAGCGGGTGGATTCCATTACATTTACCACCACCATCGATGTGGCATTGGGTGACGGTACCATTACCAACATCTATGGCTGGCGCGATCTGGAACAAACCTCTCAGGGGGATATCGACGGTACCCCGGTTGCCACGTTCCCGGCCTGGGGTGGTAACGAGGTGGAACACTGGAGCAATGAGCTCAGATACTTCGGCACCTTCGGCAATGTTGACCTCACCACCGGGTTTTACTATCTGGACGTTGAACTGGCCAGCGAAACTAACCAGTCCTTGCGCCTCAATGGTGCACCCACCTGGATGAACCGCAGCGGTGGGGGCACCCAGGATTCTGAAACCTGGGGTGTTTTTGTTAACACGGATTGGTCGGTAACCGAAACGGTGACCCTGTCAGCGGGGGTACGCTGGACCGAGGAAGAAAAATCCACTGCCAGCCATGCGTTAAACAACAACCGGGTCATTGAAGGTTCCCAGCGGTTTATCGGCTGCGGGTTTGTGGTGGGTGACGGGACCTGCATCATTGACCTGGAAAACAGTGATGATTGGAGCAACCTGTCCTTTCGTGGTGGTGTGACCTGGGATGTGAGTGATGCGGCGATGCTCTATGGCTCTATATCCCGCAGCTTTCGTGCGGGCAACTTTAACCTGCGCCGGTCCAATGTGCCTGACGACCGTATTCCGGTGGACGAAGAGCGCATGGATCAGATTGAAGTAGGGCTGAAGTGGGATGTGAGTGATCGTTTTCGCATGAACGCAGCATTCTTTGTGCTGGAAGCGACGGACCTGCAACGGGTAGCCCTGGCTGCGGACCTGTCTCAAACCTCTGACAACGTGGCCAAAGCCCGCTTTACCGGGTTAGAGCTGGACGGCCGCGCCTTTATTACCGATTCTTTAACCCTGACCTATGCCATTGGCATCAACGATGGTGAATACAAGGAAGTTGACGCGGATCTTAATGCGGATGGGGTGGTCGACCAGACAGACTTTGGCCTTGAACTGCCCAATACGCCGGAACTGATGTACAACTTTGGGTTGCTGCATGATACCCAGATTGGGGGTTTCAACCTGTCCTCTCAGTTGTTGTACACCCATCGCGACAGCGTTTTTAATAATGACAACACGGCAAGCCGGGGGGCTGTTGATACCCTGGATGTGAATTTTGCCTTGAGTCCTCTGGAAGGGAGCTGGGAGTTGTCCCTGTATGGCCGCAATGTTACCGACCATGCCATTTATACCCAGAGTACCGAGATTAACTTGCCCGATGGCGCTCATCTGGCCGGTTTGATGAAGGGGCGTCGAATTGGTGCTGAGTTCAGGTACTTTTTTAACTAGTCTTCAGGACGCCGAAAAAGGCCGGCATGGCCTTTTTCGGACACCAGCAATACGTACAGGACAAGATTTATGAGTGCACAGGGTTATTGGACGGACGAGCGGCGGATGTTTCAAGAGACGGCGCGCGAGTTCACAGACAACGAAGTGTTGCCGGTGGCTAACGAGCTTGATCCGCAGAAAGGTATCATACCAAGATCTCTTATCGACCAGATGGGCGAAATGGGATATTTCGGCATAACGATCCCGGAAGACAAAGGCGGGCTTGGCCTGGGTTGTTTTGAATATTGTTTAATCGCCGAGGAACTGGCACGGGGATGGATGAGCGCTGCCAGTTTAATTGCAAGAGGTAATGGTTTCTGGCGCTCGGTGCCCGGTGAGGGGGCCATGCGTGATGAAAAAATTGCCTTGATGGCAGCAGGGCAATACCTGGGTGCCTTTGCCATGTCCGAACCCAATGCAGGCTCGGATATGGCGGCGGTTCAATGCCGTGCGCGCCGGGAAGGAGATGAATGGGTCATCAGCGGCAACAAATACTGGTGCACGTTTGCAGATGGCGCAGACTTTATCAGTGTGATTTGCCGGGTTGAGACAGACAGTGGCGAACGGCAGGCGGGTATGAAGAGTATTGCTGTTGAAAAGCCGCGGGGTGAGCTGCCGGCGGGGGTACAGGGCAGTCCAATTCCCAAGATTGGTTACCATGGCTGGAAAACCTACGAGCTTCATTTCGACAACGTGCGGGTGCCTGCCCTGGAGGAAGCAACGGAGCAAAAAGGCTCCAATGCGGGATTTGTGGGCATACAGCAGGGCTTGGAGGTTGCCCGGGCGCATACCGCCGCACGCTCGATTGGTGCTGCCCAGGGGGCCCTTAATGTAGCCATTGAATATGCCAACGAGCGGGAACAGTTTGGCCGTCCCATTGGCCAGTTCCAGGCCATTCGTTTTAAGATTGCCACGGCGGCAACGGAGATTGAAGCGGCCAGGCAATTGATGTACTACGTCTGTAACGAAATAGATAGCGGCCGGCGTTGTGACAAAGAGGCTGCCATGGTGAAGTACTTTGCAGCGGAGATGTCCGAACGGGTAACCTCTGAATGTCTGCAGGTTTTGGGGGGTGCCGGTTATACTACCCATTACCCTGTCGAGCGGTATTGGCGGGATGCACGTTTAACCAAAATTTTTGAAGGTACTTCTGAAATTATGCAGAGAATAATTGCGGACCGTTTGATGGGGAAGAGTGAATGACCATACCGTTTGATTTTGCGCCACGCCTGAGGATGCCGTTGATTGTGGCGCCGATGTTTCTGGTGTCAAACCCAAAAATGGCCATAGCATCCTGCCGTTCAGGTGTAATCGGCAGCTATCCGGCCCATTGCACGCGTACCCGGGAGGTATTTGCGGAGTGGCTGGTGGAAACCGAAGATGCCCTGAAACGGGCCAAGGACAATGGCGAAAACCCCGCCCCGTTTGCCGTCAACCTGGTTGTGCATCCCAGCAATGCGCGTTACGAAGGGGATCTGGAACTGGTTGAACAACACCAGGTGCCCATTGTGCTGACGTCAAAAGGTGCGCCAACAGATGTGTTTAAGCGTATTCACGACTATGGTGGTGTGGCCTTTCACGATGTGGCCTCCGCCCGCCATGCGGAAAAAGCCATCGAAGCCGGTGCTGATGCCTTGATAGCGGTTGCCGGTGGTGCCGGTGGCCACTGTGGCACGTTAAATCCCTTTGCGCTGGTCAGCGAGATCAGGGCCATTACCGACAAACCCATTATTCTGGCCGGAGGTTTGACCAGCGGGCGGGACGTACTGGCTGCTGAAGCCCTTGGCGCGTCCATGGTCTATATGGGCACCCGCTTTATTGCCACCCGGGAGTCTGGTGCCCCGGATGAGTATCGCGAGTGTATGGTCCAGGGTATTGCCACCGATATCTTTCTGTCAGCCGCGTTGGATGGTGCGCCGGCCAACTGGTACGCACCCAGTCTGGAGAAAGCCGGTATCGACTTGGAAGAACTTGCGGTCACCAGGCCGGGAGCGGTGGTGACGTCGGATGGTCAATCCAAGCAGCGTTACAAAGGCATCTGGTCAGCGGGGCATGGTATTGGTGCAACCAAGGAAGTTATGCCGGTTCAACAACTGTGCACCCAGCTTATTGATGAATACAACCAGGCGCGTCATCGCTTTCGTAACGAGTTAACCGCCGGCTAGAACATATATCCATTGTCGTGTATTGCACGTGCGAGGCGGTGGGCACCGGGAATGGTTGCCCGCCTGCGCGGTACAAAGAGGTACCGCGGTATAAAGAGGTACAAAGACGTACAAAGAGATGCAAGGGGGATATTAACCCCCTCAAATCACCTAAAAGGAATAGTTAAGCTGTGCGGCCCAGCGCGGCCCCGGTAAGGTGGGCGCGGTGATACCCAGCGCGCTCTCAACAAATCCTAAGATGTACTCTTCATCTGTCACGTTTTCGCCAAAGATGGAGACATTCCATCGGGCATCCCTCGATGTGTAGCTCACGCTGAAATTGACCAGTGTGGTGGCATCAAATTCGAAGATTTGATTCCCCGAGGTGTACTCTCCGGTGTAGCTTGCGCTACTTGCGAACGTCAGATAAGAGCCGTCAGCAAAGGGGATATCCCACTGCAGGGTAAGCCCGGCTGTTTCTGTGGGAAAGCCGATTTCAAGATCACTGACCTCGATGGGAGGTAACCCCGGTGTTGCCGCCGGATTGCCGATGCGCGGGTAGTTTGTCACCGCGCGGCCGGCGTTGATGGCGGCAAGCACACCCGGGTCCATATCATCAATTTCCGTATCGATGATGCCAACGTTGGCGCGTACTGAAAACGTTTCGGTGATCAGCCAGCCTATTTCAAGATCCAGACCCAGGGCGGTGGATTTTGCCGCGTTGACGGTAACCTGAGATGCGTCCGGATTCAGCCGGACCACCTGCTGATCATCATAGGTGTGATGGAAAATAGAGGTATTGAGCCTTAGACGCTCGCCAATATCCGCTTTGTAGCCAATCTCAAAAGCGTCCACAACCTCTTCATCATAAACCGGCGACAGGGCTTCATTGGTATGCCTCAGATTAAATCCTCCGCTGCGATAACCCCGGCGATAGCTGAACCAGATCATGGAATCGTCGGTAAAGGCATGGGCTATGCTGACCGACGGTGTTACGTTGGACCAATCGTCATCATCTTCAAAGTTAAAAATGCAGTCGCCTGAGATGACATCACAAAAACCATTGGTTTGACCCACAACCTGTTGGGTTTCCTTCTGCTCGTCGGTATATCGCAGCCCAACTTCCAATGTAGTTTGTTCTGTTAGCGGGATTGTTGCATTGCCAAACACGGCCCAAGTGTCGTGTTCAATATCGCCGCCTAACCCCTGGTTGATAACCCCGAAGAGCTGGCGTCCTTCCCGGTACTCGACCTCCTGACTGAAATAGTAAGCGCCAACGGTAAGTTCGACGTTGTTGTCCCAGGGTTTTCCGGACCAGCGCAGCTCTTGCGAAATCTGCTCCTGATCCGGACTGATAAAGAAATCAAAGACGCTGGCGGCGCTGCCTTCAGTATCAAAAATCACCAGGCTTTCATTGTCCCGCCAGCCGGTGATGGAAGTGAAGGTGCCGTTACCGGTCACCCAGTTGATGTCAACCACCACCCCCCGGGTATCTACTTCCCGCAAGCCGTTGTGTTGCGCAATAACATCCTGTTCGCCGCTGGGCAGTTCCGCGCCAAAGGGGGAAAACACCGCACGCCAGGGCATGCCGTCACCATCGGTCTTGCCGTATTCGCCGATAATATCAATGGTCAGTGCGTCAGAGGGTGTAAAACGCAGGGATGGTCGAATCAGGAGGCTTTCTTCCTCACCGTAGTCATCATCCAGATCCAGACTGCGCCCGTAGAGTTCGGTCACAGGGGGGCCGTTGAACTCATTGTCATGATAACCATCGTGGCTGCGGTACAAAACCGTCAGTTTTCCCGCCAGCCGGTCATCAACCAGAGGGCCGGATATCCTTAAGGCAGCGTCCTGCCGGCCAAAGTTACCCAGGGTTGCGGACACGTCGCCGTCAAACTCAAAGGTGGGCCGGCGCGTGCGCGCAACAATGGCCCCCGCGCTGACATTGCGGCCAAACAGTGTGCCCTGAGGACCACGCAGTACCTCCACCGACTCAAGGTCAAAAACATCCAGGTTTGAGCCGTGCAGAATCCCCATCACAACGCCGTCCATAAAAACACCTACCGGCGGATCGTCTGAGGGAATACTGGATCCCGTGCCCAGTCCCCGTATTGAGAAGGCGGTGCTGCTTGGCACCGTAGTGTGCTCTTCCAATTGCACATTTGGAATCCACACCTGAAGATCGCTCATCTGGTTCATTTGAGCAGCTTCCAGTGCGTCACCGCTAAAGGCCGAAACCGCTATGGGGACACTTTGTGCATCTTCAGCCACAGCTTTTTTGGTTGCTGTGACCAGCACTTCCTCGATAATGGATTGACGGGAACCGCTTTGTGCAGCCATTGCGGTGCCCGATAGAAGGGTGATAGTCGACACCAGAAACAGTGTCGGATTAACTCTCAGCATTTGATCTCTCCCACGCTATGCGTTCACTCAACTACTGTGAATGTCTGAACATACTAGAAATAGATTTCTATTTCTAGAACGAGTTTTTAGCGCCGGTGAGATAAAGTGGGACGGGTAAAGTGGAAGGCTAAGGTGTGCCGGGTAACAAATGCGGGTTTTTAGCACCGGTGATAAATCATTGGATGACCCGTGTGTCCGGCTCCTCTAAACTGTGGTTTTTTATTCAGTGATTAACAATGGTGGTAAAAAGAATTCACGCTATCGCAGAAGAACAACGTCCACAGGTGATTTGGGTTCGGGAGCCGCAACAGGACCGCGGTGCCCGCCGAAAAGCACACCTATTGGATGTGGCGGTGGAGATTCTGCAGGAAGGTGGACTGCAGAGTCTGACCATAACCAGTTTGGCTGAGCGATCCAAAACGTCATTCGGCAGCATCTACCACTACTTCAAAAACAAACAAGCCATTGTTCACGCTGTTGTCGAGAGGATGTCTCACGAGCTGTCTTTAACCGCCCGGGAGGGGCTGGAAGCGTCCCGCTGGGAAGGGGTGCCGTTGGAAGAGGTTCTTTTTGGCTATCTGTCCTGGAATATCACTATGCAACGTGACTACGGCGGGGTCATCCAGGCGCAACGTGTGCTTGCGATTCAAGATAAAGTTGTGGCTAAAGAATTAAACCGGGTTACCCTGCAAAATGAAAAGTTAATGCGCGTCTTGCTGGTGCCGCGCATTGTGGAACTGGGACATGGGGAACCTGATCAGGCTTTTGACATCACGTTGGATATATTGCGGGGTGCCGTGGGTCATCGATCACGGTTGTTCCCCCCCAACCGGAAAGCTCCGCCGTCTTTGCGCAGTGATCAAGCTTGGATTGCGGAAGTGGTTAAGATGATCATGGCGTACCTGGCGGCCGGCGCATCGCCCGCGCGCAAAAAATGAGCTCATCTGCCAGGCGTATCGGGTTGCGATGGGCCCTGGCAGTGGTGGGTTTGCTGATTGTCAGCATAGCTGTTCTGTTTGTTATGCCTTACTTTGCAACCCGGGTTGAAGGTGCACCGGCCGTGCAGAGTGCGGATTGTGCCCAGCCCAAGGATATTGATGGCCACTCATACCCAAGCGTAAAGATTGCGGGGCTGTGTTGGCTTGGATCTAACCTGAAAACGCTGCGGTATCGGGACGGCACCACCATCAAGGGTGCCTCGGTGGTGGACAAAACGCGTCATGGTGTATTGTATCGTTACGCACACGTGGTCCATCCGGCGGGGTTGTGTCCTCTGGGGTGGCGGGTTGCCAGTGATGATGACTTCAAAAATCTGGAACGGTGGGTGGGTCTGGATCAATCGCAGCTGGATCAAATGGGCTGGCGGGGGGATGGCGCAATCAGCAGGCTGCTGAAGTCCTACGACACCGCGTTTTTTTGGTCGGACAGGGAAAGGCGGCGGGTTAATGCGTCCGGATTTTCGTTTACCGCATCCGGTGCTGAGTTTGGCGGCCGGGTGAGTGGGCTTGGCCGCTTCGGGGATTTGTGGACCCAAACCGAATACGATGCGGATACAGCGATTTACCGCTCAGTTTTTTGGATCTCGGTGACTTCCCCCTTCCGTGCGGAGGTAGACAAGATTCGCCGAGCCGCGGTGTCCAAAGAATGGGGATTTTCCGTGCGTTGTGTTTCTGATCCAAACTAGCCGGTCAGTCTAACAACAGTATTGCACCCCTATTTGATGTGCTCGTCAGGCTCCTGGCGAAGCCCCTGTAGAATACGCATGCCATTGCTGTGGAACAGGCGTCCATAGGAGAGTGCCTGGCTTGTGCGTTTTGCCGCGGGGCTGAGCATCCTCCTTTCCATGGACGGCGTGGAGTCCAGTTGTGATGCGCCGACTAAAAGCGCACCGTACGAAATAACCAGATCGTGACACTTGGCTTGGGACAACCCCGTGCACGTATGCAGACGCTCGATGACCTGACCGAGTACATCCTGGGATAAGATGAGTTCCGCAGCCAACACTTCTTTGCTGACATTGTGTTTGATTGTGGATTCCAGGCGCGAACGAAGCTGCACTTGTATGGGATCTTTGCTGCTGGCATTAAAATATGCCTCGACCAGCGCATCGTCCGATATGCCGGGCTTAAGGTCTTTGAGTAACCTGTCCTTCCACGTATTGCGCAGTTGCTGGTACAAAGTCAGCAGCACTTCTTCCCGGGTTTTGAAGTAACGATACAGACTGGCCCGGGCCAGTCCGGTTTCTTTTGCCAGGGTTTCCATTGAAAACTGGTCAAAACCCGAGGCTTTTAAGAGCGTATGTGCACTTGTCAGAATGTTGTTGCGCCGGGCCAGTTTCATGGCCGCGGAACGCGCTCTACGTTTCACTTCAGGTTGTGCATTCATTAATTTATCTCTGTTCTTCGCCGGGCCTTTTCCCGGGTCTTGATGTTTTACCACATCGGTGCCATTATTTTAAGCGACACCCTGTCTCGTAAACGGAGAGCGCTCTTTGAAAGTACGTAAGCTGGGCAGAACCGGCCTGAAAGTTTCTAATCTTTGTCTTGGTGCAATGACCTTTGGGGCACCCGATTGGGGTTGTGATGAAGCCACCGCAAAACAGATTGTGGATCGGTTTGTCGATGCCGGCGGCAACTTCATAGACACCGCCAATGTCTACTCCCTGGGCCAATCGGAAGCCATTACCGGCCGGGTGATCAAAGACAAGCGTCACCGTGTTGTGCTGGCCACCAAGGTGGTGTCGCCCATGGGTAGCGGAGCCAACGATGCGGGTGGTTCGAGAAAACACATCCTGGATGCGGTGGACGCCAGCCTGAAAAGACTGGGTACGGACTACATTGATCTTTATCAGGTTCATGCCTACGACTTTACAACGCCGTTGGACGAAACCCTGCGCGCCCTGGATGACTGTGTGCGCTGGGGTAAGGTGCGTTACATCGGCTGTTCGAACTATGCCGGCTGGGAATTAATGAAAGCCACGGCCCTTGCCCGGGAGTTTAACACCGCACGCTTTGATTCACTGCAGCCTCAGTACTCGTTGAGCTGCCGGTACATTGAACGCGAACATCTGCCCCTGTGCCGTGAGGAAGGTATTGGTGTTATACCCTGGGGCCCCTTGGGAGGTGGACTGCTGTCCGGAAAAGTCCGGCGGGGCCAGGCTGCCCCGGAAGGGTCCCGGGTTACCCTCAATCCAGCCACCGCATCAATCGACGATAAAACCTACAACATCATCGATACGGTGATCTCAATTGCCGGGGAATTGGAGGCCACGCCCAGTCAGATTGCCCTGGCCTGGGTCATGCGCCAGCCGGGGGTGACGTCGCCGATATTTGGCGCGCGCACCATTGAACAACTGGAGGACAATATCGGTGCTGCCCAGGTAAATATGGATGAGACACATTTTCAGCGCCTGGATGAAGTTTCCAGGTTGCCCGAGGTTTATCCTTACGGCAACCGGGAACGTGCCGCCCAACTGTTGAAGGCGCTGAATTTTGAATACGCCTGATTTTTATGGTTATCAGAACTATCTCGAAAGAGGGGAGGCTGTGAATGGCTCAATATGATCTTGTTGTGCGCGGTGGAACCGTGGTGGACGGTTCCGGTAGTGCAGGGGTGCACCAGGACGTTGCCGTAAAAGACGGCCATATCGTGGCGCTGGGCCAAGTGTCGGGGACTGCAGCCGAGGAAATCGATGCTGACGGCGCGCTGGTAATCCCGGGTTTTGTTGATATCCACACCCACTACGATGGTCTGGCGACCTGGTCGAGCCGGATGTATCCGTCCAGCCATCACGGGGTGACCACCGCTGTGATGGGCAACTGCGGGGTGGGGTTTGCGCCGGTTAAAAGCCATGATCACGGTTTGCTGGTTGAGTTAATGGAAGGTGTGGAAGACATTCCGGGCACGGCATTACACGAAGGGTTGCCCTGGGCGTGGGAGACATTTCCGGAGTATCTGAATTTTCTGGATGGGCGTTGTTACGACATGGACATCGCAACCCAGCTACCCCATGCGGCGTTGCGGGTTTACGTCATGGGCGGCAGAGGGGCAAACCGCGATCCGGCAACAAATGAAGAAATTGATACCATGCGCAAGCTGACCGCGGAAGCTTTGCAGGCGGGTGCCCTGGGCTTCTCAAGTTCGCGCACGCTCAACCATCGTAGTATTACCGGTGAGCCAACCCCTACCCTGACCGCTGCTGAAGCGGAACTGGTGGGTATTGCTCAAGGCCTGGCGGATGCCGGGACCGGGGTGATTGAAATGATCTCTGACTTCGAAGTGATCGATAGTGAATTTGACCGGTTTATGGCCATGGTTGATGCTAGCGGTGCACCCATGTCTATTTCGTTAGGCCAGGCGTGGCGAAGTCCCGAGCGGTGGCGGCGCATTTTAGGCAAGATTGATCAAGCCAATAGCGAAGGAAGGGTGGTCAAGGGTCAGGTGGCCCCCCGCGCTATTGGTATGTTAATTGGGCTCACATCCACCCGTCATCCGTTTATGTCCTGTGCAGCCTTTAAGTCCATCAAAGACCTGCCGCTTGGGGAAAAAGTTAGAGCCATGCGGGATCCCGGCTTTAAAGCCCGGGTGCTTGAGCAGGCCGGAGAAGAAACCCGTTACGATCGGATCTGGGTGGTTGATGATGAGTTTAATTACGAGCCCAGTTCAGCATCCTCCGTGGCATCAAAAGCAGCCCTGCGGGGTCAGACCCCTGCGGAATATGCTTACGAAACCATGATGGAGGATGAGGGGCGCAGACTCCTGTATACGCCGATTATCAACTATGCCCACGGCAATCTTGATGCCTGCCGGGAGATGATCACCGCGGAAAATACCGTGATGGGTCTGGGGGACGGGGGGGCGCACGTAGGCATTATCTGCGACGCAAGTTTTGTCACGTTCCTGCTCACCCATTGGGGCCGTGACCGGGAGCATGGCCGGATCGATCTTCCCACTCTGGTCAAGGCCCAAACCTACGACACCGCGTGTGCGGTAGGTCTGAGAGACCGGGGGTTGGTGCGGGAAGGGTTCAAAGCGGATTTGAACATTATTGATTTTGACAATTTGCGTCTGCTGCAGCCGCGAACGATCTATGATTTGCCCTCCGGTGCGGGCCGGCTGGAACAGCCCGCGGAAGGTATTCTGGCGACCGTTGTCTCCGGCCAGGTGACTTATGCAAACGGAGAGCCAACCGAAGCCTTGCCGGGCCGCCTGGTCAGGGGTCAGCAAGGATGAGTGAGGTGATCACCAATCTCACCCCATATCTGGATCCTGAGATTGCCCCGCTTTTTGATCAGCTCCCCACCGTGGATTATGCGGCGGTGACCGACTGGTCGGCGGCGCGGGCCACGCGCCATGTGGGGCCTCAGTCCAGCTCCGCAACGGTGTCTATCCGGGACGTTCAGGTGGCACCTTATCCGGACGGATCAGACCATACGCCAACGGCGCGGGTCTACACGGCAAAATCCGGGCTCAGCAAGAATACGTTGCTGTGGATTCATGGCGGTGGATTTATCGGCGGACATATTAATGAAAATGATCGTGTCTGCATGAATCTGGTTGACACCATTGGCTGCAACGTCGTGGCGGCAGCCTATCGGCTGGCGCCTGAACATAAGTTTCCCGCGGCACCTCATGACTGTTATGCAACTTTGTTATGGATTGGCAGTGGTCCTGCGGAGCTGGGCGGCAAACCTGAACAACTTGCTGTTGCCGGAGGCAGTGCGGGGGGTTGTCTTGCCGCGGTGATGGCGCAGATGGCGCGGGATCTGGATGGGCCGGAACTGTGTCATCAGATTCTGGTTTTTCCCGTACTGGACGATCGTCTGGAAACCCGGTCCGCTCAATTGATTGATGATCCAAGGACCTGGAGCCGCACCAAGGCACTGTTCAGCTGGCGGGTGTATCTGGGTGAGGACTTTAAAGGTGAGGTTTCACCCTATGCTGCACCGGCGAGGGCAGCGGATCTGGGCGGTTTGCCTCCCGCAACCATTTTTGTTGAAGAAATGGACCTTCTGCGGGATGAGGCGGTGGACTATGCCACTCGGTTGACGCGGTCGAACGTGCGCACAGGACTTATCGTCTATCCGGGAACCCATCATGGTCACATCGGCTTAGCCCCCATGGCACAAGTCAGTCAAAGGACCGGCCGCGATATCTCCGCGGCGATTAAAACGGCGTTTGGTCACAACGCGTGAACCTTAAAGGTAGTGTCAAGCAGCATCAGACGGTTGAGACCGTAACAATCGAAGCCAACGGCATGTCCTTTACCGCTGATCTGGGCGGAGATCCGCAAGGTGAGTTAGTGGTCATGCTGCACGGATTTCCGCAAACCCGTTACACTTGGCGGTCCGAGCTGGCGCTGCTGGCTGACAATGGTTATAAGGTGTGCGCATATGATCAAAGGGGTTATTCTCCAGGTGCCCGGCCGCAGAGGATAGAAGCCTACGCGGTTAATCATCTGGTGGAGGATGCGCTTGGAGTTGTTGATGCGCTGGGCCATGAGCGGTTTCATCTGGTGGGGCATGATTGGGGAGGTGGTGTTGCCTGGATGACCGCCCTGTTGAATGAAGAGCGGGTGTCTTCACTGGCGATTATTTCCCGGCCCCACCCCGCTGCGTTCAGGCGCGCGCTGGATGAGAATGCTGAGCAAAGACGGCGTTCCGGTCACCACCAGAGAAATCGCGAGCGTGGCGCCACGGCGCGGATACTTGCGAATGATGCACAGCGTTTGCGGGAGGGTTTAGCCCGGTCGGGTGTCCCCAAGGCTGATGGTGATGCGTATCTCGAAACACTTAACGACTATGCAACCTTTGATGCTGCGCTTAACTGGTATCGTGCGCTGGACCTGTCGGAAGAATTCTTTGCCAAGGTAGAAAATTTTCACCGGCCCACGCTCTATGTATGGGGTAACCAGGATGTTTCGGTAGGTCGCTACGCGGCTGAACTGACGGCGCAGTATGTTGATGCCCCCTACAAATTTGTTGAGTTGGAGGGTGTTGGACATTTTGTTACCGATCAGGTACCGGGGGCCTTTCCGCCGCTGCTCCTTGAGCACATTCGCCGCATCAACCACAACGTGGTCCATGGCTGAATCAACGCAGCCTGTCAGAGAAGATGCCACCTCGATCACAAGAGGCACCATGGCACTCTACGGGCTCCCGGCACTGGTCAAGGGTTATATGCTGCGCATCATGGTCCTTTACGCCATGAAGTTTGCCACGGATGTGCTGCTGATTGCCCCCTTTATTGTGGGTTTGATTTTTGCCGTCTCCCGGATTTGGGATGCAGTCACCGATCCGGTTGTTGGCTTTCTCAGCGACCGCACCCGGTTGGCCTTTGGCCGGCGCCGAAGTTGGATGATCGCGGGCAGCATTCCCCTGGCATTAACCTTTATTCTGGTTTTTGCAGCACCCATGGACGCAAGTAACACGGTCAAAGTGTTGTGGTTAGCAGCAGCCGTTGTTGGATTTTATACCGCCTATACGTGCATTACTGTGCCACATTTGTCCTGGGGGGCTGAACTGAGCGATTTCTCGGATGGCCGTAACAAGATCTTTGGGGTGCGCCACGGTGCTGAATCTCTTGGAGCCCTTGCCGCACTGGGGGTATTGGCGCTGCTCATCGAAGCGGAAGCGGAAGGCCGCGCGGCTGCTTCTTATGTGGCTACCCAAACATCGATTGTTGCGGCGGTGATTACCGCCGTGGTTTTGAACATCGGCGTTTTGCTGCTCAAAGAATCCACACGCAACCGGCGGGTTCAACCGCGGACCAATGCCTTGCAGGTGGCGAAAGACATTGTGGCTAACCCGCATGCAAGATTAGTGTTGCTTGTGATGCTTATCGAACTGATCGGCGCAGCGGCAA
>JANQMF010000186.1 GCA_028280225.1 Pseudomonadales bacterium | reverse complement strand
TAAGCGATGGGTGTTACCGTCGGTCCCCGCGAGTTCAAACTCGGGAGCGGCATCACCCACCCGCAGCGGTGCCTCTGCCCAGGATTGGGGCATGGCAAGCGCCAGGCAGTACAGGAGTGCGCACAGCAGGCGGCACACTCCCGGAAAGTCTCCCGGTTGCGGTACCGGCGACATTTACAACATCTCCCCGGCGACCAGTTCAAGGGCTTCGGGCTGCTGGGTGCCCAACAGCATGGCGGCAACATGGCCCTTGCCGGCAGCTTCTTTCCAGGGTCCCAGGCGCTCCTTGATTCTCTCTGCAGGTCCCACCAGATGGCAGGCGTCAATCAGCTCTGCCGGTACCGCAGCAGCAGCTTCATCTTTTTTGCCCGCCAGAAACAGATCCTGGATTTTAACCGCTGCATCTTCAAAACCCAGGGCTTTGGCATAGTTGTTATAAAAGTTTTTGTCTCGGGCCCCCATGCCGCCAATGTACAAGGACATGCTGGCGCGAATGGGCATCATACATTTTTCAACGTCATCCCCCAGGACAACCGTGACAAAGGGAGAAACCTCAAACTGAGAAAGATCTTTATCACCGGCCTTGGCAAACCCCCGGGCGATGGGGTCGGCAAATACCGAGTATTTTTGCGGGTCCATCCAGATGGGGAAAAAGCCGTCACAAACTTCCGCGGCAGCAGCAACACCACTGGGCGTGATATTGGCGGCAAATATCGGAATATCTTCTTCACAATGCAGGATACTCTTAAGGGGTTTGCCCAAGCCGGTTGCGCCGGGGCCGGTATAAGGGAGTTGGTACATTTGCCCCTCGAATTGAGCTTTGTCCTGTCGCGCAATAATTTGCTTCATAATTTGCACGTATTCTTTTAAACGAGTCACGGGTTTGCCGTAGGGCACGCCGTGCCAACCCTCAACAACCTGGGGCCCCGAGGCGCCCAGGCCAACAATAAAACGTCCACCCGACAATTCCGCCAGACTCATGGCGGTCATTGCCGTCATGGCGGGGGAGCGGGCCGGCATCTGCATAATGGCGGTACCTACTTTTATTTTGGATGTTTGGGCCAATATCCATGCTGCGGGTGTTACCGCATCTCCGCCGTAAGCTTCCGCGGTCCATACCGAGTCGTAACCCAGGGACTCAGCATGTTTAATGGCGTCCAAATTAATGTTAACCCTGGCGCCGATACCGCCGCCCAAAATGCCTAGTTTCATATGTGCTCCTGTGCGTGAATGTTCGAAAAAAAGATGGTTTAACGGGTCTGACTTTAGCGGTCTTGTGTCCGTGCACGCAACCACCATTGCAGGGTAGTGGTCACCAGGGCACTGGCGTCATGGTGAACAAAGTGGGCGGCATTTGGGGTTGTCACCAGGGTCAGGTCAGCGCCGATCCAGTCCCAGGTATGGTTTAAACCGTCAGCCAGCAGGGCGTAATCCTTAAGCCCATGAAAAATGAGTACCGGCATGTTGAGGGTGGGAAAGGTGGATGTTACCGGTGCCCCGGCCTCGGGTAAGTCCGGATAATTGGCTTTGTAAAAATTCAGCATGGCGGTAAAGTCCGAACGCCGGAAGGCTGTTTCGTAACGCTGGCGGGCTTGTGGCTCGCTGACCCAGGCTGCCAGGGTTTCAACGGTCATGGGTTTGCCGAATAAGATATCCTGGTCGTGAGCCCGGCCTTCTTTAAAGCGTTGGGCGTAGGCGCTGTTGGCCCGCTGTTTAGGGTTGTTAGACAGCTCGCGCAGAAAACCGTTGCGATGAGGGACGTTGAGCACCACCAGGTGCTCTGTCATTTCCGGATGAGTGGAGGCAAAGTCCCAGGCGACCCATCCACCCCAGTCGTGACCCACTATGGTTGCCTTGTTGTGTCCGTTTGCCTTAACAGCCGCAGCCACGTCAGCAACCAGTTGGTGGCTGGCATAAGCGGCGACACCCTGTGGCTTGTCACTCAGGTTATAACCCCGCTGATCCAGAGCAACCACTTGATACTCGCTGCGCAAAACCGCCATCTGCTTGCGCCAGGTATACCAGAAATCCGGGAAGCCGTGGATCATCACCACCAGGGGCCCTCGGCCCGCTGAGACGTAGTGAATTTTAACGCCGTTGTTGTCCGCAAAGCCGTGGGTGATCACGTCGTCCAGATTGTTACCCTGGGTAGCGTTGGCGGCAAGGAGAAGGGTCAGCAGGGCAATTTGCCGCATGCTGGTGGGAACTGTACGGAGAATTTCACAAGGTGTGGACTTCATGGGTGTTGTCTCCCGGCCCTTGTTGGCCTGTGCGGGTGGCCGGATGGATGGTAGCAGCAATGGGGAAAGGGCACTATGTGTGAGGTATTAGCAGTCCGGCACCGGCTCCCGGACACCGGAACCGATGTCAGGTATGGATGAAAAACACCGGGTTATCAGCAGGTTAGAGAAGTGTTGGAAGGCTTTTCCAGGGCAGGTATTTGTTCAGCGGCGCACCCGGCGCTTGAGCCTGTCCAGCTTTTCTTTCCAATACTGAAATACTTCCGGGTCCCCTCCTCGATCAGGGTGGTGTTCCTGGCACATCCGCCGGGCTTCCATAATTTCGTGTACCGGTAAAACAAGTTGCAAACCCAGGGCTTCGATTTCAGAAGCGCTGAGGGTACGCACCGGGCTGGGTTCTTCCGGCGGACGATAAAAACCGCGCCAGTTATTTTGGCTGCGATTGGCATAGGATACTGGACCTGACAGCCCCAGCTTCCACGGATGGTTCTTTGCGGGTTTGGGCATACGTAATTCTAGAACTTCCAGCCAACCAAAGGCGTAACCCTATCACATCTGGTGATAACTTTTTAAAGTAATCAGACCCACTTTGTGAGTCAATTTCCCGTCAGTCGGCTTGTGT
>JANQMF010000156.1 GCA_028280225.1 Pseudomonadales bacterium | reverse complement strand
GACATCATGATTCAGAACCTGAGAATACCCTGGCTTCACAGGTCGGCCGCGCTTTGGCCCGGGCCGAAGTGCCCTGCCGTTCTGATCGCAGCCGTCTTGCTGCTGCCGCACGCGATGGTCAATTAGGCGTGGATGACCTTCAGGATGGCACCTTTACCGTATCTGCTCTTGGCATGATGGGCGTAGACGCCTTTACCCCCATAATCAACAGCCCCCAGGCAGGCATCCTGGGCGTCAACCGGATCCGGGACGATATCCGCTGGGAGGGGGAGCGGCCGGTAAAAACCCAGGTGATGCGCCTTTCCCTGACTTGGGACCATCGCGTGCTGGACGGCGCGCCGGCGGCTCAATTCCTGGGCGAGGTAAAGGCGTTGCTGGAAGCGCCCTATCGTTTACTTTTGTAGGCTGTGTACACGAAGGCTCACCGGCCGGATTGGCGCTCTATTCGACCAAGACGTCGTCGGACACGTCACGCACAAATAGCGGCTCAACCCCCAGGTTGGTGCTGTCCGCCAGCATGGCCCGATCATCGGGTGAACTAACCGGTGCATCCGCCGCGGCAAAAACCGTGTCCAGCAACCTGGCATCGCTGGTGCTGTTAAAAAATAGTCCCTTGCGGCTGAGTACGTAATCTACCGCCCGTTTGATAGCATCCGGCTGGGTAATGGGTTTATACCAGCTAAAGCGTTTTTCCCCGTCGTCATCCTGCCAACGGCGCAGGGCCATGCCCTTGATGGTTTGCATGGCCACTCCTTTTTCCTGACACAGGGCATATAGCTGTTCAAAATCCCGGGCATAAGCGGCGTTGCTCATCATGGAAAAGTTGTAAGGCACCAGAACGGCGTCGAAGTCGAAGGCTTGCAGACTGCGGATGTGCATTTCCGGGCAATAAGTGCCATGTCCGGTTACGCCCAGAAACTTAACCCAGCCGCGCTCCCGGGCTTCGATGAATGCCTCCAGGGCACCCCCCGGCCCCATGGCCACTTCCCACTCTTCAGCCTTGGTCAGATTGTGCATCTGAATCAGGTCAATTTGCTCAACCTCCATGCGCTCCAGGGAAGCCTTAATTTCCGCCAGGGCTCTGTCCGCTGTGCGCATACCGGTTTTGGTGGCCAGAAAAAAGTCCTGGCGGCGGGTTTTTAAAAAAGGCGCGAGGCGCAGTTCCGCATCACCATAACGTGCGGCTACGTCGATATGATTGATGCCATAAGGGTCCAGCTTAGCCAGTGTTGCATCAGCCCGTTCCTGTTTCATGGCCCCCAGCGCCGCAGCGCCAAAAATGACGCGACTGCTGAGATGCCCGGTATTGCCGAACGGTGCCTTTTCAATCATCGTCGTCTCCTTGGGTTGATAAACACAGGCACGCAGGTCACGGTAGAATCCGCTAACGCTGGGGTCTGACCCCAACGTTAGCGGTTATGCAGGTCAGCTTGAGCCGGTGGGGACTTCGGAGAAGGGTATGCCTTTGTCCACCCGGGGTTCCTGGGGCAAACCCAGCACCCGTTCGGCAATGATGTTGGCCATAATCTCGTCGGTGCCGCCGGCGATGCGTAAACCGGGAATGGCCATGTAGGTGTCCTGGAACAACGCGGCAAAAGCCTCGTCCTGTTTTGCATCACGGACAATGCCCTGCTGCTCTAACAGATCAATGGCAAAGGAGGCCATATCCTGGCTTTTCACCGCGCCAACCAGCTTGCCAATAGAGTTTTCCGGGCCCGGAATGTCACCACGGGACAGGGCGGACAGGGTGCGGTAGCTGGTGTACTTCAGGCCGGCTTCCTGTACGTACCAATTGGCCATTTTTGCCCGGACCGCACTGTCTTCGATGGCGGGGCGGCCGTTGATATTGACCGACTCAGCCAGGGCTTTCACCGAACTGAACTTGGTGCCGCCCCCACCAGCACCAATGCTGGCGCGCTCATTCATCAGGGTGGTCAGCGATACCTGCCATCCCTGCCCCACTTCACCCAACCGCTGGCTGTCGGGTATACGCACATCGGTAAAGTACACTTCGTTAAAGTTCGACTCACCGGAAATCTGACGAATGGGTTTAATTTCGATACCCGGGCTTTTCATATCCAGAAAAAAGTAGGTTAAACCCTTGTGCTTGGGCACATCCGGATCGGTTCGCACCACCAGAATGCCCCAGTCGGAATAATGCGCTCCTGAGGTCCAGATCTTCTGACCGTTGACCACCCAGTCATCACCGTCCCGCTCGGCTTTGGTGCGCAGCGCCGCCAGGTCTGATCCCCCGGCAGGTTCGCTGAACAACTGACACCAGATGTCCTCGCCACTGGCCAACCGGGGCACAAAACGTTTTTTGTCCTCTTCGTTGGCCCAGGTCATCATGGTGGGTGCAGCCATACCCTGACCAATGGAAAACATGCTGGTTTCCGGCGCATCTACCTTGGCTTCTTCCTGACTGAGGATCACCTGCTCAATGGCACTGGCACCCCGTCCGCCATATTCTTTTGGCCAGCGAATACACGCCCAACCCGCGTCCGCCTTTCTTTTTTGCCAGAACTTACCCCTGGCCATGCCATCCATTCCCGCCAATTCCTCTTCGCTGGGCACATTGGCTTGCAACCAGGCCCGGGCCTCTTCGCGAAACGCTTTTTCTTCTGCCGTATCTTCAAAATCCATCGTAAGTCCTCTGCCTTATAGCCTAATTCTTTTCTGATGTTGCTCTGTCAGCCGGCTAAGCCACATTGGCTTGATCGCTGGCCGCCATTAATTTCTCCTGCCACTGACCTTCACTGCCAACGGCGACCGCCAATACCTTTGAGCGGCGATAGTAGAACTGACAATCAAATTCCCAGGTATAACCCATACCCCCATGGGTCTGGATATTTTCCTTAGCGGCGTAATAGTAGGCCTGCGTGCTCCCCACCCTCGCCGTTGCCGCCGCCAAAGGCAGTTCAGCCGCGTCGGTATTCAGCGCCCAGGCACCAAAATAGGCGTTGCTGCGGGCCAGGGTATTTTTTACATACATGTCCGCCAGCTTGTGTTTAATGGCCTGATAGGAGGCAATGGGACGGCCAAAGGCATATCGGCCCATGGCATATTCT
>JANQMF010000106.1 GCA_028280225.1 Pseudomonadales bacterium | reverse complement strand
ATTGCAGAACAATCACCCACAACCAGGTATGAGACGTGAACTCGCGCCAGCCCAGCCGCAGATCTTCCAACACGGTTGCCGGGGCCGGGGGGGCATGATGCCGGGGTACCACCATCCACACCAGGAGTGCCGAGAAGGCAAATGAGAGCGCATCCACTAACAAAGTAATACCCGCACCCAAAAAGGCTACCAGCACCCCGCCCAGAGCAGCACCACCCACCACCGCCCCATGCCGGGCCATGCCCAGCAGAGCATTGGTTGCCTGCAGCTCGCTGCGGTCCACCAATTGAATAATAAACCCCGTCGACGCCGGCGCGTGGAATGCCATGGCAATCCCATTAATCAACATAAACAGGGTGAGCAAGCCAACCGTTGCAGTGCCGGTCAAAAACAGACCCGCCAAAACCAACTGGGCCAGCATGGCCACAATTTCCGCACTATAAATAATCCGTTGCCGCGAAGTGCGATCCGCAATAACCCCGCCTAATAACAAAACCACTATGGTTGCTGCGGTAGGCGCGGCAATAACAAAGGAAGCATCCTTGGTTGAACCCGTCAGCTCCAACACACCAAAAGCCATGGCAATTGGTGCCATTGCCGTCCCCGTATAAGAAATGAGGTAGGCAATAAACATATTGCGAACGTTGGGACGGGTGAGCAGACGAAGGCCCGCGCTCAGGCTCTGATCCGGCAAAATCACTCCTATTGGTATTTTTTTAATGCGCTACTGTACAACAGCCGACGGGATTAACAACCCACCGCTTAGGGTATACGGTAGATAATCCGTCCTAACATCTAGGCATTGTCTGCCGGGCCTTGGCCGCGACCCAATCCGGCATCCAACGTCCGTTTTTATGCCAACATCATTACGCCAATATAGATCAACCAAAAAGGCAGAACACCAAAGCTGGTAAGATAAACGCACAAACCGTGCACAAGGATTATCTGAATGGCGGGACCCCTTCTTTCCCTGGGCCACAATATCTGGTGTGTCCAGGGACCCGAGCTGGTATTTGCCGGCGCGCCCATGCACACCCGCATGGTGGTGGTGCGTCTGGCCAACAACACATTGTGGGTACACTCACCCACCAAGATCACCCCGGAGGTCCGGCAAGTGATCGAAAATCTACAGGCACCCGTGAGCGTTCTAATTGCGCCCAATAAATTCCACCACCTGTTCGTAGAAAGCTGGCAACAATGGTGGCCAAACGCCACCGTTTATGCTGAGTCCGGTTTGCAGAAGAGGATCAAAAAGTTGGCTGTTGAACACACACTGACCAACGAAGCGCCCGCGGTTTACGCGGATGAAATTGATCAGGTTTTATTCCAAGGTAATCCACTGTTTTCCGAAGCCGTGTTTTTTCACAAGCCCAGCGCCACCCTGATCCTTACCGACCTGTTTATCAATCTGAAAACCGACAAGATTCCCCTGCTGCCACGGCTGTTTCTGCAGTTTGAACAGGTCACTTACCCAAACGGCGGCGCACCGCGGTTGTTAAAGTGGTTGACCTTTGATCGTAAATCCGCAAAAGACGCGGCCACCAGGATATTGGCCTGGCAACCTGAACAGATGACCTTTTGTCATGGCGAACCTTTTTCGGCCAGCGCAATGGAAGTTCTAAACAAGGAATTTGCTTGGCTGGTAGGCTCCCGGTAACACCGTTGGCCTCATTTACCGAAAAGAACAGAAAGGGCAACCCCACGGCAACCGAGTGCCACCCTCACCGCCGGTAATTACTTGATTTCTACGTGTGCTTCGTCAAATTTTTCATGAATCACATCAAGAAAAAGGTCGCGCAAAGAAATAATGCCTTTAACCTGACCCTCAACCACTACCGGAAGATGGCGGACGTGGTGTTTGCGCATGAGGGCAATACAGTGAACCACCTTGTCTTCAGGGGTGACGGTTATGACATCCCGGGTCATGATTTCCGACACCTTGGTCTGTTGAGAGGTATGCGTATCCAGGATGACCTTGCGGACATAGTCCCGCTCGGAAACAATACCCACCAGATAGCCATCAATTTGCACAAGCAGAGCACCCACGTTCTCTTTGTTCATTAATTTCAGCGCGTCATAAACCGAGGCCAGCGGCTCGATCCAAACCGGCTCCCGCGTTGCGCTGTCTAGTAGATCAGCAACGTGATGCATATTCCCCCCTCATTCACGGATTTGCTTCTTCGAACATCTCGTGTATATGCCCTTATTACCATTGGTTTATCCCTGGTTTCAAGCCGACTTTCACCCCGCAAAAGTCAATGCAGGTTAGCGGATTGGCATTTAGGCTGTGTTAACCTAGTGTTAACCAATCCACGGAGCCTGGACATGCCGCAAAATCATGGTGTGATTAACGAGAGCCAGGCTTTACTTGAATATTTTGCCCTGCAGCGGGACCCGGCGTTTATTGGCGCCAATCTGCCCCGTGGTGACGGAAAACTCGTCCTGGTACTGCCGGGGTTATTTGCCAACGATATGTACCTGCGCCCCTTGCGGCGGTGGCTGCAACGCATGGGATATGTGCCTGCCCTGTCTACCCTGGCGGTCAATGCAGGCTGTCCAAAACGCCTGTTGACCAGTATCGAACGGACGTTTTTGCCCAAGGTTGATGCCCATCCCGGTGATGTGGCGATTATTGGTCATTCCCGCGGCGGCATGTTGGGCAAGGCGCTGGTCAGCCGTCTGGGTAACCGGGTGAGCCACTTTATTGCCCTGGGTTCTCCCCTGGGGGCTTTGTTGGCCCAGTCCCAGGACGAACCGGAAGACCTGGAGGCTGCCCTTAATACCGTGGCCCACTCCCGGGTGGCCAGCGCCGGTCGGGGGGCCACTAAGCTGTTGGACCCTAATTGTGATGCACCCACCTGCGGCTG
>JANQMF010000095.1 GCA_028280225.1 Pseudomonadales bacterium | reverse complement strand
CAACAGCGCAAATTCGATTTGCGCATCAATTTTTAACCGTTGCCACAGTTCCAGTTCCTCGGCAGAGGCGGTCTGGACCAGCCGGGACAACCCCAAAATAGCGGCGTATCCCGCCTCATGGGCCTTGGGATAAGCTGGAAATTCACGAACCACACGTTGATAAGCCGCCACTGCCCGTCCGGACTCACCGGCTTCGGTATAAGATTCACCCAACAGGAACAGATATTCCGCAGTACGGGGGTCTTCCGGGAAGGTGACAATAATTTCCTCGTACCACTGAGCCGCGGCCAGGTAAAGTTGTGCATGGGCATCCGGCTTACCCTCAAACCCCTGAGCCTGGGCGTGGGCTAACTTGGCAAGTTCCGATAGATACTCGTGTAACGTATCCATATAGGTGGCCCGCACATCTTCCGGATGATGGGACCAGAACGAAGAATATACGCCGTAACGCTCAACAAATTCTTTTTTCTTCGGTAACACATCGCTGGGGAAACCCGCATCCACCAGGGTTTTTATCATCCCCTTATGCGCTGCGGGAGCCCGCGGATCTAAACTGTTGTGTTCAACAAAGGTCTGCCAGGTCTGAACATTGTCCAGGAACCGTTCTTTGGCAAAGTAGTCGTCCGCCAATCGCTGATAAGCCAGATATTGCCAAGGGGGTTTGCCCCGCTTGCGCATCTCTTCAGCCAGGGTTTGGGCACCGTCAAGATAGGACAGCGCCAGGGTCACCACCCGGAAAGAATCTTCCAGCAGTTCACGGTTTACCGCATCCAGATTTTGCGCCTCCGTATCACTGCCGGTATCTGCCAGCAAGTTGTCTAACACGTTAAAGAATTGGTGTAGCCCTTCATCAAACCGGGAGCGCTTAAACTCGGACCAGCCCAACATATAGGCACTGTTGCGGTAATACGGCGTTTCGTCCCCCAGAGCCACCACATATTCATAATCCGCCGCTGCTTCACGATACAGCTCTGCGGAAAATTTCAATTCAGCCCGGCGGAACCGTGCTTCCGGAATGTAACTGCTGTCCGGATATTCGCTGATTAAGCGATTTAGGTAAGCTAAGGTGGTTTCTCCATTACCACTCAAATCGTGCGCGCGGGCCAACTGATAAACAATTTCGTCAACGTTTTCTGCTTCATCCTGCTGGGTGAGCAGCTTTTCGTACAAGCTGACCGCCGGGCTATAGGGATCTTGTGCACCGGCAATGTCACCATCCTGGCCTACATCCATGTATAAGTCCGCCAGGCGTTTGCCCACCGCCAGATTCTCCCGGGTTGACGGCAACATGCCATAGACCCGATTGTAAGCCGCCATCACCTCTTCGCGCGTAGGTTTGTGCGGGGTCACTTCCGGCAGTTCCAGGTCAGGCAGCCGCTGCACCACCTTGCCCAGGTTGGGGCCCTTGGCTTTGATTTCTCTGGCATCATCCCCACCCCACAAACCAAAGGTCATCCAACTGCATCCGCTTAAGGATAAAATAAGTACACACACACACCAGCGCTGGAGATTCTGCGCCATCATCACCCTTCTCTCCGCTGTGCCTGGTCAGCGTTCAACGCCAACTGATCCGTTGCCCGGGCAATGGCGATACGGGTGATCAACAGGTATTGCTGAACCTGTTGCATTTCCTGTTGCATGCGGTTGCGAATTTCCCGGGCCAACAGCTCTTCCCGGGCGCTGCGGGCATGGTTAACCAGCCGCGTGATGTCATCCGCACGCTGCAAAAAATTCTGAAAATTGGTGCCAACACCGGCCACAAAGTGTGTCTCGGCCTGGCTGACCCGCTGCACCCGCGCGTCGATGTCGGCAACCAGCCGTTGCAGTTCGCCCAGTTGTTTACGCAGCGCCTGGGTGCGGACGGCTTGCTGCGCCTGCAATCTGAAAAAGAATACCCCTTCCAGACGCGCTATGCGGGCCTGCCACTTGACCCGGTCCGAGCCGGACATATGGCTTAACAAGCCGCGCATGCGGTGCAGTTCATCCAGCACTTCGCGCTCTTCAGCATCCGCCAGAGGAATCATCCATTGATAGGTGGGTTGGGGTTCGCCGGCTTGAATTTGTTGTAGATCCGCCCGGCTGCGTTCAAGCAGAGCAACCAGATTATCCCGTTGTTGCAACAGGCCGTCGTTGTGCAACAGACTGCGCGCCTGCTGGTTGCGGCGCTGCTGTTCAACAGCCACACCTTCCAGAGCCTGCAAATGTTCGGGTAAGGTATCCAGCCAGGCCTGCATGGCATTTAGATCCCGCCACTGATTGAGTGTCTGATGCACCTGGTCCGTGGCCAGCCATTCCAGCCAATCGGTATGCCCCAGTTGATCCTGCCAGTTCTGCATCAAGGCCTGCATTTGTTCCTGATCACGTTCCGGGGTGGCAAATACCTGCAGCAAACCTTGTATCCAGACGGGGTCCTGGGCCTGTTGATTCAGCTCAACCAGATTGGTCAGGCGCAACATAAAACTCTGCTCTGCCTGCTGGTATTGATGCAGGGCCATTTGTGTGGTGGCCACGTTGCGCCCGCTCTTGCGCCCGCTCTGTGCCGCAGTCCCGGCCAGAGACATTTTTTCCAGGCTTAAGGGGAAACCCAGCCGGGCGGTGGCAGTAGCGGGTGTCCAGTATTCTTCCTGTTGCAGGGTCATCCAGATCCGGGCAGCCAGTTCGTAGTTTTGGTTGTCCATGGCCAAGCCGCCAAAGGCCGCCATGGCCGTTTCCTGATAACGGCCGGTGCTGGGCAAGTCCCCCAATACGCTTTCCGCCGTCTGGGTATCCTGGCGCTGCCGGGCAATCAACGCCAAGGCTAATTTAGCCCGTTGGCTTAAGTCATACGCTTCTTCGTCATAAGCGGGAATTTGCGCCAGTTGGCGAAAGGTGGCTTGGGCTTCATCCAGACGACCGGCTTGCCGGTACGCTACACCCAGGTTAAACAGGCCATAAGCCCGCAAGGGGTCGTGTTCGTCCATCAAGGCAAAGTAATCAGCAGCGGTGTCGTACTGGCCCTGGTGCATAGCCAACTCTGCCCGCATGTACTCCACTTCCGGGTGGGTTTTCTGTTTCTTGCGCAACCAGGTTTTGCCCAGGTCAATTTTCTCTAACTGGGGTTCAAGCCGGGCCCAATCCTGACGCCGGTGATATTCCCGGGCCAGATGAAAGGCCAGGCGCATCTTGTCCAGCTCGGTCATTTGGTCCGTGGGAATTTGCTCAAAAACCTGGGTGGCATATCCATACATGCCGTCCGCAAAGGCAAAGCTGCCCTCAGCCAGGGAAAAACGTATGGGATCTTCCCCCAAACGCTGCCGGCTCTGGGCAACCAGGGTATTCAGCAGGGCACCCTGATGGTCCTGTTGAAAGTATTCATACAGCACATTGCGGTAGGTCAACTCGTCAATAGGCTGGGCACCGGGTGCAATGAGCGCACAGCTGAATAAAAGCTCACACAGAAACTGTTTCATTCACCATGCCTGCCGGATAGGGAAAGCAAACGCTGTGATTAAGCAGAGACAACGTGATGACCTCAAGCTTAATTGCTGACCGCCGCGACAAAGTCGGGTTGGTAATCTTCTGTTTCGTCAGAGATTGCCAGTTCGATAAAGGTGGGTTCAAAACCCTTTTCAAACTCAATGGTGGTGGCCCGCCTGAAATCTCTGCCGTTGGGGCCCAGGCCGGTGAAAAAGGCGGTAATCCGGTTTGAACCTTGCTTAACGTTACCCACAAAAAGTTTTTGCACACCGCCGCGATGTAGTGCATCCACTTGTTTTTCGGTGTACAAATGGTGGGTCACTTCCTTGCCGTTGAGTTTCAGCGTGACCGCGTCCAGCTGAAAAAACTTACCGATGTCCATGGACAAAAAGACCGACACCTGAGAGCTGGCCGGGAAAAGCAGGTCTTCTTCCAATATGACCAGGTCCCGCTTCAGCTTAACCAGGGCCTTTTTGACGTCTTCCATCTCTTCGTCGGGTTTGATGGCAGGGCGCGTCTCTGCGGGGTCAGAGGTTGTCCGGGCCTGCCCACTGTCAATCACACCGGTTTGATTTCCCGGGGCTTGTTTAGCCGGGGTTTCGTTACCTTGGACTTCATTACCTTGGACTTCGTGGCCCTGGGCAAATACGCTGGTGGACAAGCACAGACACAGGATTAACCAGATACGTCCGACAGCTATCCTTGTCAGGGCAAACGTCATATCAAAACCTCTCGCTAACAGTTGGGATTTATTCTCTAATCAGCTTTTTGACCACTTCCACGTATTTCGCTTCGTCACCAGGCTTGTAGCCGCGATGGACATAGCGAACCAGGCCGTCCCGGTCGACAACAACCGTGCTGGGCATGGCTTCTAAATCGTATAGTTCACTGACCGCCTGGCCTTCATCGATCAAAACCGGAAAGGTGACGTTGGTTTTGTCGACAATTTCTTTGGCCGGTTTAACCTCACCCTCAACATTGACACCCCAGACGGCAAATCCCGTGTCTTCATAACGTTGGTGGAGCCGGTCCAGAATGGGCATCTCCTGCCGACAGGGGCCACACCAGCTGGCCCAGAAGTTAATCAACACCACTTGACCGCGATACTCCTCCAGACGCAAATTGCTGCCTTCCAGAGACTTCAGGGTAAAGTCTGGTGCCGCTTCCGATAGAGGTACCGAGGACGCCCAACCGCTAACACCCATAGTCAGCAAAATGCCGGCTGCAAGGCCCGCCATGGGCTTGGCCAGTCCGAATCGTTTCATTAGAGCCATGCGCTCCTCCAGACCTGATCGAGTTACAAATTTGCAGTTGTGCCGTCGAAGAAATTTGGAGAGAGACCACTGTGACTGTCTTCCATCACCTTCTCTCCGCTTGAATCCATTCAAACCCGCGTCCATTCGGTAAAAATCCTTCGAACTACCGGCCACTCCTGCCTGCCGCATCCTGCGGCAATGCCACTGCCCTCCTGGCTGTGGCTGTCGGAAAGTTCCATTTCCCGTCTCGCCTGTGTTCTGCCTACCTCACGAAAACTTGCCAACCCACCAAGGTGTGATCAGCAACGTGTTCAACAGCCCAGAAATCGTTCGCTTCCTTACGATTAAGCTGCACATCATGCGCCACTGCGATATGCGCACGTTACTTGTGTGAGAGATGTAATAACGGTACTGGATCACAGTTTGTGGGACCGCGGCAAAACAGGCCCCAATGGATCAGTCAAATGAGAACAGCTTCAATGGTGACAACGGTACCGGACACTTGTCCGGAGTGACTTCAGGGCCGCTGTAATTCGCTCAGGTCGTCGGAGAAAAGCAATTGTCCATCCGGATCAACAATAATGGCGTCAATGCCCGGCAGGCGGTTAATCAGAGCCATACCCCGTTTGGGGCCCAAAACAAAGACACTGGTGGATAATGCGTCGGTGAGGGTGGTTTCCGGGCCCAGAATGGTCACACTCCAGCTGCCTTGTGCTGAGCGGCCGGTGGCCGGATCCAGAATGTGATGATAACGCACCCCGTCCTTTTCGAAGAAGCGTTCGTAATCCCCTGAGGTGGACACCGCTGTGTCGATCAAGGGCAGCAGGGCAGACATTTGATCCTTGTCCCGGGGATGTTGAATCCCCACGGTCCAGGGTTTGCCACCGCGATCGCCAATAATTCGGCTGTCTCCGCCGGCTGCCACGCTGGCCTGCTCAACCCCTGCAGCCTGTAGAATTTTTACCCCCCGGTCTACCGCATGCCCCTTGGCGATACCCCCCAAATCGATATAGACCAGAGGATGGGCAAAACGCACCTGGTTACGCTCCGGGGCCAGCTCCACATACCGGTAGTTGATGGCCTTCACCGCTGTTTCGACGGTGGTGTTGTCCGGCACCTTGCCTTGGCGATAGTCGTAGTAGCGGCCCACGGAAGCATAGGTGATGTCGAACGCACCCTGGCTCAGCTCAGATACCTGAGCGGACTTGACTAACAAACTCATGAACTCGTCCGAAACGCTTTGCCAGCCCTTGGCCGCCAGCCGGTTAATTTTGGACAGTTCGCTGTTCTCTACATAGGGACTGAAGGTGCGGTCGATGCGCCGCATTTCAGCCATAACCTCTTCAAGCAGCCGTTGTGCCGCTTGTGCGTCCGGTAAAAAGAACTCTACGTGCACCCGCGTGCCCATAACGGCCTGGGTATCCGCATGCCAGGCTGCGTGTCCAGGTACACTGCTGAACAGAAAAGCCAGGCCAATGGCCCA
>JANQMF010000077.1 GCA_028280225.1 Pseudomonadales bacterium | reverse complement strand
GTGCTTTTGATCCCCAAGGTGTTTCCGGGGGCATAATTGGGGTCATGATTATTGGCTTTCGCCGGGCGGTGTTCTCAAATGAGGCGGGCTTGGGGTCCGCCGCCATTGCCCACTCGACGGCACGTACCAAGGAACCTGTTAGCGAGGGTTTTGTTGCCCTGTTGGAACCGTTTATCGACACCGTGGTCATCTGCACCATGACCGCACTGGTGATCATTACCACATTTTACGCGGATGGCATGGGCCAGGGCATCCACCGGGACATGGCCGGCATTGAGTTAACCAGCCTTGCCTTCGCCAGCACGTTTTCCTGGTCACCCATACCCCTGTCCATTGCCGCCATGTTGTTTGCCTATTCCACAATCATTACCTGGTCTTACTATGGTCTGAAAGCCTTTACCTATCTGGTGGGGGATCACCGCTGGGCGGATATCGGCTTTAAACTGTTCTTCTTAAGCTTTGTCATCCTGGGCAGCGCCATTGAACTGTCGGCGCTTATCGATCTGTCAGATGCCCTGGTCTTTATCGTAGCCATTCCGAATTTGTTAGGTCTGTATCTGCTTGCTCCGCTGATCAAGAGTGAACTCAAAAGTTATGAGGCGAAGTACCTGCATCATCACCCGGAGCGGGGCCGCTGACCCTTGTTGCGAACGCTGCGCAATTCCCTGCGCCATCCGTCATGCACAGTTTGCTATGATAATCCGTTTTGACAACTGGAGTACGTGCGTCAATGTCTACACCTTCCGTCCCCGGCCCCACCTCCCATTCCTATTTTTCCCAGAGGTTGCGGTTGCACTATGTCGACTGGGGAAATCCCGACGCACCACCCATGATCCTTATTCACGGCGGCCGGGATCACTGCCGTAATTGGGATTGGGTGGCGGAAGAATTCCGCAAGGACTACCACATCATTGCCCCGGACCTGCGGGGACACGGCGACAGTCAGTGGATGTTGGGGGGCTCTTACGACCAGATTGACTACGTTTACGACATTGCTCAACTTTTACATCAAAAAAAAATGACCCCGGTGACCATTATTGGGCACTCGCTTGGTGGATCAATATCGCTGTTGTATACCGCTCTGTTCCCGGACAATGTGCGCAAGCTGGTGTCCATCGAAGGCATGGGGCCACCTCCACAAATGGTCGAAGAAAGAATCAACAAACCCATGGAAGAGCGGGTGCAATTCTGGATGGAGGATTTGCAAAAACTATCCGGTCGTCTGGTACGCCGTTACCCTACCCTGGAAGACGCTTTTCAACGCATGCAAACCGAAAACCCGCACCTCTCCGAAGCCCAGGCGCGTCACCTGACCATTCACGGCAGCAACCAAAACGAAGACGGGACCTACAGTTGGAAGTTCGACAATTATGTGCGTGCCTTTTCGCCGGCGGGTATTCCCATCGAGGAGGCCTGGGGGATGTTTAAGCGCATCACCTGTCCCACGCTGTTGGTCCGCGGCCTGGAATCCTGGGCTTCGGATCCGGTCAAAGACGGGCGGATTAAGCACTTTCAATGTCCCGTGGAAGTGGAAGCTTTTGCGGATGCGGGACATTGGGTACATCACGATCAGTTGGGCGCCTTTGTCGAGCGTGTGCGCAAGTTCCTGGCGGACCCGTAAGCATGTCCCAGCGCGCCGCACAACTGCACCAAACACCCTGGCAAGGCGTTTTTTATATCACCGGGGGCGGCAGCGGCCTGCTTGGGGAAATACTGAGCACACCCGGCGCCTCAGCCACGGTATTGGAGGCCAGCGTACCCTATGCGGCGAAAGCCCTGACGGAATTACTGGGTGGTGCGCCGGAGCAATCCGTTTCCGCCGGTACGGCCCGTCAGCTTGCCGCAGCGGCTTACCGGCGGGCGCAGATTCTGGGTGATAATACTACCCCCATCTTTGGCTTTGGCTGCACCGCCACTTTGGCAACCACCCGCAAAAAGAAGGGACAGCATCGCGCCCACTGGTGTATACAAACCCGTCAGTTTACAGCCAGTTATTTTCTGAGCTTTGACGGCGAAAAATTCAGCCGCAAACAGGAAGAACAGGCACTGATTGAAGAGATCTGGTCATCCTTCAACCAGGTATTTACCCGTCAACCCCAACCCCGCGAGGGTGACCACGTGACCATGGTGCTTGCCCGGCCGGATTTTCCCCCGTTACTGGATCAGGCGCCCTATCGCCACTGCGTGGGTAACCACAACGGTAGTCTGTTGTTGCCCGGGTCGTTTAATCCCATTCACCATGGGCACCGGCAACTGCTGGCCGCCGCGGAGGCCATTACCGGAAAAAAAGGTGCTTATGAACTGGCTGTGCAAAACGCCGATAAGCCAAGCCTGGATTACATCACCCTGGAACATCGCCTGGCCGGGATTTCCCCAACGCCGGTCTGGCTGACCAATACCCCAACCTTCAGCGCCAAAGCTAAACTGTTCCCGGGCGCAACCTTTGCCCTGGGCGTAGATACCCTGATACGAATTGGCCAGACCCGGTTTTATCAGGACCAGCCGCAACGGCTGCACCAGGCCCTGGCTGACCTGGCAACCCAACAGGTCAGATTTTTGGTGTTCGGCCGGGTGATGGATAAGCGTTTTGTCACCCTGGATGACGTGGACATTCCACCCACCCTGCGCCGGTTGTGTGATGGTGTACCGGAATCGGTTTACCGCAACGATCTGTCCTCCACCGCTATCAGACAGGAAAACAACAGGTAAGCGTTACAGATTTTCCAGTTCTTCCAGGCGTTTGGGCCAGTTATCCTTCAACAGCCGGGACAGTGACCGGTCCGCCAACAAACGGCCGTCTGTCTGGCACCGGGCACAATAGTTAGCCTCGTTTTCCGCATAGACAATACGTTGAATTGGGGCGCCACATACCGGACAGGGTTGTTTATATTTACCGTGGGCGGCCATCTCGTCGTGAAAGGCGGTTACCTTGGTTGGAAACTTACCCTTGGCCTTATCCCGCAGGATGTCTACCCATTCCCCCAATACCTCCTGACACGCGGCATACAAACGATGGATTTCAGCGGCATTCAGCTTGGCGGATTGTTTAAATGGAGACAGGCCGGCGCGGAGCAAAATTTCATCTGAATAGGCGTTGCCTATTCCGGCAAGTATGCGTTGATCCGTCAACGCCCGCTTAAGGGTATGGTTAACTGATTTGAGTTGTTGGGAAAAAACATCCGGATCTGCGCCCAGCACTTCCAAACCACCGGGGTCCAGATTCGCCAGATTCTTCCGGCCCTGGATAATGCGCAAGGAAGCCCGTTTCTTTTTACTGGCCTCGGTCAAAATTAAAGTGCCGGCGTTAAACCGAAAGGCAGCCAGGCCGTTACGCTTCGGCGGCGGTTTGTGCGTTTCGGACCAGTGCAACCGCCCCGAGATCATCAGGTGAATGACAAAAAAATATTCCGCTTCGAAAGCAAAAACCAGTTGTTTGGCCAGCCGCCGAACCACAACCAGACGGCGGCCGGTAAGGTCTTCAATGCCCGGATGAACCGTGCGCAGCAGGAAGGGTGATGCCAGTTGAATAGCCTCTAACCGGCTGTCGACAAGGCGGTCATTCAGCGCCTCCACATAAAGGGTAAGATCCGGTAATTCCGGCATGTTATGCCGTGACTGATGTGTCGGTAACCACTGTTTTCCACTTGCCCCGATGGAAACGCCAGGCCAACATTAACCCTTTCAGCACGTAATCGCCAATCAGAGAAGCATAGACGTATATCACGGGCAGCTGCATATAGGTGGCCACCGCAGACAGGCCGCAACGCATAACCAACAAACCCAATATGGTTGCCACCAGGGGAAAGCGGGTATCTCCCGCCCCGCGTAACGCACCGCCAATGGCAAAATCAACCGCCAGCAGCGGCATGGTTGCACCAAGGATGTAGGTAAATTGCACCGTATATTTGATCGTCAGCGGTGCATCACCTAAGAAAAACGATGCCAGCTCGTTGGCGTACAGCACAATCAACAAACCCAGCGCCCCCATGGACAACACGGCAAAAAAGAGCGAGCGCCAACCGCTGCGGGCAGCCGCTTTGTGGTCATTTGCCCCAAGATTCTGCCCGACGAGGGTTGAACCGGCGATAGAAAAACCAAATCCAACCGTCATGCACACCGCCAGCATATTCACCCCGATGTTGTATGCGGCAAAAGCTTCCGTGCCGTAAAAGTTACCAATCAACATCAGAAAGATAAAAAAGCCCACCTGAAAAACCCCTTGTTCCAGCGCTGCGGGATAGCCGATGTCCAACAGGCGTTGTAAGCGTTCCTTGCGCCACCAGCCGCCACCAATATGTTTGATGCGAAAGCGCTGGCGCACCCACATAAACACGAGGATTGCCGTGCCGATGGAAAACGAAATACCCGCCGCAACGGCAGCCCCGGCAACCCCCATTTCCGGCATACCCCAGTGGCCGAATATAAAGGCATACAGCAAGGGTACGTTCAGCAGATTAACCCCGGCGCTCATCCACAACGGCGTCCAGGCATCACCCGAGGCGCGCAAGGCAGCGCTCAAGACAAAATTGGCGGCAAAAACCACGTTAAAGGCGGACAGCCAGCGTATGTTTGCACTGGCCATGGCAAGGGTTTGCTCATCCAAGCCAAATACCCCCGCCACCGGTGTTGCAAAGACAATACCCATCACCGCAATAGCCAGCGCCAAAACCCCACCCAGCACCAGAGAAGCCATGGTCACGCGGCTGGCTTCGTCGTAATCCCCTGCTCCCCAGGCTCTGGCCACCAAGGCTGTTGTGCCGGCACTGACCGCCATCAAAATGGCCTGCATGGTAAAGAAAATGCGTTGTCCCGCACCCACTGCAGCCAACCCCTGAGCGCCGAGTTCGGCCACAAACTTGGTTTGGACCATGCCGACAATGCTGTAAGACAGGTTGCCGAGAATGGAAGGCAGGGCAAGCTGCCAGATACCCGGGCGTTTGTCGTGCCGGGCTTGGGATTCCGGTTCTGTCTGGGAAGTATTCACAGGTCGTGATTTACCTTCTGCCTTGTTAAGATTTTCCATCCTCTTATCAGGTGCCGCGCGTGACAAAGCCACCCTCTTTTACCCTGGATGAAACATCCTTTGCCGATATTGAAGTCAGTTTGGACGGGCACGTCGCCACTGTCGAAATTCAACGTCCACCACTGAACTTTTTTGATCACCATTTGATCCGTCAAATTGCAGATGCTTTTGACGCCTTGGATAATCATGGGCCATGTCGAGCAATTATTCTTGCGTCAAAGGGCAAAGCCTTTTGCGCCGGGGCAAATTTTGGCACGGGACAGGCAGACGGTAGCGGCAGCGAAGACTTTACCGAAGAAGGTTTCCGCAACACCACCGGGCTATTGTACCAGGAGGGGGTACGCCTGTTCAGCAACAAAAAGCCGTTAATTGGGGCCATTCAAGGCGCGGCAGTGGGTGGTGGGTTAGGGCTTGCCCTGATCCCGGACTTCCGCATCGCCACCCCCGCAGCGCGTTTTAGCGGGAATTTTGTCAAGTTGGGATTGCACCAGGGATTTGGCATCAGCGTCACCTTACCCCGCTTGGTGGGGAATCAGGTGGCGGCCCGATTGTTGTACACCGGCCGCCGGGTCAGCGGGCACGAAGCGCTCACCCTGGGTTTGGTGGATGAACTGGTTGATGAGGACCATTTGCGCCCGGCGGCCTATCGTTTAGCTGAAGAAATTGCCGCCAACGCCCCGCTGGCAGTAATGTCTGTGCGCGCCACCCTGCGCCGGGGTCTGGCACAAGCCGTGGCCCGGGCCACCGAACACGAGCTGCGCGAACAACAGAGGCTGCGGGCGACCGAGGATGCTTATGAAGGCATACGCGCCGTGGCCGAGCGCCGCCCGGGGAATTATCAAGGTCGTTAGCACATCCCCACCAACCCAAAACCGCTAACGTTGGGGTCAGACCCCAGCGTAAGCGAATTCGCAACTGCTAACGCTGGGGTCTGACCCCAACGTTAGCGGATTGGTTAAAGGGGGTTGAAGGCGCCGTAGCTGCCGCGGAAGAATAGCAGTGGCGGGGCATCGTCCCGGAGAATGCTGAAGTCACGCACCCGGCCCACGGCAATGGTGTGATCCCCGGCATCGTGTTCAGCTTCCAGGTCACAATCCACATAACCCAGCACGCCAGCCAGCACCGGTGAGCCGCTCACGCCGGGTGTCCATTCAAAAGCGGCAAATTTATCACCACCGGATTTTGCCATGGCATCACAGACACTTTGTTGGTCCGCGGTAAGAATATTGATACAAAAACTGCCGGAGTCCCTCACTTTGGGCCAACTGGTGGAACTCTTGCCCGGACACAGAGCAACCAGAGGCGGCTCCAGAGATAGAGAAACAAAGGACTGGGCCGCAAATCCAACCGGGGTATTGTCCAACCGGCCCGTGGCGATGACCACACCGGTACAGAAGTTACCCATGGCGTTGCGAAACGCCCGTTCGTCGAAATCCCCCATCCCAATGTCCCTTATGCAGATCTGCTGCAAATAAATTAGTGCGTTCTGCCTGACTATAACCCACCCCAGCCCGGGCAGCCAAACCGGCACACTGGTCACACTTTGCGAGTTGGTTTGCGCCCGCAGGTCTGCTTAAATGTGCCCCACTAAATCTACAAGTTTGACAAAGGCACCCTTCATGAGCGACCTACAGGCATTTCGCAGCGAAACACGGGCATGGTTAGACGCCAACTGCCCGGCATCCATGCGCACCCCAACTCCCGAGGCGGAAGTGATTTGGGGCGGACGCAAGCAGCAGTGGGTAAACCCTGATTCCAAGGTGTGGATGGAACGTATGGTGGAGCGCGGCTGGACGGTACCCCGCTGGCCAACCGAATACGGCGGCGGCGGCCTAAGCGCGGACCAGGACAAAATCCTCCAGGAAGAAATGCGGCGCATCAATGCCCGCATCCCGTTGCAGAGCTTCGGCATTTGGATGCTGGGGCCCGCCCTGCTGGAATTTGCCAGTGAAGAACAAAAGCGGCACTACCTGCCGCAGATTACCCGCGGCGAAATTCGCTGGTGTCAGGGATATTCAGAACCCAATTACGGCTCTGACCTGGCCGGGCTGCAAACCCGGGCCGAAGACAAAGGGGATTACTATCTGGTTAACGGCGCCAAAATCTGGACGTCTTATGCGGACATGTCCGACTGGATATTTTGCCTGGTACGCACCGACCCGGCAGCGCCAAAACATGAAGGCATCAGTTTTTTGTTGTTCGATATGGACAGTGAGGGAGTAACAACATCGCCCATCCAGTTGATCAGCGGCGCATCTCCTTTCTGCCAGACCTTTTTCGACAACGTCAAGGTGCCCAAAAGCCAAATTGTTGGGGGTTTGAACAAGGGCTGGACCATCGCCAAACGATTGCTGCAACACGAACGTCAGATGGTTGCGGGAATCGGCGGCAACTCTGCCCTGGGGGGTACAGGGTCGCGGCTGGAAGATGTGGCCAAAAACTATGTCGGGGAAGAGCAAGGACGTATTTCCGATCCCGCCATCCGCGATGATGTCTGCGGCCACCGTATGAACGACCGGGCTTTTCAGCTTACCCTGGCCAGAAGCGGCGAAGAAATCAAGGCCGACCGCGCAGACCCTAATCTGGCATCCATATTCAAATACTACGGCACCGAGCAAAACAAGCGCAAATATGAGCAGATGTTGAACCTGATGGGCGTACAGGCGGTCGGCTGGGACGGCGCCACCTTTAACGACAAAGAACTGGGCACCACCCGTCAATGGCTGCGTTCCAAGGCAAACTCCATCGAGGGCGGCACCAGCGAGGTGCAACTGAATGTGATTGCAAAACGTGTGCTTGGCCTGCCGGATGAGTAAACTGCCACCCTGAGCCATTGTGGTGACTTTACGAGTGCCAAATACGCAGTATTTGAGGATAAGCGCTTTTCTGCACAGGAACTGATTAAGGATTTGGGTAAATGGAAATCATCATTGTTCTAGTTGTTTTGGCGGGTTTAGCCTTTTGGGTGGCGTCAATTTACAACAAGCTTGTTGCCCTGAAGAACCGTTACGAAAACGGCTTTGCGCAAATAGAAGTTCAACTCAAACGGCGTTACGACCTGATCCCCAATCTGGTTGAAACCGCCAAGGGTTATCTCAGTCACGAAAGAGAAACTCTGGAAGCGGTGATCAGCGCCCGCAACCAAGCCATGGCAGGCCTTGCCGCCGCAGCCGCTGATCCGGGCAATGCGGATGCCATTAAGGAACTGGCCAGCGCTGAAGGGGTGCTGGGTAGCGCCATGGGGCGCTTGAACGTAGTGATGGAAGCCTATCCGGACCTGAAAGCCAACGAAAATATGATGCAGCTCAGCGAAGAATTAACCTCCACCGAGAACAAGGTAGCTTTTGCCCGCCAGGGTTATAACGACCAGGTGACCGCTTACAATTCCTATCGCCAATCTTTCCCGCCGGTTGTCTTTGCCGGAATGTTTGGGCATCCCACGGATGCGGAGCTGTTAGAGTTCGAAGACTCCGCAGAAATTCAGGCAGCCCCCAAGGTCTCCTTTTAATTCGCCTTGAACTTCTTCCAGGCACAGGATTCCGCCCGGCGTAAAACCTGGCAACTGGGGCTCATGTTTACCGCCGCGGTGGTCACCCTGATTATCCTGACCAATTTGCTGCTACTGTTTGCCGTCGGCTGGACCGGTCAGCAGGGAGGGTTTACCTTTGCTGAATCGGTGGCCAACATCCCCGCGGACAGTTGGTTGTGGGTCAGCGCCGGTGTTGTAGGGGTGGTCGCCACCGCCAGTCTGTACAAATATCTGAGCCTGCAGGGTGGTGGCCGGAATATTGCTGAAGCCCTGGGGGGTAAACTGATCCATCAAAATACCCGGGATGCCAAACAACGCCGCCTGCTGAATATTGTGGAGGAAATGGCCATTGCCGCCGGGACCCCGGTACCCCCGGTTTATTTGATACCGGAATCCAGCATAAACGCCTTTGCCGCCGGTTTTGGCGTGGACGATGCGGTGGTTGGCATCAATCAAGGCACCCTGGCCCTGCTCAATAGAGACGAATTGCAGGGTGTGGTGGCCCACGAGTTCAGCCACATTCTGAACGGCGACACCAACATCAATCTGCGGCTCATCGCCATCCTTCACGGTATATTGTTCCTCGGCATGATCGGCTACGGTCTGATGCGCTCAGCGGGCTTCAGCCGAAAAAACGGTGTGCCGGTGGTAGTGATTGGCATT
This sequence comes from Pseudomonadales bacterium, assembly GCA_028280225.1. GTDB lineage: Bacteria > Pseudomonadota > Gammaproteobacteria > Pseudomonadales > Azotimanducaceae > UBA4421. Next base: position 59,297 of record JANQMF010000077.1, on the reverse strand, counting down.
GGCCTGCTCATCATCGGTTACGGCGGCACTTTTTTTGGCAATCTCATCAAAGCCGCCGTCAGCAGGCAAAGAGAGTTTTTAGCAGATGCATCAGCGGTGCAATTTACCCGTAACCCATCCGGCATTGCAGATGCACTCAAAAAAATTGGTGGCTTCAGCAGTCACTCTTATCTCCACAACGAAGCTGCTGAACAAGCCAGCCATATGTTTTTTGGCGCCGCGGCAAAAAAATTTGCCGGTAACCTGATGGCCACACATCCGCCCCTGGACAAACGCATCCGTGCCATAGAGCCCAACTGGGATGGACAATATCCCGTTTTATTCCATCAACAGACCAATCAGGCCATCAATCAGCAGGTCAACCCGCAGGACAGGGAGGTCCCACACGCCACGCCCATGGCGGGTGTGGCCGGATTTGCCGGTACCGGGTCCGGCGAGGACGTTGCCACCTGGGTTGTGGATCAGGTGGGCACCCCCAACTCAACCAGTCTGGCCGCGGCATCTGCGCTTATTGAAGACACCGCAACAAATCTGCAGGCCGCGGCCCACGACCCCTACGAAGCCCGGGCCCTGATTTATGCCATGCTGTTGGATGCCGAGCCGGGGTTTGCCCGCCAACAAATGTCTTATATTCAGCAACACGCTGAAGCGGGTGTACCGCAACACGTTGTCCGCCTCGCCGGCCCTGTAAGCAGCACCGATGCCCTGCATCGCCTTACTCTGTTGGAAATGGCCATGCCGGCGTTAAAAGAACTCAGCTATCCCCAATATAAGCGTTTTGCCGAAAATACCGCCCGTCTGATCACCGCCGACGAGCGGGTCAGCCTGTTCGAATGGGTACTGCACCGGGTGCTTATGAAAGAACTGTACCCACACTTTGAAGGTGGCCGGCGCAGCCATGGCAATATCCGCAAGATCAACAAGGTTGCTGACGAGGCAGCCAAATTGCTTGCCATTCTGGCCAGTCAAAGCCACCCCGGGGTAAACGAGCAATTGGCCGCCTACAATGCGGGGATGCGGGAACTGGGATTGAAGCGGCCCTTTGCCAAGCAGGACACTTTCGACTACCAGCGCCTCAACGACGCACTGGCTAAGTTGCGCAAACTCCACCCATTGGTTAAGCCTGGCCTGATTAAAGCTTGCGTTACAACCGTGTTGGCGGACCGGGCTATGAATCCTTCCGAAGCTGCCCTATTACACGGCATTGCGGCTACCCTGGACTGTCCCCTGCCCGCCCATGTTAATGTACTTGCTGCATCTTCCGCCGACTCCATATAAAATGGCACTTTCCAGCAAGGCGCCGCGCACTTGTCCGATCCAGAACTTATCGATCTAGGCCCTGCCGACCATCGCGGCAAACAACTTGGTGCCTTGGACCTGGGCTCAAACAGTTTCCATCTCCTTGTTGCCCAACAAAGCCACGGACGCATCCAGATTCTGGACAAGCACAAAGAAATGGTGCGCCTGGCCGAAGGTTTAAATGAGGACAACGAACTTTCGGAAACGGCCATTAAACGCGCCCTGGAATGCCTGGAGCGCTCCGCCCAACGCCTGCGCAGCCTGGACTCGGACAATGTCCGCGTGGTCGGCACTAACACCTTGCGCAAGGCGAGCAATGCCAAAAGTTTTATCCGGCGCGCCGAGGAAACCCTTGGGCACCGCATCGAGATAATTTCCGGCAGGGAAGAAGCCCGGCTCATTTTCCTGGGGGTCTGCCACGATCTGGGTGGTGAAGATATACAGCGGTTGATTGTCGACATCGGCGGTGGCAGCACCGAACTGATTCTTGGCCGCAAAGCCATACCGGATCAGTTGGAAAGTTTGTACATGGGCTGTGTCTCCATGACCAAGCGCCACTTTAAGGACGGCAAAATCACCGCCGGGAATTTTGCCCACGCCATCGAAGACGCCCTGGTAGAGCTGGCACCGGTCAGCCGCGCCTTTGTCGACCGGGGCTGGGATATTGCCGTTGGCGCATCCGGGACCATCAACGCCGTGTTTGATGTTTTGTGCGGGCATACCGATCACAATGAGATCACCAGCAAGGGCTTAAGCCAGCTCCGCGATCAGATGATCCAAAGCGGACATGTCGACAACCTGGAACTGCCCGGCCTGGCGGAGGAACGCAAGGTTGTTTTTGCCGGGGGGGTGGCCATTCTTTCCGGAATTTTCTCCGCACTGCAAATCAAGTCCATGACCGCGGCGCAAAGCGCACTGCGGGAGGGGTTGATTTACGACCTGCTGGGCCGGCAACAAGAAGATGATGCGCGCAACAATACCGTACACAGCTTAATCAAGCGTTACCGCATCGACACCCGGCATGCCAGACAGGTCCGGGAAAGTGCCATAGCCCTGCTTTCCCAGGTCGCTATGGCTTGGGAATTGACCGAGCCGGCCCACCAGCACTTGATCGCCTGGGCAGCGGATCTGCACGAGATCGGGATGGATATTTCCCACTCCGGCTTTCACAAACACAGCAGCTACCTGCTGGAAAATATGGACATGCCCGGCTTTTCCAGGTCTGAACAACAACAACTGGCCACCCTGGTCAGGGCTCACCGGCGGAAGCTGAACAAGGTGATGTTCGCGGATACCGATGTCCGTGTAATTCGTCTGGTGGTGTTGTTGCGCGTGGCGGTGTTGCTGCACCGCAACCGCAGCCACGACTCCCTGCCTCATATCAACGCCCAGGCCGGCAAGAACAAACTCACCCTGTCTATTCCCGGACAGTGGCTGGAAGAACATCCGTTAACGGCGGTTGATTTAGAAAACGAAGCCCGCTACCTGTCAGCCGTGGATATGCAACTGTGTGTAAAAAGACATTAAGACAGCCCGCTCCAGGACAAACGGGCTAGGGACAAAGCTGCTGCAATAACAACTCCTGAGCCGCTTTGCGTTTTTGTTTGTAGGTTCTAAGCGTATAACTGCCATCCGCATTCAGTTCCCAACTTTGTGCGTTATCGTCCAAATACACCTCTATGGTCTCGTGAAAAACCCGTTGCTTGAGCTTTGCATCTTCTATCGGAAAACAGGTTTCCACACGGGAAAAGAAGTTACGGCCCATCCAATCGGCACTGGATAAAAATACTTTCCGGTCCCCCCCATTTTCAAACACAAAGACCCGGGTATGCTCCAGAAAGCGGCCAACAATTGAACGCACACGAATATTTTCCGAGACCCCCTTTACCCGGGGCCGCAGGGCACAAATCCCACGCACGATAAGGTTAATCTTTACCCCGTCACACGAGGCGCCGTACAGGGCCTGAATGATCTGGGGTTCAACCAGGGAGTTCATTTTTGCGTAAATGGCGGCAGGCTTGCCCCGCCGCGACAGGGCAGCTTCAGTCTGAATCAACTCCAGCATGGTGGAATGCAGGGCAAAGGGTGCCTGTAATATTTTCTTAAGCTTGCCCGCCTTACCCATGACGGTGAGCTGTTGAAATACTTTTTGCACGTCTTCACCCAGATCTTTGTCACAGGAGAAGAGCCCATAGTCGGTGTATAGGCGGGTGGTTCTAATATGATAGTTACCCGTGCCCAGGTGAATATACCGCTTGAGCGCACGCCCTTCCCGGCGAATGACCATACACATCTTGGCGTGAGTTTTCAGACCCACCACGCCATAAACCACCTGTGCACCCACAGACTGTAACTTAGTGGCCAGTTCAATATTTGCGGCTTCGTCAAACCGCGCACGCAATTCAATGACCACCAGAACTTCTTTCCCCGCCTGGGCAGCGTCCACCAGAGCTTCCACAACCGCAGACTCAGTGCCCGTGCGGTACAGTGTCTGGCGAATGGCCAGGACATTCGGATCTTTTGCCGACAGCCGCAGAAAGTCCACAAAGGGGGCAAACGATTCAAAAGGATGGTGTAGCAATACGTCGCCGTTTTTGATGGCTTCAAAAATCTGTTCCTTTTCCCGGAACTGGGGTGCCACCGACGGGGTAAAACCCGGGTATTTGAGGTCTGGACGTTCCACCAGATCTACAATGGCGGTGAGCCGCATCAGGTTCACGGGACCGTCACACCGATAAATTTGATCCTTACCCAGACGGAATTGTGCCGCCAGAAAGCCGGCCAGGTCGTCCGGGCATTCAGCCGCCACCTCCAGACGCACCGCATCACCAAACCGCCGGGAAGACAACTCCCCCTCCAGGGCCAGCAGCAGATCGTCCACTTCCTCCTCATCCACAAAAAGGTCACTGTTGCGGGTGACCCTGAACTGGTAACAACCCGTGGCGTTCATACCGGGAAACAGCTCTGAGATATGCGCAAACATGATGCTGGAAAGCAGGACAAATTCATTTTCTGCCGTAGCGGCGCTTTCCGGCAGGCGTACTAAGCGCGGCAGCGCCCGGGGTGCCTGTACAATGGCTTTGCCGCTATTGCGGCCAAAAGCATCCTTGCCTTCCAGAGTGACGATAAAGGCCAGGCTTTTGTTAAGGGGTTCCGGAAAGGGGTGAGCCGGATCCAGGCCAACCGGGCTGATAATGGGGGCAAGTTCTATTTTAAAAAAGTTTTTCAGCCAAGCCTGTTGTTTGCTGTTCCACTGCTCCGGAGCCAGCAGCCGAATACCCTGTTTGTCCAGCTTGGGCAAAAGTACGTCGTTTAAAATACGATACTGTTCGTCAACCAGATTATGGGCCAGGGGACCAATTTGATGTAGCTGGTCTGACGGCGACAAATTGTCCGGTCCCCGCTGGACGCTGCCATAAGCTTCCTGTTCCCGCAGCCCGGCAACACGTATTTCAAAAAATTCGTCCAGGACCGAACTGGCAATACATAAAAACCGCAGACGTTCAAGCAGGGGTACACTTTCATCCAACGCCTGGGCCACTACCCGCCGCATGAACTCAAGTTGCGAAAGCTCACGATTGATATACAGCTTCGGCAGTGCAAATTCGTTTGGTTCCATAACAACCGGGTTTTCCGCGTCAGTAGATTTCAATGTTAGCATGCACTGTTTTTGGGAGCCGTTCAGGCTTGCAAACAAATGTTACAAAGACGTTAAGGGAGAGGGCCGCCATGCGCGACCAGGTGTACAGCGAACCCCAAGGGCACATTGTCGATTTTGCCTTCGATAGTACCGTGGCTGGGGTTTTTCCGGATATGATCCGCCGCTCGGTGCCGGGTTACGAAACCATGGTGCCGATGACCGGCTTAATTGCGGCACGGCATCTTGGGGACAACGGCACGGCCTATGATCTGGGTTGCTCCCTGGGTGCCACCAGTGCTGCCATTTTACGCGCCAACCCCAGTCCGGACATCCGGGTTGTGGGGGTGGACAACGCTCAAGCCATGGTCGACCAGGCCAAAACCATGCTGGATGACCCCCGCCTGACCTTCAGGTATGAAGACATACGAAATACCCGGGTTCACGGCGCCCGGGTGGTGGTATTAAATCTGGTGTTGCAGTTCTTGCCCCCAACCGACCGCCTGCCCCTGCTCACCCGCCTGGGCAGCGAGATGGCTCCGGATGGCTTGCTGCTGGTTTCGGAAAAAGTCACCCATTCCGACCCTCACCTGGCTGACTACTACGTAAGCACCCACGAAGCCTGGAAACAGGCGAACGGTTACAGCGCCCTGGAAGTGAGCCAAAAGCGCACCGCGTTGGAAAATGTCATGCGCATCGATACTGAAGCCACCCACATCCAGCGCTTTAAAGACGCGGGATTCAAGCGGGTCATTCAATGGTATCGTTGTATGAACTGGGCATCGTTTATTGTTCACCTGAATTCCCCTTAACCCGTGGCAGCCTTATCCGGTTCGAAAGCCAGGCAGCTATTGGCCCACCCCCGGCAACTGTCCCAGTGGCCGTTGGATCTGCTGGAACACCGCTACAGCCAGGCCCGGCATGGCGATTTTGATACCTGGCTGGATGCCCTGGAGAATTTGCCTGTTCTTAAACCCAATGCGCCCGCCGGCTACGGGCGGGTGGTCCGTTTTCCCGGTGAGGTGGATCAACAAGCGTTGCGCACAACGCTGATGCGGCTACATCCCTGGCGCAAGGGCCCGTTTCAAATTGGGCAGGTGACCATCGATACCGAGTGGCGTTCGGATTTGAAGTGGCAACACATAGTGCCCCACCTGGATCTGCGGGGCACACGGGTTTTGGATATTGGTTGCGGTAACGGCTACTTTGGTTGGCGCATGTTGGAAGCCGGCGCGACGGAGGTGGTTGGCATTGACCCAACCCTGGTCTTTTGCATGCAACACCAGGCCATTCAACATTACGCCCAAGATCAGCGAAACTGGGTGCTGCCTTTGCAAGTGGAGGAGTTACCCAACCAAGAGCAATTTGGCGCGGTATTCAGCATGGGTGTGATTTACCATCGCCGGGACCCCCAGGCCCATGTCGACCAGTTGTTTCGGCTCACACAACCGGGCGGCCTGGTGGTGTTGGAGTCCATTGTTGCCCCACAATCAATATTTCCCACCGCCAGATACGCGCGCATGCGCAACGTGTGGTGTATTCCCAACGCCCAGCAGCTTCTGCACTGGTTAGCGACAGCGGGGTTTGCCGACCCGCAGATTGTTAATGAGCGTATTACCACTACCCAGGAACAACGCAGCACAGCTTGGATGCACTTCGAGTCTCTTAAAGAAAGCCTGGACCCACAAAACCCCCACTTGACTGTAGAAGGTTACCCCGCACCCACCCGGGCCGTGGCCATCGCCCACCACCCATAACCGCTAACGTTGGGGTCAGACCCCAGCGTTAGCAGTTGCGAATCCGGTTACGCTGGGGTCTGACCCCAACGTTAGCGGTTTTGCTATCGGGGGGACAACGGGTTAATTTACGGATTCAGTTTTCGGATAAGATATATCACATGTTCGGTATTATTCCGTTCAAATTTCGCTTTCGCGGCAAGGTTCGACGAATTCTCGATATTTACTTTTGCTTTTTGGAAGCCGGGAATGTGGCACTACATCCCACGCAGATTGCGCGCCGCACGGGCATGGGGTTTGCCGAGGTTGCCCGGCGGCTTGACGCCACGCCGGAGTTATTTGTGAAATTACCCCGCCGGGACGGTATCACCCGGTACCGGATTACCAGCACCGCGTCGACCCGCACCCCGGAGGAAACCGAGGCGCTGTTAAAGAAGTATGCCCAGCGCGAAAGTTGGTTACTTTACGCTTTTTCCACCATGGTGCTGATTATGCTGCTGATTGTGGTGCTCACGATCGCGCCCAGTATGTAGGAAAGATATTGCCTGATCATCTCACCCCGGAATTAGTATCTTTGCGCACGTTGTGCCAGGAGTTTGCGCAAAACACCCTGCTGCCCGACACCGCACATGAGTCCCCGCAAGCCTCCCACGCCCGTATCCGCCACGCGTCCAAGGAGGCAGGCCTGTTCACCATGACCCAGCCCACCGCCTTCGGTGGCACCCAGGCTGGCCAACTGGCCCTGACCGTTGCCCGTGAAACCCTGGCAAGTTTTAATCCACCCTATCTGGATGCCGTTTTTGGCCCCAGCCCCGGGGTATTAGCCGGTGTTGACGAGCCCTTGAAGAGTTCCTACCTGGCACCCCTGATGGCCGGCGAAAAACGCGGCAGTTTTGGCTTTACCGAACCCGACGACACACCGGCCCCCACCTCGGGCAAACTGAGCGCAGATCAACTCATCGTCAACGGCAAAAAGAACTATGTCACCGGCGGAGCTGACGCGGACTTTATCAATACCCTGGTGCACATTGAGGATCTGGGGCCTTCCATGGTGGTCATCGATACCCACCTGCCCGGTGTGATTCTGCACAACAAGTTCACCTCCCTTGACGGCTCCCACCACGCCGCCTTCCTGTTTGAAGACGTGGCTGTACCCCGGGCGCATATCATTGGAGAGCCCGGCGGGGGATTACCCCGGGCCATGCGTCAAATTGGCGACACCCGTCTGCTCTTTGCCGCCCAGGCGGTTGGTTATATGTTGTGGGTCCTCAATTTCCTTAACCGGCACCTCTTGGCACCGGATAAGTCCGGCACCCCCCGGGGTGATAAAGAGGTGGTGCGTTGGCGTTATGCAGATCTGCGCATCCAGGCTTATGCGGCCCGCAGTATGTTGTATCGCACGGCCCGGCTGGCTGATCAGGGGGAAAATATTGTCAACGAAGCCATCGCCTGTAAGGTTTTTGCCACCGAGGGCATCGGTCATATGGTTGATACCGCCATCCAGCTTGTCGGTGGCACCGCCCTGGTTGAAGACCATCCGCTGTCCACACTATATAAAAAAGTCAGGGCCTGGCGCCTGGCGGAAGGTGCCAGCGATGTACTCCGCCTGAACCTGGGAAGGGGTATACTGGAGCTAGGTAAGGGGAGAATATAGCCAGAGGATCCGCATATGAAACAATCTGATTCCTGTCTGCAAACCGGCAGCCAAACCAATTGTCTCCATCGGCACGCGGGGTGGCGACGCAGACCATTCTTTGTCTGGGTTTTGCTGTCAGGTGGCCTGACCGCCTGCAGCTTTGTCCAGCTAACCGATGCCGGCAACGGCGTAGCCCAGGCCAGTTCCGCAGACGTGGTAAATTGTCAAACAGTTGGCGTTGTTTCAGCCACAACCCGGTCCAGGGCCTTGCTCAGCCGGGGTGATGGTCAGATACGCGAGGAACTGATTGTCCTGGCCCGCAATCAGGCGGCAACCCTGGGGGCAAATGCCATTGTGCCCATTGGCGAAGCAAACAACGGCAACCAGAGCTTTCGCGCCTACAAATGTGAATAAAGCCTGAGCCTAAACCCCGGTCCAATCACTTTTACCGCCGTGCTGTTCCCGGTTGAGTTCGCGGCTGCTGTCGGACTTTCGCACCAGCACATAGACCGCACCCACCCCACCGTGCTGCCGCTGGGCAGAACAGTAGGCAATAATCTCCGGGTGCGCCCGCAGCCAGGCTGCCACATAACTCTTCAGGCGGGCGGGGGTATCGCTGAACGCCCCCTTACCCGGTGACAACAACAGGCAACGCTGGCCCCGGGCCAGCGCCCGCTTAACAAAAAGGTATACCAGGTCCCGGGCTTGTTTAACGGTCTTGCGGTGCAGGTCCAGCCGGTCTTCAATGGCATAACCCCCCCGGCGCAATTTATCAAAAACTGCCCGTTGCACCCCATCCTTCTTCCATTCCAAATACTCCAGGGGTTGCACCATCGGCACTTCCGCCAGGGTCAGAAAATTCTCTTCCGCCTTATCGTTTTCCAACCCCAGCGCCGCATCACGCCGGTGTTGATACGTCCCGGTGCTTTTCCGGGGAACGTCCAGATTTTGCTGGCGGCCTTTGGCGATGGGGGCTACGTCTTCCATGGCGGAGGAAAACAGCTCGTCATCAGACACGTCGGAGTGATCATCCGGGAGCACCGGCTCATCTGCGTTTGGGTTCATATCAATTCACCAGCCTGATTAAACCAGCGGCACGGCAATCGAGGGAAATTGTGCGGAGCGGGTACCCGGTATAGGCTGATTAGACCCACGATGATAGGTAAACACCGGTGACAGCTTCACCTTGCTGGACAGGTTCTTGCCCGCCGCATGAAATAACCGGCAGTGAAAAAACAATACGTCTGTCGCTTGCAACTCAACAATTTGCGCTCGATGAATCAGATCCCGGTTAACCTCCAGTTCCGGCCGCAGAAACAAATCCCGGTCCAACCGCCCCCGGTCCAGGTTTAAATTCTGACTGCCGCCAATCACCCGTAACGCACCGTTTTTCCGGTTCTCATCACCCAGCGCAAACCACACCGAAATCAGCTCGGGTTCATCAAAAGACCAGTAGCGAATATCCTGATGCCAAAGCGTGGCGCTGCTGAAACCCGGGTGTTTGGTCATTACACAATTGTGGTGACACTGGGACAACATCACATCCTGGTCACCCAACAAGCACCTTAAGACCCGGGCCACCACCGGATGCATGGCCAGGTGGCGCAGTTGCTCCGACCGCGCATACGCATGCAGCAGCCGCCGTGGTGTTTGTCCACCCACGGCGTTGCGATCAGCCGGGGAGCCCGGATAACCCACATCCGCTTCATACTCAGCCGGTCCCACCAGGGGCGACAGGGATCCAGACAAGAATTCCTGCAGTTCCCGGCAGGCGCGCGCATCCACAACACCACCCAGGCGTATATAGCCGTCCCGCTGAAAGTCTTCCTGCAGGGCCGTTAAGTCCTCACCCGCAATGTCGCCGTCCGCGCTCGCGGGCAAAACATCATCACCCATAACCATCACAAATGGCCATGACTACCCCTATTTTATCTGCTGACGGACAGCCTTAAGCATTTTTTCGCCATATGGGGGCCGCAATCCGGCCAGCTCCGCCACATTAATTTTGCTTTGCTTAAACACCGCCTTGGCATGGCTGAAGGTCTTAAAGCCGTCAAAGCCATGGTAAGCCCCCATACCGGAGGGGCCCACACCACCAAAAGGCAGGTCTTCCTGGGCAACATGCATCACCACGTCGTTTACCGTAACCCCACCGCTGGTGGTATGTTGCAGTACTTTCTCCTCCTCTGCCTGATCCTCACCAAAGTAGTACAAGCCCAGTGGGCGGGGATGGTGGTTGATATAGTCAATGCCTTCATCCAATCGATCGTAAGCCTTTACCGGCATGACCGGACCAAAAATTTCATCCTGCATCACCGCCATATCATCAGTGGGATTGAGCACCAATGTCGGCGGAATCTTGTGATGGGGTTGTTGCCGGAAATCTTCATTTGCCGGGTTAATCTCCACCACTTCAGCACCCTTTTCCCGGGCATCCGCCACGTAGCCATTGATCCGGTCATAGTGCCGCTCATTAACCACCGAGGTGTAGTCCGCATTGTCCAGCAGGCTTGGGAACATTTTGGCCACTGCCTTTTCGCTGGAGGCGACAAATTCACGCATGCGCTCGGTGGGGACAAAAACATAGTCCGGGGCGAGACAGATTTGCCCCGCATTCATCATTTTACCAGCCATGATGGCATCAGCGGTTTTGTCCATATCCGCACTGCGGCCCACCACAACCGGTGACTTGCCGCCAAGTTCCAGGGTGACCGGAACCAGATTCTCCGACGCTGCACGCATCACATGTTTGGCGATGGACGTGGCACCGGTAAACAACAGATGATCAAAGGCCATGCCGGAAAAGTCCGCCCCGGTTTGTGGCCCACCGGTGATCACGGCGATCTCTTCCTCGGAAAACTCAGCGCCAAGGGCTTGTGCCATGGCCTGGGAGGTAGCCGGTGTATATTCGCTGGGTTTAATCATACAGCGATTGCCGGCCGCCAGAATGCCCGCCAATGGGGTAAAGGTGAGATTGACCGGAAAATTCCAGGGACTGATGACCCCCACCACCCCCAGGGGTTGGTACTCAACCCTCGCCTTGGCCCCCAATAAATTCAGGGGAAAGGGCCCCACCTTACGTTTTTCAGGTTTACGCCATTGGGCAAGGTTAGCCTGGGCATGGCGCAGGGGGCCCACTGACGCCGCAATATCCGTAAACAGGGATTGATGCTCGCTGCGATGACCAAAGTCAGCACTTAAGGCTTCCACCAGGCGATTTTCATTCTTTTTTACTGCATTGATGGCCCGCTCAAGCCGGTCATGCCGGGTGGCGTTACTGACAACCCCTTCCGACAGGTAGGCTTTGCGTTGTGTATCCAGGATGGACTGAATAGCTTCCCGGCTGACTTCCGCCGGTTGTGGTGCGCTGTTTTCACTCATTTTCAGACTCCTTTAATCGGAATTAATGACCATTTTGGGTAATCTGGGCACAAAGTCCAATGTCTTGTGGAGGCCCATGCGTGCAGTATTAATGGAGCGCGGTGAATTACGTGTCGAAGAAATCCCGGCACCCAGGCCCCAGTCAGGAGAAATTCTGGTCAAAACACGGGCCTGTGGTATTTGCGGATCGGATCTGCACGCAGCCCAACACACCAACACCTTTGTCCGTACCAGCCGCGAAACCGGCGGCGCATTTAAACTCACCACCTTTGATCCCGTGGTACTGGGCCACGAATTTTGTGCTGAGGTGGTTGATTTTGGACCACAGACACAGCGCCGTTTCAAACCCGGCGACCTGGTCTGCGCAATTCCCATGCTGACCCGGGACACACCCACCGCGGTGGGCTACAGCAGTGACGTGCCCGGCGGATTTGCGCAATATATGTTGTTGTCCGATGCCCTGACCATTGCCGTTCCCCAGGGTGTACCGGCAACCTCAGCTGCCCTGACCGAACCCATGGCGGTGGGTTTACACGCGGTGAACAAAGCCGGGCTCAAAGGGGATGAAGGTGTGGTGGTGATTGGTGCCGGTCCCGTTGGCCTTGCCGTCATTACCGCCCTGAAAGCTGCCGGCCACGGTCCCATTGTTGCCGCGGACTTCTCTGCGGGCCGGCGTCAATTTGCCCTGCAACAAGGCGCCCATGTGGTGTGTGATCCCAAAGACACCAACCCCCTTGGGCAACCCGAACTAAGAAAAAGACCGGTTGTGGTCTTCGAATGTGTGGGGGTGCCGGGCGTGTTGGACAATCTGTTTGTACAGGTCCCCCAACATACCCGGATTGTCGTGGTTGGTGTTTGTCTGCAAGCGGATACCATCCGGCCGCTTATCGCCGTCAACAAAGAACTGGCCCTGCAATTTGTCCTGGGCTACAGTCTGGAGGAATTCACCCAGAGCCTGCACTACATCAGCAACGGGGACTTTGACGTTGCCGGACTTGTTTCTCACCAGGTGGGTTTAGAGGATGTTGCGCAGACCTTCGCCGAGCTAAAAAATCCGGACCGCTATGCCAAGGTGCTGGTTAATCCCTGGGTGGAGGGTGATTTGTAACTTCGTTTGAGTTTATCAGACCACCAGACACCACCGGCCGGGCCCAGCGCTGTACCAGTTCAGCAAGCAAGGCTATTTTTATCGGCTTACTGGCATAGTCATCCATCCCCGCCCTCAGACATTCTTCTTTGTCCTTGGCCATGGCATTTGCGGTCATGGCCACAATGGGGGTGCGGTCCGATTTTTCTTCACGCTCCAATTCCCGAATGCGTTTGGTTGCACTCAGCCCGTCCAGTTCGGGCATCTGGCAATCCATAAAGACAATGGCATAGGGAAATTGCTGCCACATATCCACTGCTTCCCGGCCGTCAGCAGCCACATCCACCGTGCAGCCAATCTTCTCCAACATGCGCACCGCCACTCTCTGATTCACCGGGTTATCTTCTGCTAACAGCACTCTTGTATTCTGGGCAACCGGGCCGGGATTGGACGCAGGCGCTTCCCGTTGCCCATCATCACCATATAAAACACTGTGCAGCAATCTGGCCAGACCCACCCGCATAATGGGTTTTAAACCGTAACCGTCCACAATGTCCGGTGGATTAATATCGGATGAAGTCAACAGAATAATTTTACACTGCGCATATCGCTGATCCCCACGGATAGCTTCAGCCAGGCTCAGGCCGTCCAACTCGGGCATATGGTAATCAAGCGCAATCACATCCAAGGTGCGCCCCTCCCGGTACTCCTTGTCCATCAGCGGCATCACTGCGGTGGGATCCCCGGTAGTCACCACATCAACCCCAAAACTTTCACCCATGCGGCGTACAATCTCCAGACCAATGGTATTGTCGTCCACCGCCAGCATGCGCCGACCGGTAAAATTCATCCGTTGCTCATCTTGATGCTGGTCCGGCACCTCATCACACATCGGCAGGACAACGTTGAACCAGAACTCGGCACCCTCACCTTCCCGGGAGATTACCCCTATTTCACCCTGCATCAGTTCAACCAATTGTTTGCATATGGCCAGGCCCAGCCCGGTGCCGCCAAACTTGCGGGTGATCGAGGTATCTGCCTGGGTAAAGGAATCGAATAACTTAGCCTGTTTGTCCAGGGCCACCCCGGGGCCGGTGTCGATCACACTAACCTTCAGGCGGGCGTTGTTATCCCACACGTCCAATGCTTCAACCTTGACCAGGACATGTCCCAGGTTGGTGAACTTAATGGCGTTGCCGATCAGGTTCAGCAACACCTGGCGCAAGCGGCCAACATCACCCTTGAGGCTGAAGGGCACATCCTCGGCATAGTCTACATACAGGTCCAGATTCTTACTGCGTGCAGTGGCGGCCAACAGGTCCATCACCTCCTTGATCGCCCGCCGCATATCGAAGGGCAGGTGCTCCAGCTCCAAACGACCCGCCTCTATTTTGGAATAGTCCAGAATGTCGTTGATTAAGGTCAGCAGCACATCGCCGGAAGAGAAAATAAGTTCCGCGGTTTCCCGCTGCTCCGGGTTCAAGTCGGTATCGAGCAGGAGCTGGGTCATCCCCAATACGCCGTTCATGGGTGTACGGATTTCGTGACTCATGGTGGCTAGAAATTCACCCTTGGCCTGAGTGGCTTCCTGGGCCTCCAGCATGGCCTGACGTAACGCCAGTTCATTTTCTTTACGCTCGGATATATCCCGGAGCACCACCGTATAACGTTCATCGGACACCAGCTCCATGCGGGTGACCTCAATTTCTCCAACAAATTCAGAACCGTTGCCCCGGGTAGCCCGGATCTCCTGGAGCGGGCCGTCCGCCAGGTCTTCCCAGGACGGCAGTTGTTGGATGACATCCTCCTCCACGGACTGCAGCCGCTGATGTAACAGCGAACCGGCCAGTTCTGACTTGGTCATATCAAACATGGCCATGGCACGGGGATTTACCGTACAGACCACACCGTCGTCGGTGAGGGTGATGATCCCGTCCGCAATATGATCCAGCACCGCACCCAGGCGGGTGACCGAGGTATTCAACAGGTTTTCGGCTATTTTACGCCGGCTGATATCCGAAACAAAGCCGGACAGACGATGGGCAAGACCCGCCTCTGATTGAACTTGTCCGCGCACCTGCAGCCAGCGCTGCTGGCCAAAATTCTCGGCTCCAACACGAAACTCCACGTTTACTTCCCGGCTGTGGTCCACAGCACGCTGCATGGCAGCCTGCACACGGCCCCGGTCTTCAACCGCAACCCGGTCAACAAACTCATTAATATCCAGTTGTTCCTTGGTCACCCCCAGCCAGCGCTGCACAAATTCGCTGATATAAATCTGGGAGGTAATAATGTGGTAGTCGAACAAACCTTCGTGAGAACCCTCCAGAGCCAGGGCCATGCGTTCTTCGCTCAGACGCAGGGCTTCTTCCTGGGCGCGCCGGTCGGATATGTCACTGCCCAGGGTGATCATGAGGTTACGCCGGCCGCCTTCAACCAGCATGCCTTTAAACTCAAAAAGATAGCAGCTACCGTCTTTCCTCACGTGTTCGTAGGTGTGGCGTATTTCCTGTTGGGTCGCCAACTGATGTTCCAGATCCGCTGCTACCAACTCGTCACTGAGATCCGGGGCAATTTCGAATCCCGTCATGGACAGCATTTCATCCAACGTATAGCCTAAGTTGTCCAAACCCGCCTTGTTTACGTTGACAAACCGCAGGCCGTCCTGTTCCAACACATAAACTTCGTTGCTGCTGCCTTCGATGGCGCGGCTCATCACGCTCATCAGTTCACCGGTCTCCGATATTTGCTGCAGAGACTCATCCAGCAGCCTGGCCAACTGGCCAATCTCGTCCGGAGCCAGGTCTGGCAGGTTCAAAGGACCCGGTTGGTTTTCCCGCATGCGGATGGCATCGTGGATGTGATTGACCGGATCCAGAACTTGCCTTTTGACCACTAAAAATGTGCCAAAAAACACCAACAGCGCACCCAGGCCAACCACCGTCAGCAACACTCCGGCGGCGTCTTCGTAGTAGCCGCCAAAATCCATGTCGTCCAGTTCAATCACCGCCAGATAACGGCTGGACGAATCCCCCAAATCGAAGGTTTCCAGCAGAGATCTGTTTTTTAAGACAACCGGTACAACAAAACCGTAACTTTGATTGGCAGACTGGGTTTCTATCCGGGTGGTCTGCCGGGTGTCCGCCAGATTAGCCAGGAAGGGAATTCGGCTGATCCGCTGGTTTTGCCACGCGGGTTCCGTTGCTGCCACAACCAGACCCTGGCCCGGGTCTACCACCGCAACACTTTTCAGACCGGTGGTTCGATTGCCGATACTGCCGATATAGTCCATCAGCTCTGCTGCGCTGGCAAAAATTTCCGCACTGCTCTCCAGCGTTGTGGCGACAATTTGCGCCTTGTCAGCCAGTTCATTTTGATGCAGCCGCTTTTGCAGCGCGGCGGCGGTTAACAGCACAATCAACGCCAAAACAATACCCATCAACAGGATGGGGGCTGCGATTCGCGGGAACAGTTTGTGTTTAATTTTCACCAGAAGCCCGGCGGACCAAGTTATCTTAAGCCTAGACCCAATCTTGAGGACAGCAAGTTCAGGCAATTTCCGTACTTTGCGGTTTGCATTCCCCGGCCCGGGCCAGCGTTCTAGTTACTCAGCGGTCTGCCCGGGCAACCAAGTGTCCTCTACCAGAGGGGCGCCGTTGACCGTGATGCGCACCTGCCCGGAGCTGGCCCAATACCGCACTTCTATGTAGTGGTGCTCCTCCCATTCGAGCTCCACGTTGGTCCACAGATACTGAGGTTCCCTACCGGCTTCACGCCGCTTGCGCAGGCAATTGTCCAGATAAAGTTCCACCGCACCATCATCGGTTAACTTCAATTCAAATGTCTTGTGACGGTGGGAAAAAGGAAGAGACCGGCTCATGTTGAAGAGTGGATCAGCCTGTGTGCTTAAACCCGGCATTATCCAGTATGCTAAGTCTTTCTACCAGGCGTCTTGTCTAAAGGAATTTTACCGGGAAGCTTGTTACCGGACAATCTGCCACAACTAACAGGATAATATCGTATGGCTGACAGATTCGCCAAAGTCCTCCGCGGGCGCGAAGTGGTTGCTCTGGCCTTTGGTGCCATGATCGGCTGGAGCTGGGTGTTGATGACCGGTGTTTGGCTAACCGCCGCGGGCACCCTGGGCACGGTCATCGCCTTTGCCCTGGGGGGGTTGGCCATTACCCTGGTTGGCCTTACCTACAGCGAACTGGCTTCCGCCATGCCAAAGACCGGCGGCGAACATGTTTACACACGCCGCGCCCTGGGTGCCGACTGGAGTTTTGCCTGCACCTGGGCTCTGCTGTTTTCCTATCTGAATGTTTGTCTGTTCGAATCCGTTGCCCTGCCTACCGCCCTGGTTTATCTGTTCCCGGAAATTCGCCTGGGTACCTTATGGCATGTGTTGGGAGCTGAAGTTGATCTCGGCTTTGTCCTGGTGGGCATACTGGGTGCGGCCATCATCACCTGGGTCAACTATATCGGCGTGCGCACCGCCGCCTTTGTACAAACCTGCGTCACCGCAGTGATCTTCCTGGCCGGTCTCACCCTCTTTACCGGCGCTGCCCTGGGCGGTTCTGTTGAGCATGCACAACCCTGGCTGGCTACCCCGGCTTCCGGCGTGCTCCTGGTGCTGATCATGGTCCCGGCAATGCTTGTCGGCTTTGATGTCATTCCCCAGTCCGCTGAAGAGATTGACCTGCCACCCCGGAAGTTAGGCCGTCTTATGATCATTTCAGTATTCTGCGCTGTGCTGTGGTACATCTTAATTGCCCTGTCCACCAGTCTGGGTATGCCCGACGCTGCCCTGGCCCAGTCAGAGATGGCAACCGCCGAAGCTGCCAGCACCTTGTGGGGCGCCTCGGCAGCCAACCTTAACTGGGCCGGAATTTTGCTGGTGGTGGGTGGCATCGGTGGCATTCTCACCAGTTGGAACGCCTTTATATTGGGTGCCTCCCGGGTGACCTTTGTCCTGGCGGAGTCCGGCTACCTGCCTCCGGTTTTCACCCGTATCCACCCCCGCTACAAAACACCCTACGTCGCCATTGCGACCATCGGTATTTTATCCATGCTGGCCCCTTTCTTTGGCCGCACCATACTTGTCTGGCTGATCAACTCAAGCAGTTTTGCCATTACCATTGCCTTTCTATTTGTCGCCACCTCCTTTCTTGTTTTGCGCCGGTCGGAGCCGGAGATGCCGCGCCCCTTTAAGGTCAGCCACCCCAATCTGGTAGGTTACGGTGCTGTATTACTTTCCGTGGGTTTGTTAGCCGCCTTTTTTCCATGGTCTAACAGCGCATTGGCCTGGCCGGAAGAATGGCTGACCATTATGGCCTGGGCGTTCCTGGGGCTGTGCCTATGGTTGCGGCTGCGTCTGCGGAAATAGTCTTGCCACATGGTCTTGCGGCAGTGCCCGGGTCAGCTTCGACACCAGCACGGTAACGCTGACCGATACCAGCTCACCCATGGCCGCACAGGACCAGGGATTGGGGGATTCCACCGCCAACCACTGAGCGGCTTGTTGCAGGATACCCGGAGCAAACCAGCTTGGGTCAATCAGAGCGTTAAAGGTGATGATAAATACCAGGCCTCCGCTTAACAAACCTGCAAACGCACCCGCCCGGGTTACGCCGCGCCAGATCGCGCCAAGGATCAACGGACCGGCAAAGGCCGCCATCATACAGCCGGTGCCGATCCAGACGATGATGGTTACGTTCATGTCCAGCATGGACCAGGCCAGGGCGGTACACAGCACCATGATCACAACGGTCGCCACCCGGCTGATACGCAATGTCCGCTGTTCTATTTCCCTTTCGCTCAGGTCCTGCCGGAAGCGCGGCACAAAACTCAGACGGTATAAATCGTTGGCAACAATTTGTGAAGAGGATACAACCAGACCATCCGCGGTTGACATGACCGCCGCTAAAATCCCCACCCCCAGCAAGGCGGCAAACCATGTGGGAAATAACTCGATAAACAAAAGCGCCAACGCCTGGTTGCCGTTTACCCCTTCACCCAGAATTACCCTGGCCATGATGCCGCCCAAACCCAACATCCCAAGGATCATGCCGAAAGTAAAGGCCAGGCGTATAAACGACTTGCGCTGGCGCGGTTCCTTAAGCGCCCATAATTTATTGCCGATATGGGGCAGCATGCCCAGGGGAATATGGGCTAGCAGAATGGCCACCACGGACCACCAGGAGTGATACAGCACGTTCTCCTTGTTCAGCCACCCCACCAGGTTGGGATCTTTTGCTTCAAGTTGATCCAACATGCCCCCCAGCCCCCCTTCAATGCCGTAACCCAGCAGGAACATCAGGGTAACCAACAAGGCAACGGCAACCATGATAAACCCCTGAACCCCATCGGTGAGGATGTCGGCATGCGCCCCGCCCATGACCACGTAAATTAACAACACCCCCGCCGTCACCCCCAGGGCTACCCCGGGAGGTACACCTAACATAATTTCAAACATGACCAGGCCGGATACCAACTGCCCGGCCAGGTAGAAAAACAGGGACAGAGAAAACAGGGATACCAGAATGCGGATCAGATCCGACTGGTATCGGGCACCCAGATATTCGGGGATGGACCGGGTACCAAATTCGTGTCCACTGTTGCTGACCAGGTGCAAACACAAAAGCACACCCAGATAAACACCAATGGGATACAGGAATACGGACCAAAGGGCAGCCATGCCCGCGTCATAGCCAATACCCGGAAAACCGACAAAGGTGGCACCGCTGGCTGTTGTGGCGGCGAAGGCAAAAGCAAGAAACAAAGGGCCGTACGCATTTCGCGCCGTGGCAAAGTCATCTGCATTGGCCACCTTGCGTTGACCCAACCAGCCGAACGCCAGCATCATCATGATGTAGGCAAACAAAAAGATCCACGACCACGTGGTTAAATCCCAACCTCCCATCTTTTACCTTTTTACCTTTTTACCTTTTTACCCGTTTTACCCTTTTACCTTTTACCTTTTACCTTTTAACCCGTTTTACCCGTTTTACCCGTTTTACCCGTTTTAACTTTCTACCCGTTTACTTATTACCCGCATCCAGCAGCGGCTAATGGTATCAGAACAGGTCCAACTGGGAATCTCCCGGGGCACGGGGTGGAATAAACAAGTCCGTGGACAACATCGGTAACTTGCCCTCGGCCAAACCCGCCTTTTTCACCGCAGATACAAATCGTGTGCGAATCAGGTCAGCAACCGGACCTTCGCCAACCATTCGTTTGTGCCATTTGGACTGATAAGCTGCCCCACCGCGGGTACTGCGAATAGCTGACATCACCCGCTGCGCCC
This sequence comes from Pseudomonadales bacterium, assembly GCA_028280225.1. Taxonomy (GTDB): domain Bacteria; phylum Pseudomonadota; class Gammaproteobacteria; order Pseudomonadales; family Azotimanducaceae; genus UBA4421. The sequence goes on along the minus strand of JANQMF010000077.1, from coordinate 39,215 downwards.
TTTGGGGGTAGTGATTGCTCAACCACTCCTCAAACAGCGGTTTTACTTCCAGAGGCAGGCGCAGCAGGATATAACCCAGGGTTTGTGCCCCAGCCTTGGCGCAGGCCTTCACCAGGGCTTCAATTTCAGCATCGTTGATAAAGGGAATAACCGGCGCAATCATCGCCCCGGTGGGTATGCCCGCCCCGCTCAGGGTTGTAATGGTTTTTAAACGCGCCGCCGGCCCTGCCGTGCGGGGTTCCAGCTTTGTTTTCAGACGGTTATCCAGGGTGGTTACACTCACATAGACGTTCACCAGATTCTGTTTGGCCAGGGTAGCGAGAATATCGATATCCCGCAGCACCAGGGCGCTCTTGGTGACGATGCTGACCGGGTGACGGCACCCGGCCAGGCATTCCAGGATCTGGCGTATCACCAGGTGCTGTTTTTCGCCGGGTTGATAAGGATCCGTATTGGTCCCCATGGCAATGGTCCGGCACCGGTAAGCCGGTTTTGCCAGTTCCGCGGTCAAGCGTGCCTTAACATCCGTTTTGTAAAAAATTTTTGTCTCAAAATCTAATCCCGGTGACAAATCCAAGTAGGCGTGGGTGGGCCTGGCAAAACAGTAGATACAGCCGTGTTCACACCCCTTGTACGGGTTAATGGACTGGCTGAAGGGCAGGTCCGGGGACCGGTTGGTGGTAATCAGCTTTTTGGTGTGGTCCGGGAAAAACCGGGTGTCCGGGGCAGGCACGTCCGCGTACTGTGCCGCACCAAGTTGGGCTGTGCCGTGTTGAGGCGAATCCTCCGGGTTGGTGTCGCCGGGTTCCCAGCCATCAGCTTCGGCAAATGAGCTTACATCAAGATAGCGGCTTTGCTGATTGCTGCCGCTGCCCCGCCCCTTGACCACACCTTCCCTGCCAGGGGCTGATCTGCCGAGTCTTGAGATGATCTTTTTCATAATGGCCTGTCTTTAGCTGCTAAAGTCCGGTATCAAGGAATAATTTTTCCGGTTTTTTGCAAAAACTACGAAAAATGGTGGTACTGGCCTTTATAACTGTATGTATATACAGTATCAAGCTCTATATGACGACATTAGACTACGCCCCCCAGGGAAGAACATATCAAGCAATAAAAAGAATGCGTTTTACGATTTTTAGCCTCATCGTTTGCATCAGCCTGCTGGCTGGCTGCACCCAGGTACCGCCGCAACAGTCTTCGATACGTGGTCTGGAAAAAGACCTGAAAGATATGAAAGCGGGTCTGGCCCGGGCAGAAAATGAAATTGCCCACCTGCGTAATCTTCGTTACGCCAGCGAGGCGGAAGTAGCCGGACAGTTCACCGTGCTGTCCAATAGTGTGGATGAACTTGGCGAACGCCTGCTGCGCGCCTGCCGCCAGTCACGCATCGCCAATGCACCCGAACCCGCCGACTGCAATAACTCGGCCCAGCGGGTACTGGTCAGCAACAGCGGCAAGATGGTGCTGGGTGAAATTGAACACGTGTGGGTGGCGGAACCCGGCTTTGTTATTGTGGCCCGGGTGGATACCGGCGCCAGTTCCAGTTCCCTGCACGCGGAAAATATCACTGAATTTGAGCGGGACGGTGACGACTGGGTACGTTTTGACCTGGTTGCGGAAAAAGACACCGTGACCATCGAGCGCCCGGTGGGAAAATATGTCCGGGTTTACCAGCAAGCCGACAAGTCCGGTTCAAGGCGTCCGGTAGTTGAGTTGCGTATTCGGCTGGGTGATGTGCAGGATACCTTCGAATTTACCCTCGCTGACCGCAGCCACCTGGAACACAATATGATTCTGGGCAGAAATTTCCTCACCGATATGGCCATGGTTGACGTAAGTCAGAAGTTCATTCAGCCTGCCCAGCAGCCCTCAGCCAGCCGTAACTGATGGGCCCAGCGCACGGTAAGCCATTGTGAATAACCGCGGACCCGTCCTATTTATTGTTCTGATCCTGTTTGCGGTTGGCATTGGTGCGGCAACCTTTCGCCATCAGATGTACGACATTCCCTGGACGCCAAGTAGTCAGGCCATGGTCTGGCAGGTTGAGGCACGGATCGAGTTTACCGCCCAGGGCGGCCCCAGCCAGGTCTTTCTCACCCTGCCGCCGGAACAGTCCGGTTTTGATATTGTGCAGGAATCCGCAGCGTCTTCCGGCTGGGGATTTTCCATTGAACCCGGCGAGCAACGCCGGGCACATTGGTCCCAACGCAACCCCCTGGACCGGCAAATCCTTTTTTATAAGCTGGATATTGTCACCAACAAAGATGTGCAAGCCGCTTCCGGCCCGGGAGAGATTTCCCCGGTGGTTTGGGATGAACCTTATCAGACCGCGGTGGATCATCTGCTGAGCACCGTCTATCCCACCAGCGCTGACGCCCACACCCTGACTCTGCGGATTATCCAGGCCCTGGGGCGCATCCCCGCGGATCAAAACCTGAGTTTGCTCACCGCCAACTTTGAACAGCAGGATTTACTGGTGCGGGTGCTGCGCAGCGCCCAGGTACCGGCGCGCAAGGTTCAGGTGCTGGTGCTGGAAGACGGCCGGCGACGGCAAAGTCTGGCGTCTTATCTGCAAGTCTGGGACGGCGAAAAGTGGCGTTTATACAACCCCAGTGAGGGTGAGCTGACAGAAACGGCAAATCTGTTGTTGTGGCAAACCGGTAACCCGGCGGTGTTGGAAGTCCTGGGTGGCACCAATAGCCGGGTGACGTTCTCCATGATCAGCGAAACCCGCTCCGGCACTATCCTGGCCCAGGAACAGGCGGATGATCTGGCACTGTCCCTGTACAACCTGCCCATTGCTGAACAGGGGATGTTCAAACTTATCATGCTGCTGCCGGTGGGTGCCTTTGTGGTTGCCCTGTTGCGGATTCTGGTGGGGCTGCGTACATCCGGAACCTTTATGCCGGTGTTGATTGCCCTGGCGTTTTTGCAGACCGAACTGATTCCCGGCTTAACCAGTTTTGTTATTGTGGTGGCCATTGGCTTGTTTATTCGTTCCTACCTGTCTTCGTTGAATTTGCTGCTGGTGGCCAGGATAGCCACCCTGGTTGTGCTGGTGATCGGCATCATCAGCATATTCAGCATTGTCAGCTTCCGCCTGGGTTTGATTCAGGGGTTGACCATCACTTTCTTCCCCATGATCATCCTGGCCTGGACCATTGAGCGGATGTCCATCACCTGGGAGGAAGAAGGCCCCAAGGAGGTGTTTATTCAGGGTGGCGGCAGCCTCTTTGTTGCTGTGTTGGCCTACCTGTTAATGAGCGTCCCCGAGGTTGAACACCTGGTCTTCCACTTCCCGGAACTGCATCTGGTCTTGCTCGCCTTTATCATGCTGTTAGGCCGTTATACCGGCTACCGTTTGCTGGAGTTAAACCGCTTTGCCGCTTTCCGGAACAGCCAATGAGCCGGTGGATTACCCCCTTCCAGCTTCGGGACAAGGGTATTCTGGGCATGAACCGGCGCAACGTCGGCTATATCAGCCGTTACAACGACCGGCGCCAATTTCCCCTGGTCGACAACAAGCTCACCACCAAACAGGTTGCGGAAGAGGCCGGCCTGGCGGTACCGAAGCTGATTAAGGTCATTGAGACCCAGCACGATATCGAATGGGTCCAGGAAGAACTGGCGGAATTGGACGAATTTGTTGCCAAACCCGCCCAGGGCAGCGGCGGCAAGGGCATCCTGGTGGTGACCGGCCAGGTGGGTGACAACTATCAAAAAGCCAGTGGGGAAATGATCACCCTGGCGGATGTCAAGCGCCATTTAACCAATACTTTAAGTGGATTACACTCCCTGGGCGGCCGCAACGACGTCGCCTTTTTTGAAGAGCTGGTAAAGGTAAACCCTTATTTTAATCAGTTCAGCCACGAAGGGGTGCCGGATATCCGCCTGATCACCTTTAAGGGTTTTCCGGTTATGGGCATGCTGCGCCTGGCCACCAAGTCTTCCGACGGCAAGGCCAACCTGCACCAGGGGGCCATCGGCGTTGGCCTGGACATCGCCACCGGCCAGGCCATTCGCGCGGTGCAGAACAATCACCTGGTAAGCCACCATCCGGATACCGGGGCTTCGCTGGAAGACATAGCGGTTCCCAATTGGCACCAATTATTGCTGTTGGCCGCTCAATGTTTTGAGGTGACTGAACTGGGCTATTTGGGCTGTGACATTGTCATCGACCGCCAGCGCGGGCCTCTTATCCTGGAATTAAACGCCCGGCCCGGGTTAAGTATTCAAATTGCCAACAATACCGGGTTGTTGCCGCGCCTGACCCACATAGAGGGAAAAAAAACCCGCAGAATGAGCATTGAAGAGCGCGTAGACTACGCCCGAGAACACTTTTCCCCACAAATGCGCGATACTCAACTGCCGCTGGACCATATTAAGGAGCAAGTTGGATGATTGTTGTTAATGCCACCATCGAAGCCACCGAGGAAACCATTGCCGCCATGAAAAGCGCCATTGCCGTCATGGAACAAGCCAGCCGGGCGGAGGAAGGCTGTCACGACTATACCTTCAGCGTGGAGTTGAACAACCCCAACGTGCTGCGTATCACCGAGGCCTGGGAGAGTATGGATGCCTTAAGTGCCCATTTTGCCACCCCGCATATGGCGGAATTTCAGGCGGCCATGGCTGCACACCCACCTAAGAGTGTAAACGCTAAATTTTTTGATGCCACGGAAGTAGCACCTCCGGGCGCTTGAACCGAAGCCCAAGGAATGACAACGTTACAGATGTTGGGGAAAAGCCGCGCCTCAGATGAAAGCGCGGCGTCTAAATCGCCTTGGTAAAGGCGGTAGGAACTAGGGATTCAGACCGTAGGTACTGATGATCTCGTCGATCTTCACCCTGATCAGATCGTAATAACCGGTTTCGGAACGGCCGTTGACGGTCTTGGTTTCCCAGTTGTCAGCCGCGTGGCCAAACCGCTGCCGCACATCAGGCAGACCCCGGGCGGTGACAAGATTGCCGTACAAATTCTCAAATTCACGCTTGGTTTGCGGTACCAGGGCTTTATATTCATTGAGCCGGGCAAGAATTGCACTGCTGGGTGCCAGCCCATAACCGGTGGCCTTGGCACGGGTGTCCGCTGAGGGGACCACACCATGGAACTCCAGTAACGGCAACGGGTTATCAAACCCGGCGGCGTTGTAGGCTTCCACGGCCATGTCCGCAAAGGCTTCATCAGAAACCCGGTGTGTGTCAAAACCCGGCCACGGTTCACCGTTTACTTGGCTGTTATAGAAGGCTTGCATAATAATCCCCACGCCTGACCAACCGCCAAAGATATCCGCCAGATCCATGTACTTAACCAGGGCCCGGCTCTGATAGGCCCTGGGCTGCATGGTGCCCTTGGCCGGATCGATGAACTCCTCGGAGACCATCCAGTGCATCACTGATTGTGCAATATTCAGACCCTGGGGGTTGTGGAACCGCAGCGCATCATTCCAACTGTCACCCAACACCTCTGTTCTGGCCAGCAGTTTGATGATGTTAGCTTTGGACTCTTCTTCATTACCCACCCCAAGAGTGGGGTGTCTGAGATTGTGGCCTTTCGCATGCAGGATGTTTTCATAGCGCCGGTCAACGGAAAAATTGGGATCATCCAGGATGTTAAAGGGCCCCAGGCCGTGGGTGTAGCGCCAATCGCCGGAACTTCGTCTTGATGATACCGGTTGTAATGCCCGCAAGTCCGGCTCTGTCATCCAGTAGCCCGAGCAGCTCTTGCACTTGCTGGTGCTATCGGTAACCAGATATTCCGCCCGCCGTCTAGTCAGCCGGCCTTGAAAGGCGCTGACTGCGTCGTACATATCATCCCAGGCATCCAGGGCGGTTTTCGGCCGGGTGACCAAACGCGCGGCATTGGATGGCACCGTAAACATGAAGTTGTCGGATTCCAGATCCGACCAGGGCGGCAAGGCTGGTTTTGTGAACATTCCCTGCCAGGCGCGATTGGTGGTCTTGGAAACGCCGATCGGTCGATTGGCACTGATGCGATTATCGAATAATGGAGCCGCCACAATGTTGCCGGATATCGATACGTCCACAAAACCCTCATCCACGCCTTCGCTGGTACGTACGTAGATACCACCGCCAAAGGGATTGGCAATATCCACACAGTCGGTTGTATTGTCCAGGAAAGGAAAGCCCGTGACGATGGTGTAGTTGCGGTTAATCCTGCGTGACAGGTTAATGGGCGGATGAGCACCCACAATCACGTCCATGCCGCTGCTGTCCACACCACCCAGAATGCAGACCGCAATTTTATGACCGGCATTGGCCCAATAACCCGTAGGCCGGTGAGCGGGACTGTGGCGGCTGAGGCCGGGATATTCGGTATAGCTGCCGTTGACCGTCACATTCACCTGGGTGCTGACGGGAACATGCTCAATACCCGCCACCAGGCCCGGAAACGTTTCCCGGGAGGCAAAGCTCAACGCCGCCACGTCGCCGATATCGTTGTTATTGAAATGACTGACAACTATGTCATGCTGCAGAATGGTCATGACCCGGTCCACAATGGAGTAATCATGTAATTGTTGATTTGTACTGCGGTCGCTGAACAGGGGCGGTTTAACATTCTCGTATGTCTGACGATAAGCATCTACCTCACTGGTATTTTCGTCCAGATAATGGCTGGTCAGCGCAAATACCATATATTCCAGGAAATCAATATAGTCGGTTTTGAGCTCCAGGGACGTATCAGTGATACCCTTGCCGATATTACTCAGCACCACCTTGAAACGGGCATGATCAACCGTGGGAGCGGCGTTGTGCACAATTACATTGTCGAAGTGCATGACCCCGTCAAAGGCATGACCCTGGTTTTCCACAAATTTGACAAAGTCGTCGTTGCGGCCGTCTCGAATGTACTCCCACCCCAGGCGCATTTTGATCTGGTCGTTGTGAATCGCGGCACTCAAAACATTGCGCCAATCAAAGGGTCCGGCAAATGGGCCAAACAGGCTCAGCTGAAAGTACCGGTCATCCAGGTTGGCGGTGAGAACCCCTTTATTTATATCCAGCATCAGATTAAGCCGGTACCAGGTGTCGAAGGGCACATTTACGAACATGGGTACCGTTTTGCGCCTGCCATTGCCGTCCCCGGCAGTCAGAGCAATTCGGCCACTGCCATTATCGTTTTTCACGCGAATACGCAAGCCTTCCCAAGGCTGGCTTTGGCTGGAGCCGAACTTCGACTGCATGGACCACAGCGTCACCACATCCTCATAGCCGTTGGGCATCAAGCCAAGTTGTTCGACCTTAAAGTCCATGGACAGCCGCAGCACATTATTCTTGACAACATCCACCGTTGTGGCGCGATCAAATTCCACCATCTGGCTGTTGGACAGCTTGATAGCCTTGCCGCCGTCCACGTCAACATAGGGGTTTGTGGGTAAGGGAATCTCCCAGATGTCCTCAATGCCCAGACGATAAGTTGGGTCCAAAGCGGTGCCGTCGTTAGGGACCGCAACAGACGCCAGTGGGCTACTGGGTGGGCTACCGTTGTCAAAGGTCAAATTGACCAACTCGACCGCCGCCTGGGCCCAGGGTGCTGCCAGCATGGAAACCGCCAGGCCAAGGGCACCCGCCCATATTCGCCAACGGAAATCTCGAATGGAATTGGTTAGGATTCGACATCTCACCGGTCTGTCCTTGGATATCTTGTTTAGGTTGTGGAGTTTCATGGCAGGTAATGCTCCGTCTTATCTAGGGGGACACAGGGTGCGGGTTGGTTGTTCTGGAATCGGCTGAAAATATCGTCAAGGTAAATCAGCACCTCCAGTTGGCTGGACCCGGGGTCGATAACAATCGCGCAGGCCTTGCTTGGCGCTTCTGTGTGATCAGCATCTTTCTCCCAATGCTCCAGTTCCAGCATCATTGTGCCGGCATCTTCAAAACCAAGTTTCTCCAGATGTTCGTGATAAAGACCAAACCCCTTGCTACCGGCCTTACCGGGCTGATGCAGCACTTCCAGCAGCTCATTGCCATACTGGTCGCGAAAGACGGCCCGAAAATCACCCGTCTCCTGTTGGTGGCCCCCGCAATAAATAAACTGAAAAGCGGCGGCAAGGTCCCTATTTGTCTGGCAGGAATTGGTTGCTTCGATTGACATATAGGCCCCACTGGAGGAGCGGTGGCTCGACCAGATGCCCGGGGCCCATTCGTATCCGTTGCCTGTATCAGCGCTCGCGGGGATATACCCCACACCATATAACAGGGCCATCAGAGCCCAGCTCAACCGGGTTGCGGCCCCACCAATTCTTATCCTCATACCGTTATCCTCAAATTGTTGGCATCCACACATGATAACGATTATTTATTTCCGCCAATCAACATATACCGAACCTATGCCCAACGAAAATCTAACGGTAATTTGATGTTGCGCAGATTATTTGAGGGAAAACCTCGGATTTATAGAAGGCCGCCTCAGAAGAACATTGTTGGCTATTGGCAGATTGGCGAAGAAAGCCGTTGATGACAGGAAATATTCCGTTCGGCCACGGATTGCGTGCCGGCAATCCGGTATGCTTCGTGCTAAGCCATCAGCCAATCGATAATGCGCGGATTTTCCTCAATGGGATAGGTGTGGGAAAGATCAGCTATTTCCCGGTATTCCACCCGGGCCCCGGTTGTGCTGAAACTGTCTCTGGCACTGCGCGCCATATCCACCGGAAACATCCAATCCAAGGCGCCGTGCATGATGTACATGGGCAGCCCCTGCAAACGATTTTTATCAGCTACTTCAGTCAGCATGGGGTGAAACGAAGCTGAACTGGGGGCCAGATGGGTAAAGGGGGAATTTTCCTGCAAACCACTGACGTAGGTAAAGGTACCCCCATCAGACATACCCGTCATTAAGATACGCTGTTCATCAATATTCCAATGTTCCCGGGCGTAGGCCACCATGGCGTGTAAATTCTGCGAATCAATATCCGGTCCCATCAGCGACCAGGTAGCCTCCTTGGAGGAAGGACTGATCACTATGACGTTTTTCGAACGCGCGGTGCGCAACCAGGTCCACAAAAAACTGCGGCCATGGCCGCTGCCTCCATGCAGGGCTACCACCAGGGGTACTTTTTCGTGGTTGTAGTATTCCGGCACATACATGGAAAAGCCGCCCCGCTGGTGGCTGGCGTTGTCGGCATGCATGACCCCAACGTGCTCGCGCTGGTGATCTGCAGAGGTCAGACGGTCCAGCAAGGCTTGGTCTTGCCGCTGTTGCGGGTTTAGAAAATACCGGCTCACCGGGGGCAACATATTCGCCACCGGGTAAATGGCTTCCGTGGCCTTGGTGTTATAACCCATGGCGCGATACGCTGCCATGGTGGGATTACTCTGGTTACTGGCGCTTAAAAAGTCGTTAAAGCTCTGCATGGCCAGGGCTGCGGACTTACTGACCTGGTCGGCAAATCCCTGCAAATGCTCCGGCCAGTCCGTGGCCTCAAACACCTGTATCCCTTCCTTTAAGGGTGCCCGGTAGGGGGTCAATTCTTCAATCAGTTGTGGAATATTCGGCGGATGCATATGCCGGCCGGCATGGGCCAATACGTCAATACCCGTCAACAAGGGGGGAATCAGCGCCGTGGTGGCCTCCAGCAAAACGTCGTTGTTGTCCATACCCTTACTATACCCGACCTTACAAGCCTTTCTACCCAGTGCCATCTGGGTTACTTTAAGGCGTTAATCCTTATTTAGGGAACACCATGGCCTCTACCTCCACAGAATATGACCGCAGCCGGGAAGACGTGGGTAATGTGCAGCTACTGGAACACGTTAATCTAACCGTGCCGGACCAGACCCTGGCGGCCATGTTTTATGTCACCGGACTGGGTTTTACCCGGGACCCCTATATCGACTTCGGCACCTTTAACATGTGGGTAAATCTAGGTGATCAGCAATTTCACCTGCCCACCAATACCGCCCAGGTACTGCGCGGCCACATCGGGGTGGTGGTACCTGATCTGGATGACCTGCAAAGACGGCTTAAATTTGCCGGTAAGGGTCTGCAAGATACCCGGTTCGCCTGGGCTGATGCGGATGATCACGTTGCCCTCACCTGCCCCTTCGGCAACTCGATTCGAGCCTATCCCGCCAGCGCCTATCCAGATATGGATTTAGGCATGCCCTATGTCCAACTCGACGTGGCACCCAACACTACACGGGGAATCGCTCAATTTTATCAGCAGGTTCTGGGTTGCCCCGTGCGCCTGACTGACCACACCGCTGAAGTGGACATGGGCCACAATCAACAGCTGATATTTACCGAAACGGATCAACCCATCCCGGACTATGATGGGCATCACATCGCTATCTACGTGGCCAATTTTTCCGGCCCACACGGCTGGTTGCATCAACGCGGCCTGATCACCGAGGAGTCGGATCAGTTTCAATACCGTTTTGTGGACATTGTGGATCCGGACAGCGGCGTGGTGCTTTATCAGCTGGAACACGAGGTCCGCGCTCTTTCCCATGCCATGTACCGGCGGCCGCTGGTGAATCGCAACCCAAGCACCAACTTTTTCACCTATCGGCGGGGCAACGAACAATTTTCCCCCAATCCTCGTTGACCCCAGCCAAATCAAAAGAACAGGAACCTAAAAGAACAATCATGAGCCAAGCAGTCAACTTTTTTGCCGCCGAAACTGAACCCTACTATCTGCCCCTGGCGGACGAAGTAGAAATTTTCCGCGCCGCTTATAGCGCCCGTTTGCCGGTACTGCTGAAGGGCCCAACCGGTTGCGGCAAAACTCGCTTTGTGGAACACATGACCTGGCGGCTGTACCGGGAAACCGCCAATCCCCTGGAAGTGCCCTTGGTCACCGTATCCTGTCACGAGGACCTCACCGCTACCGACATGGTCGGCCGCTATCTGTTAAAGGGAGACGAAACCGTATGGACCGACGGGCCCCTGACCCGGGCGGTACGTACCGGGGCCATCTGTTACCTTGACGAAATTGTTGAGGCGCGCAAGGATACCACGGTACTGATCCATTCGCTGACCGACCACCGGCGCATCCTGCCCATAGACAAGACCGGCGAGTTGGTACCCGCCCACGCCGAGTTTTTACTGGTCATCTCCTACAACCCGGGTTACCAAAGCGTTTTAAAGGACCTAAAACCCAGCACCCGGCAACGTTTTGTCAGCCTGGAATTTGACTATCCCGATGTTGAGACGGAAGCTGCCATTATTGCCCATGAGGCTGATATTGATACCCAGCCGGCGGAGCATCTGGCGGTGATAGGCCAGCGGGTACGCAACCTTAAGCAACACGGTTTTGAAGAGGGTGTTTCAACCCGCCTGCTGATTTATGCCGGAGAGCTGATCAGTGCCGGTATCGAACCGCGGCGGGCAGCGGATGTGGCCATTATCACCGCCATATCCGACGACAAAACCGTGCAGCAGGCGGTGGCTGATATCGTTGACGTTATTCTGCCCTGAACAACTGTGTTAACCCTATCGGATCACGAAGACACCCTGGCTCTTTTTACCGAAGGCATCGCTGGCCGATACTTCCACATCGCCGCCTCTGACGAGTTTGCCACTCACCGCCGCCTGGCCCTGGGCATTAACGGCACTGGTCAGTCTAACGATACCATTTACTTGCCGGAGCAACTGGATGCGCCGGACCGAGGCAGCTATCGGGTACTGGTGATGGAGCAGATTGGCCTGCGCGAATGCGGCACCTTTAGCTTTCGCATGGACAAAGCACTAAGCCGTATCCAGAATCTGGCTCAGCGGTTTGTACCCCCAAAGGGGGTATCACCCCGCACGGGAGACTATCACCTGCTGTTTGGTGCCTTTGCCCAGCCGGGTTTTGCGGCTGAACTGTTCAACCTGCTGGAGAGGGGGCGTATCCTCGGCCACCTGGAACGCACCTACCCCGGATTAACCCCCCACATGCCCCGGTATTTCCGGCATCTGCTGCACATTGGGCCCACATCCGCCGATGCGCTGGTTACCGGCCAACGCTTTTTATGGGGGGAAGTCAGCCCTCTTAGCCAATGGACGGAACTTACCCGATCCTTGGCACACCTGCGCAACCAGCCCGGCAGCGTTTACGACAGTGTTCTAGCCTTGTGTCAACTCTACGACAAAGTTGCCGAAAGTTATGTCTTCCCGGAAACTTCAGCCTATGCGCCGCAAGATGAGTCCATGCCCGACTGGCTTAACCGGGAACAACGGGTGGAAGAGTGGAAAGAAGACCTGCAGGGCCTGGAGATGGCCATTGCCGTGGAAATGCTGGAGTCAGAAGACCTGCAAGCGGAACGCGGCGAGACTTCCGACGCTGCCGTGCGTGAAGCCAACGTGAACATTCAGTCGCTGATCGACGAACGGGATACTCTAAAGCGGCGTATCGACATGGAAACGTCTTCAGTCCAGCATGCCCTGGGCACGGACCGATCCGCCGCGCGGAGTTATCGGTACGATGAGTGGAATTATCTGGAGTACCGCTACCTCACCCACTATTGCCGGGTGTACGAAGAACACCTGACGGCGGGAAGTGACGAGGATCAGGAGATTTTGAACCAACTGCGGACGGCAATTCGCAAATTTCAGCCCATGGTGCAGAAACAACTGGAACAGATCCGTCCCACCGGCTTACAACGGATCACCCGAGTGGCAGATGGGGACGAGTTAGACCTTAACGCCATCATCGAAGCCCGCCAGGATATCCGGGCTGGTCACAGCCCGGATGAACGTTTTTACTCCCGCAAGGAGCGTATGCACCGGGATGTGTGTGCCGTGTTTCTAGTGGACCTATCAGCGTCCACCGACGACCCCATTGATCCACCGCCAGCCAAGGATTGGTCAAACCACGACGAAGACGCCGATGTTAACCTGCGCGATCCCTGGGCAGAACCCGAAGACGAGGAAGAATTTGACGATAGGCCCAAGCGTAAGATCATCGATATCCAGCGCGAAGCCATGGTGGTGATGGCATCTGCCCTGGAGGCCCTGGGGGACAGCTACGGCATTTACGGATTTTCCGGTTACGGCAAAGACAACGTGGAAATTTTTGTTGCCAAGGAGCCGGACCAGGCGTTTTCCCAACACACCATGCACGCCATAGCCGCCATGAACCCCAAACGTTCAACCCGTATGGGGCCGGCCATCCGGCACGGTGTGCACAAACTGATGGAAAGCGGCCACGCCTTGAAGGTATTGATGGTCATCAGCGACGGCTTTCCCCAGGACGCTGACTATGGCCCGGAACGGGGCAACCACAACTACGGGGTGGAAGACACCGCTAAAGCCCTGTTGGAAGCCCAGGCCAAGGGGGTGGAAACATTTTGTGTGACCGTGGACCGCTCGGGCCAGGACTATCTAAAACAAATGTGTCCAGACGCCCGTTATCTGGTGATTGAAGAGATGGAAGACCTGCCGGATCAGCTTTCCAAGGTTTATGCGTTACTGACCGGACGCTAGATTCTCAAGACGAATAGTCATTGTTGGCGGACGGACAGGCGCCATTGTGCAACAGATAGAGACAAATAACCCCCCTTAAGACCGCGCCTTGGGACAAGGCGCGGCCCCAAAAGGCCCATTAGGCCTAGGGGCTGTTTAGACCATAGGTCGCAATGATTTCGTCAATCCGCGCCTCAATCAGGTCGTGATATCCGGTGACGCCAACCCGCCCGGCAACGGTCTTGGTTTCCCAATTGTCCTTGGCGTCCAAAAAGCGGTTCTTCAACACAATCTGGCTTCTATGCGTGATCAGTTCATAGTATTTACTTGCGAACTCTGCCTTAGTTTCCGGCACCAGGGCCTTGTACTCATTCAGCCGGGTCAGAATGGCGCTGCTTGCACCCAAACCGTAAGTAATGGCCGCTTTGTCACGGGTTGCCTGGGTGGGCACCACCCCGTGGAACTCCAGCAACGGCAGGGGATTGTCCAGCCCGGCATTGTTGAAGGCTTCCACAGCCATTTCGGCAAAGTCTTGGTCCTTAACAAGGTGCTTTTCAAACCCCGGCCAGGGCACACTGTCCACATTGGTGGCATAAAACTCCTTCATGATGTTGCCCACCGTTGCCCAACCGTTAAACAACTCCGCCAAATCGATGTACTTGACCATGGGCCGGCTTTGGTATGCGCGGCTTGACATACTACCCAGCGCCGGGTCGATAAAGTCATCAGAAATAATCCAGTCCATCACCGCCTGCTCGATGGTGAGTCCCTGGGGGTTATGGTACCTAAGGGCATCATCCATGGTGTCACCCAGGACCTCGGTACGTCCCACCAGCTTGATGATATTGGCCTTGGCCTCTTCTTCGTTACCATGACCCAGAGTGGGGTGTTTCAGGTTGTGGCCCTTCTCGTGCAGGAAGTGGTCGAAACGCCGGGCGCTGGAGAAGTTCGGGTCATCCAGCAAATTAAAGGGCGCCAAGCCATGGCTGTAAACCCAACTGCCATTATTCTGCCGGGAGGACACCGGCTCCAACGCGGAGTTCTGCGGCAGGGTCATCCAGTAACCCGAACAGCCTCCACAAAAAGAGGTACTGTCGACGACCAGATACTCCGCCCGGGGCCGGTCAACACGACCCTGGAAGACACTGACCGCATCATACATATCGTCCCAACCATCCAGGGCGGCCCTGGGACGTGGTACCAGGATCGCTGCATTGCTGGGTACTGTCATCATAAAATTATCGGACTCCAGATCGCTCCAGGGCGGCAGCGCAGATTTCCTGAACATGCGCATCCAGTCCCGGTTGCTGGTTTTGGCCTTGCCGCTGGGGCGATTGCTGGCTATGCGATTGTCGAAAAAGGGGGACTCAACAATTTTGCCGGACAGGGCAACGTTGACAAAACCCTCATCAACCCCTTCGTGGACACGCACATAGATACCCCCGCCATAGGGGTTGGCCACATCCACACAGTCGGTGGTGTTATCCGCAAAAGGAAAGCCGGTGACAATGGAATAATTCCGGTTGATCTTGCGGGACAGATTAATCGGCGGATGGGCCCCGACAATCACATCCATGCCGCTGGTGTCCACACTTCCTTCAACGCAAACTCTAACCTTGTGCCCGGCCACCGCCCAGTAGCCCGTGGGGCGGTGGGCGGGACTGCCGCGGGTGATCCCCGGGAACTCCTTGTAACTGCCGTTGATCCCCACATCAGCATCGGTGGAAGCCACCACATGTTCAACCCCGGCCACCAGACCCGGGAACACCTCCCGGGATTCGAACTCAATATTGTACACATCGCTGAGATCGTTATTGTTGAAGTGACTGACGACAATGTCATGCTGCAGGATGACCATCACCCGATCCACAATGGGATAGGTATGCAGTTGTTTATTATAGTCCCGGTCACTGAACAGGGGTGGTTTCGCCGTCTCATAGGCCTGTAAATAAGTGTTGACCTCTGTGGTATTTTCGCTGAGGTAGTGGCTCGTCAGGGCAAAGACCATGTACTCAAGAAAGTCGAGATAGTCTGACGTAAGATCCAGTGAGGTATCCGTAATACCTTTGCTGATGCTGTCCACCGCGGTTTTGAAATCAGCATGATCAAAGTTGGGTGCGGCGTTATGCACAATGACATTGTCGAAGTACATGACCCCTTCGTGGGACTGCCCTTGGTTGCGCACTCGGCCAATGACGGCATCCCGGTAACCCCCCATGTATGCATCGTTGGGATAAAAACCCCAACCCAACCGCATTTGAATATCATCGTTATCAGTAATACTCTTAAGCACATTGCTCCAGTCTATCCCACCCGCAAAAGGTCCAAACAAGCTAAGCTGAAAATACCGGTCACCCAGGTTTGCGGTAAGAACCCCTTGATTGATATCCAACATCATATTCAAGCGATACCAGGTGTCGTAGGGTACATCGCTAAACAGGGAATAGTGGCGCCGTTTACCCAGGCCATCTGAAGCAAGCAGGGTAACCCGGCCAGTACCATCCCCGGCCATCATAAGTCTGAAGCCCGCCCACGCTAAATCCGGATTTGACGTAGAAGCGGCTGTAAAGTAGTTCTGCATGGAAAACAGCACTACTCCTTCCGGCCTGCCGTTAGGCTGTTTACCCAGCCGGTCAACCTTAAAATCCATGGATAAACGCAGCACATCGTTAGAAACCACATTAAGGGTGGTCTGCCGGTCGAACTCCACCATCTGGCTGTTGGACAGTTTAACCGCTTTACGGCCATCTATATCCACAAAGGGATTAGCAGGCAAAGCCACGTTCCAGATCTCCGGAATGGCCAGATAGTAGTTCGGATCCAGAGCGGTACCATCATTGGCGACAGCCACTGTGCCAGTGGGGCTTCCGGGTGGAGTACCATTGTCAAAGGTCATATTGACCAATTCGGTAGCTGCGTGGGCAAGAGGTGTTATCACACCAGCCAGGACTACTGACAAACAGATCAGCCAAGTGTGGGCCGTGGCGACTCTAGAGCTCATTTAGTTTCCTTAAAGCTATGGGAAAGCCGTAATAGTACCGAGTGCTATATATTTAGAATCAACGCAGTATTAACGGATATCTAACGATATTTATATTTTTCTATTACTCAACGGAACACTTCACCAAAAAATCAAATAGCATCAAAGGCTTTGGGATAAGGTGTGCATAATCATATAACCTTTAGACAACATCGTTAGCCCAAACAAGAGATCACACACGCAGAAGCCATTAAGCCGCGCCTCTTTAAAATAGGCTTTTTAGAATAGGCTTTGTTTTAACAAAGCGCGGCTATCAAAAGTTGCAGCGTTCACACGCTGGTTACCAAAAACGGCGTAGACAACCTATGTCAGCGGCAGCTCTATCTGGGTACCGCAATTGGCAGTGTAATGCTCACGGCAGATAATGGTCTGAGGTATCTATGGGATCACAGCCCCCGTAGGTGATGCCGCCATCCCCAATGTTATATTGGCCAAAAAAACCATCTGCGCGGACCATAAACTTCAGATGAGTATAGTGCGGATCAATTTCAAAGGCGCAGGCTTCAACCGGGAGCTCAGTACGTTCAACATCTTTTTCCCAACGGCTTAACTCAAGGACCATGACGCTGGGGTTATCCCGGCTGAGGTTCTCAAGCTGCTCGTGGTAAAGTCCAAAGCCGGCGGATCCCGCAACATCGGGTTGATGGGTCACTTCAAACAGTATATTACCTTGCTGATCTCGAAAAGTGGCCCTCATATCACCCACCTCTACGGTGTCTTTGTAACGGTACGAACCGCAGTAGAGCAAATAGAACGACGCGTACAACCCACTATCAACGGCACAATCACTGTCAGGCACAATAACCATATAGGCCCCGCCGGAAGGACGGTGACTGGAGGTGATGCCCGGCGCCCATTCGTGACCATCGTCCAGTTGAATGCCTGCCGCAGTTGGGCCAACGTTGAACACCAGCCCGGTTGCCAGCACCATCGATAGATAAGTCAGCCAGCCGCTGGGTTGATCAGATTTATTTAGCATATCCTAGTTTTCCTTTAGATAGACATTGGTAGTTAGATGTTAAAGATGAGCAAATTTCCGTTGGTAGCCGCGTGTTCAGATCGCTTGTTTCGCTTTACTAGTTGTTCCGCCAGTTATTCCACTATGTGCCGCATATAGTAACCGTTTATATTCGTTCTATTCGGGTTATTGGGGAAAGATCCAGCATTCTTTCCACCGCCCCCGAAAGGACCACCCCGACTTAGAGCAGGTCCTCGCGGGTTCCACCTCCACGACGAAGGAGCTTACGCCGGCATTAAACAAAGGCTTCATTGTAGATACCCGCCAACAGAGTATTCCGGGTACCAAAGGTCACCAGCATCTTCGAGAACTCAGGTGCTGTATTGGTCCACAGGTCTACAGTAATGGTGCTACTGCTGTATGCGCGGGTGAAGAAACCCTCTGCGGTTACTGCTGCGGCAATTTTCGAATCGAGCCCTCCGGTAAACCAGACCCAGTCGTCCAAAAAACTTCCGTACTCTGGATTACCCGGAAGAAGGAGAATGGGGTCATTCTTAAATCCCTTAATCGGCTTGCCGTCATCGGAGATAAGCACAATGGTATCGTCCGCACCCAAATTGTTGGCACCCTTCCACTGCTGATCAGAAGCCAGGCTAACGGTTTCGCTTTCCGGGTCAACCACAATAAATATGGTGTAGGTGTGATCTGCCTGGAAGGTGCGGTCATCACTCCCTGGACTGGAGGTACTACCGGTACCGGTGATAGCGCCGTCGGTCAAATCAAACCTGACAACTTCGTGGAGCTGTTTGGTGAACTGCCAATCCTCGGTAACGGTGCCGGTGTCCGGGTTGTGCAAGCGCACATGGATCGTATAGTCGGCGCCAAAGGGATTACTGCCATTCAGACTGTCGACAAGCTCACCCTCATCCCCCCAGCTTCCGTCGGTGCCGTCCACGGAAAATTGAACCTCCCAACCGTCAAAACCATCCGGCAAACGGGTGCTGACGATCAGGTCATCAGCCTCAATTGGGCCGGGGTTCAGATCTTCCGCACGGGCATATACGTCATTCAACCAGTATTCCTCAGCGCCAATCTGCGGGCTATCAAGATTCTGATCAATTCGGGTAAAGAACTGTGTAAAGCCACGCCCATTCAGCAGGTCAACGGTGACCTTACCGCCACCGGTGGTATAACGTACAAGATCACCCCCATTGGTCAGGCTGGCAGCAGTATTCTCGCTGAATCCTCCCCACACCACCGCCCGGGTTGTCCCATCAAAGCGGCGGCGCAGGTCATGGGCGTCGTAAACCCAGTTGTCGATACCATCGTGACGCAGGGTCAGGCCATCGTTACCCAGAATGGGGGTGCCGTCCCTGGACATCAGGATAATCTTGTCGTCGTTACCCAGATTTGACGCCCCTAGCCATTGATACTGACTGTCCAGAAAAAGGTCACCGGTACCATCAGCATTTTTGCCGTTGCCAATAGCGTCAACAACCACATATATGGTGTAGGAGATGTGTTCGTCAAAGGTGCGATCCTCAACAGTTTCGGTACTGTCGGTATCCTTGGTTGAGGTGCCGTTGACCAGATCGAAGATAACCACTCGGGGTTCCGGATCCACTTCCGGCACAATCTGCACCTGGTACAGCAGCGGCTCCGAGATAAAGTCAATTTCACCATTCATGGTACGCTGCTGGCGTACATAAATATCGTAGGTGGTTTCGTCCGGATCTGTAGTCAGGGGTAATTCCGCAAAGGTATCCACCCATGAATCCGGGTCGTCAGGGGTCAGGCTGAACCAGACATTCCAGTCACTGTCCGCAGGTAAATCCAGGGGATTGGGGCTAAGTTCCGCCAGCACAAAGTTCAGATCATCAATCTGATTACCGTCCACCCGGGTGCCGTTGGCATATTGGAGTTCCACCCAGTAATTGGGCAACTCCAATTCCGGACGTGTTGAGAGATCACCCCACTCTTCAGTGCCGTCCCAGATGTCCAGCTCGCGGATCAGTCCGTTGAAGTGACGCTCAAACTCACCCCGGCCGTTAAGCCGACCCGCCAGCCCTTCGTCCTCGGTGCGCCAGGCCGCATAATTGACGGCGTCGGCGGTCTCGTAGGCCGGTGGTCCCTGGAAATCCCCCTTTTGGTTACCCCGGATCACGCGGCCGTCAGCGGAGATCAGGATAATATGGTCATCCTCATCAAGATTTGCAGCACCCCTCCACTTGTGGCCCTCCTCCATAACGTCGGCTAACCGATGATGGTCCTCCACCACCAGGTAAATCCAGTATTCAACACCGTCTTTGAATTCACGCTGCCCCAGATGGTGGGAGGAAGTGCCATCCATCAGGTCAAATATGACCACCTGCTCGTCAGGCACCGGTATACTGGCAACGTTGTAAGTTCTTTCACTGACCTGGCTGACGTTACCCGCTTCGTCGATCTGGCGGACTTCCAGAACCATCTGGCCCAGCACAGGCTGATACTCCCGGCTCCATCCGGTGTCGTCCGCCCTGTCCTGGGCGGTGGCGTTAATCCGGTATTCTAAAATTGCATCGCTGTCCTGACCTTCAATAGCCACCAGTCCACTGTCCGGATCATAATCACCCAGGCTTAGATCGCTCACCGTAGTATCGAGGATAAAATTCACCTCAGCGGGTGTACTGCGGGCAATGATCACACCGTTGTCATCCAGGATCACCTGGCGGAACTCAAAGACATTGGGACCTTCCACAGCGTCAACATCAAAATGTTCAGGTGGATTTTCCGTATCCCAGTCTATGGTCTGCCATTTGCCCCCGGGAATTCGCCATTGCAACACCGCATTGTCGCTTACCAGTTGCTGATCCGGTTGTGACAGCATCAGGCGCGGGTCATAAGTCACACCGTCGTCATCCCCACCGTCAACAAACTCGCGAGAGGTATCGTCGAACAGGATGGGAATTATAGAGTTAAGGTTAGCCACCGAATCCAGGACAAAGGTCAACGTGGTTGACGCGGTATTACCCGCCACATCCGTTTGCCGTAGCTCCAGTACATAGGTGCCCTCGGGGGCATCGTCCAGCGCATTGTTGAATACACTCTCAAAGTCATCCAGTGGGTGCCAGCTACCGTTATTCAGACGGAATTCCAACCCGGTATCCTCGCTGCCGGACAGGGTAAACAGATCAGCTTCGGCAACAGCTAAGACCGGGTTGTCGTTGGTGTCCGTGCCAAGAAATGCCAACGCAGTTTCGTCAACCTGAATGCTGACCGTGGGTGGCGTACTATCCAGGGTAAACTCCAACACCTGGGATGCCGGGCTGGTATTACCATCCTCGTCAACCTGGCGCACCTGAACACTGTTGTCACCTTCCTTAGCGGTAAAGGTGCTGGCCCAGGTTTGGCCGCCGTCGATGCTGTATTCCAGCGTAGCCCCTTCCACCAGCAAAGATATGTCCACCAGTTCCACTTCACCCACATTGGTGATGCCGTCGGTGGCATCACCACTATCGGTAACCAGCTGCAATGACAGTTGCGCTAAATCCACGCCGGGATCCACAGGCGGATCAGGATCCGGGCTGGTGGGGGGGACGAAGCTTGAACTCGAATCATCGTCAATCTGGTCATAAATGGCTATCCCGCCGCCCACCACCGCCAGCAGCCCGGCCCAGTTTGCCCAATCTTCGCTGGCCCAGGCCGCGGTTTCATTCGCCGGGGACCAGATAAGCACATTGTCAGCGGTATCCGGGTTTTCCCCATCCCCGGAAGCAATTGTCGCAGCCAGATTGTCACCCGCCATCAACGCCAGTTCGTGGGCCGCATCGTCAGCAAAAAAGCCGGAGAGGGTCAGCACCAGTTGGCCATCAACGAACAACAACAGATCATCACCGGTTTGCCGCACTTCACTGTTGGCAAAGTCATCCCCTTCCAGCCTCAAGACGTACCTCGCCGCCGACGTTGCCGAGGCACTCACCGTCAGCGGCGTAGACCGCCCGGATACCTGCCATGTTTTATCAGCGCCATCGACGCGCTCCACTAAGACGATTTCGCCCATGCTATTCTCACCTAGATATGGTTGTTATAGAGAGACAACAAGATACCTAGATGAACCCACAAGCGTCTCAACGATACTCTAACGAAAGTGTTACGGAGAAATCGCAAAGGCGCTTATCTTATTGAGATCATAAGGACATCAAGCGCGGCAGCACCCTTGTGACTCGTCTATTGTTATCTGACAATAGATTAATATTGCACTGCTAGTTACGAAGCTATTTGTTGAGAAAACATTCAGCGGAAACTATAGATCAATCATCCCAGCTATATCACTTATATAATGTGTTGTATATGCAGGTGCATGTTAATAAACCCCCGGGGTTGTACAAACACGCAAGCGCCGCCAGATGGCCTCCCGGCGGAATTGACTGTTACAACCGCAGAACAATCTTAACCGGCTTTACATTTTGGTTGACCGCCGACATTGAGAGTTTTTTCACAACACAAGGGCTAAGAAGATACACCTTGAAAAAGTCTACTCCGGACAGCCGGAACTTGCAGAAACCCCACCTCGCTTAACGCCGCAGCGGCCGGACTACCTCTCCCCAAAAGCCTCCGACAGAGTTTTGCGTACCGGCTTAAGCAAGTAGTTCAGCAAGGTGCGCTCGCTGGTCTTAATATCCACCTGGGCGGTCATGCCGGGCATCATGTCGATGGGGCTGCCAGTGGTTGTGGCTACCGGCTGGCTGCTGGGGGCCACATGGACACGATAATAGATTTCCTGGCCCTGGGCGGTGTCTTCCTTCAGGGTGTCCGCGCTCACATAGACCACCTGTCCCTCTACTCCGCCATAGATGGTGTAGTCGTAGGGGTCAAAGCGCAGGGTGGCGGGTAAACCCGGGCGGATCTGTGCAATATCCGCAGGACTGGCCTTGGCCTCAACCAGCAAGGCATCGCCCAGGGGGATAATCTGCATAAGCTCTTCGCCGGGACGCAGCACACCGCCCACGGTGGTGACCCGGATGTTCTTGACCACCCCGGACACCTTGGCCACAAATACGCTGGCTTCGAGCTGTTCCAGGCGCTGCTTTAAGATCTGTTCGTTCTGGGCAATGTGGTCCTCGGCTTGGGACAGTTCCAGGCGGGCGCTTTCGAAGAACTCACTTTCCAGGTGAATGATTTTGGCCTGGGCCTGATTCACTGCCCGTTCTGCGGTAATGACTTCTGCACGATTAACATCATTGTTGGCTGCCAGAGACAGCACCAGCGCAAGTTCCTCCTCCGCCAGTTGCAGCGCCTGAGTAAGGTTTGCGGAGCGCGCGCGAAGATTTGCCCGCCGTTGTTCGAACAATGCCTGTTCCAGACGCACCAACTCCGGAAACGTTTGGATAGCTTCGGGAAAGTCCACTCGCGGCGCACGCACAACTTCAGCACGCAAGCGGCGTGCCTTGGCCCGCAAAGCGGCCAAACGCGCTTCGATCTCGGTGACCGCAGCGCCAAATCTGGCCTGATCCAGGCGCGCCAATACCTGACCCGGTTCAACCCGATCACCCTCACGCACCGCCAACTCATCCAATACGCCGCCATCCACGGACTGGATAACCTGGACCCGGGTGACCGCAATCACTTCGCCATAGGCCCGGGCCACCTGATCCAGATTAAAGCTTGCAGCCCAGGCGACAAAACCGGCAATCCCCGCCACCAGCGCATAGATGATAAAAGACTGGCCCTTACCGGTACCGGGAAGTTCTTTAGACAGGTCACGCCGAAACAAAGCCTCAACCCACATCCGGCACCCCCCTGCCCAGGCGGCTGGGAATGTCGCGTATCCGCTGCCGGCGAGGTCCCAGGGTCTTGGCCACCTCCGCCGGGGAGCCGTCCGCCACTACACTACCGGCCTGCACCCGCAGCGCTCGGTTGGCCAAACTGACAATACCACTCTGGGCATGGGTGGTGATAATGACAATATCCTCGGCCCGCACCCGGTCGCTCAAGGTGCGAATGACATCAACTTCCGAAGAAGCATCCAGCGCGGCGGTGGGTTCGTCCAAAAGCCAGATACGGGGCCGGGCCAGAACAATCCGGGCCAGGGCCACCAACTGTTTTTGGCCCATGGACAATCCGCTGCCCCCTTCGCTGATGGGCAGATCCATGCCAAACATCCCACCGGATGCTATTCGATCTATACCCAGGGATTGGGTCACCGTAACCAGATCATCGTCCCCGGCAGTGTCCGCCAGATTCATATTGGAACCTAAGGTGCCTTTG
Organism: Pseudomonadales bacterium; assembly: GCA_028280225.1. Lineage (GTDB taxonomy): Bacteria > Pseudomonadota > Gammaproteobacteria > Pseudomonadales > Azotimanducaceae > UBA4421. The sequence goes on along the minus strand of JANQMF010000077.1, from coordinate 15,560 downwards.
AACAGACTGATACCCTGGGGGAGATAACCCACCTGCCGGTTCAGCCACCGCCCGTCCAACTGACCCACATCCACACCATCTATTTTCACCCGGCCAAGCTGGGGCCGGTATACCCCGGCAATCACTTTCAACAAGGTGGACTTACCCGAGCCGATCTCACCCCACACCACAACACGATCGCCCGCCTTAAATGCCAGGTTGGCCACATCCAGACGCCGCACCGGTGTATCCGGGTAGGCAAACTGAACACCCTCAAGGGTAATTTCCCGGGGTGCGGTGGTGGGTTGCAGCCCGGGTTCTTTGCCGCTGCGGGATTCCAGCCCCAACACATAGTTCAACATGCGCAGGGACTGGGCCACGTTCTGCCATTGGACCAGATGCTGGACGCCCTGGGCGATGGGTGCAATCACCCGTCCACCCAGAATGCTACAGGCAATAATACCGCCCATGGTCAAATGGCCCGCTTCAACCTCGACAACACCCACCACCACCGCCGAAACATAGGCCAGGGTGGACAATGAACCGGTAGTCACCGTGGTACGGTTGGATATGCGTTTGGCCCGATAACCGTATATCGCAACTGAACTGGTCAGTTGGGCCCATAGATCAGCAAAGCGCCCCCCGGATCCGGAACTGTGAATGGACTCCGCCCCATTGATGGTGTCCACCAACATACCCTGGCGTTCGTGCGCCCGCATGACCTGCTCCCGCATCAGTCTGCGTAACCGGGCCTGGGAGACGATACCCAGCACCAGGGCTAGCGGTAACAGGGTGACATAAACCCAGGCCACCGGTCCGCCTATGACCCAAATAAAGGTGATGAACATCAGCGCAAAAGGCAGGTCCACAAGACCAAATATCACCGTGGAGGAAAAAAAATTCCGCAGGGTGTCCAGACCGGACACCTGTGATGCCAAAGTACCCAGGCTGTTGGGCCGGGTGTCCAGATACAGCCCGGCAACGTGATCGAAAATCCGCTGGGAAATACGCCGGTCCACGTCCACCGCTACCCGGTCCAGCACCCGGGCCCGCAAGGTTTTTAAGATCCAGTCCAGGGCCACTACTATGCACATACCCACAACCAGAGTTTTAAGGGTGGCATAAGCCAGGGTGGGTACAACACGGTCATAGACCTGCATGGCATACAGCGACACCGACACGGCCAGCAGATTAATCACCAGCGTGGCCAGTGAGACATCCAGCAACCATCGGCGGCGGGCAAACAGTTCACTCATCACCAGGCGGGTTGCCGGGCTGTTGCCCAACTTCTCCGTTGCCGCGGCGCGGTTGGTGAGCCAGATCACCCTGGCACCCGTTAATACCTTGGGCATCACAACCATGGTCCGGCCGTCCCCGGACAGCAATGCCACCTGTTTGCCCTGACCGTCAGCCAGCCACCACTCACCGTCCCAGCAAACCAGGGCAGGCAGTGAAGACAGATCAAATCTTTCCCACGGCATCAGCGCCGTGCGGGCCTGTTTTACATTTGCCGTACGCAAGGCTTCACCCAGGCCGGCGACATGGACACCCTCTTCAGATTCCTCAAACACTTGAGCCAGCCGCCTGGCATGATGTGCGATGTCCAGGCGTTTCAATAACCGGCTGACCAGTTTGTGGGGAAGGCTGGGTAAATCATCCATGGCCATCATCCATTTGTGCGTACCCCCCATGCAACCCGTGCAGGTACCCTACCTGACCATACATACGCAAACGCGCAGAGATCCGCTCGTGGCTCATCCGGGTAACTTCCTGGCGCTGCTGATCCAGTTCCCGTTGCATATTGAGAATTTCCAGCCAGGATGCCCGGCCCGCATTATATTGGCGGCGCACCGATGCCACCGCGTCTTCCAGCGCCTGCACCGCTTGCCGGTAGGTATCTTCCAACTGCACGTACAGCGCATATTCCTGGGTCAGCAGCCGGGCGCGGCGTTGTGCTTCCTGCCGGGTGTATGCAAGGTCGTGCCGGGCGGCTGACAATCCCGCGGCTGCACCTTGAGCACGGCTGCGGGCGGCAAATCCCAGACCCGGCAAGGTACTGTGCAAAACAAATCCCACCCGGGATTGATCAATATTGACCAGACTGTCATCCAGAAATTCGTCTTCAACGCGGAAGGAAAGTGTGGGCATCAGTACCTTACGTGCCTTGGTGACGTCTGCTCTAGCCACCACCACAGCCTGGCGTTTAGCTTGTACCTCAATGCTGTTTTCCATGACCAGCTCAACAAAGGCCCCGGGGTTGGACGGTAAGGTATGGAACAGGGAAAACTCCACCGGCCGCAGGGCGGGCACCGTCACCCCGGTACTGCTGTGCAGGTCCGTTAATGCGGTTTGCAGGCCTACCGTGTAGCGCTGCTCATCCGCCCGGGCACGGTACAGGCGCGATCTGGACACCACCAGATCCGCTTCCGCAGCCAGCCGGCCCGCCGCCCGTCGGCTTAAGAAATCATGCAACTCTTCGTGGGCGGCTGAGCTTGCCCGGGCGTTCGCCAATTGGTCACGGGCGGTCAACACCGCGGCATACTGCAGGGCAGTCTGTTCCAGAAGATCCCGCTCAACCTTGGTCAGATCCACTCGTTCGGCGCTCAGCCGTTCTTTTTGCAACCTGATGTCCGCGCCAATGCGGCCAAAGGTCAGTAACGGAATGTCCAGCGCCACATTACCCTGGTCACGGGTTTCGTTCAGGTTATTGGCATGGGTGGTGAGAGAAGGCAGACGCTGCTGACGGGCACTGCGCACCAGATAAGACTGGGCCAGAACCTCTGCGTTTTTGCCTTGGATACTGGGATGATTGAGCAATGCGCTGGCCAGGGCATAACCCAGGCCATCGTCTGCAACCGGCAACCCGCTCCCCGGCTGGGACCAGACCAGGCCCGGGCAACTCAACACCACAAGCAACAACCAGATACGCAACGTATTTCAGCCTGTGAAGTCACCGGTTGCCTGGACAGCATCCTCACCGTCGGGCTCACCCACCGGAGGACCCTTAAGAGTGTCGCTCAAGGCATTAGCCTTAGCGTCTTCTCCCGCCAGACGATACGCCCGGCACAAGTCTTCTTTCCAACGCCGCTGCCAAGGCGCCCGTTTTATCGCCGCCTCCATGTAGCTGATGCCATCCTTCAGATGGTTCTTGCGCACATAGATCAAACCCACCATAAACTCACAGGCGGCATGCGCCGGGTTGTGATGTAACATCTTTTTAAAACTCAGCTCTGCAGCATCCAGATCTCCTTCCTGATAGGCCTCGATACCGTTGGTGAGAAAACCGGGCTCCGGTAACGTGATCATCTTGATGGGTTCATGCACTTCAATAGATTTATTGGTACCCCGGATCAGCGGCCCAAGAAAGTTCTGGTAACGCTGCCACCGGTCCATCGACGAGGTATAAAGGGGCTGTCTGACCTGCCACACGCTGGCGGTTTTAACCGACCGCTCTACCTCACTGAAATCCAGAACCTGGGGTTCCCAGGCCACGCCAATGTAGTCCAGCATGGTCTTAGCCCCCACCTCGATATCCGCAACAAGATCCTCATAGTGCATTTCCAGAATCTCCCCGGGAAAAACCTGGTGCCAGTGGTGCATCAACAGATTGTGATCCGCAAGCTGTTCGCCGATCTCCTCCAGGTCATACGCAAAACCCATACCGCCGTTTTTTGCCTGGTAGTCGGTAAAGTAGTTGGAGATGGCAATGTCCCGGGAATCCCGACGTACGGATATCACCTTGGCATTAGGAAACAGGAACTTAATGAGGCCAATGTTTTCGAAGTTGTGCGGTAATTTGTCCACCACATGTTGGGCCTGTTGGTCAAATTCGCGCAAAGCCTTCAGCAGGTTTTCCGCCACGCCTTCCACCACCTTGGGGGTAAGATCGTCGATACAATCCGGATAGTGACGTGCAGACCCTATCTGCCGTTCCCAACGGTTAATCCCCTGGACCACCTGGGGGATCTGACCCAGTTCACCGGCGCCAAAAATCTGCGAATGACCGGATAGAATCTGTTCCACCAGGGTAGTGCCGGACCTGGGCATGCCAACAACAAAAACCGGCAGTTTGGACGGGTGGCCACAGTCTTTACGATGTTCGTACAACGAACGGCCAAAGGCATAACGGATGCGCGCGCAACGCTGGCGGTGTTGCCGGGCGTCGTAACGCAATTTACCCCGGTTAGCCCGATTGGCCTTGTCTACCAATTCAAAGGCGCGGGTGTATTCCCCCTGCTTTTCCCAGGCTCCCGCCAGATGGAACTGCAAGGCTGCCCGTTCCGGCCCGGCGATACTCGGGCGTTGGGCCACACCTTCCAGTTCCTCAAGAACAGCGGGGTCGTCGGGAAATTGACGGGCGGACATCAAGGCTGAATAACCCTGGGCCGGGTCCAGCGCCTTAATGGTATCAAACAGTCCAATGGCCTCCTCGATACGGCCCTGTTGCAGACGAAAGTGGCCCAGCGCCATCAAAGCCGGAATAAACTTGGGGAACTCGTCCAAAATGGCTTCCAGCGCCGCACTCCCGGTTTGTTCATCACCATACTCAAGCTCAACCTGAGCCATCACCGTGCGCGCCAATGTCAGCACCCGGGCGGCGGGTTTGTCATCCGCTTCCAGCAGGGTGCCAATCTTGTTGGCCGCCTCTCTGGCTTGTACCGGGAACTGACGCAATGACAATTGCGCAAGCCGGACCCACAACGCCAGGTTTTGCTGATCCGCATCCAGCGCCGCTCGAATGTGCCGCACCGCCGCCACCAACTGGCCTTGAACCTGGGCAATCTCCGCCCGGCAGGCGGCAAGATTCTGGTCCTGTGCAAAATCTTTACCTAACGACCCAAGCACCTCACCCGCGTGGTCATGACGATCACCGGCCGCCAGTTGCTGGGCATAGTAGATCAACCACCGGATGTAGGTATCCTTGTCGATTTTTCCATCATCGTAGCGTTGTCGCTGACTTTCTAACCACCCTTCGGCGTCTGCATAAGCTTCCTGGGCCAGCCACACTCTGAACTGGGCACTGCACAGCAGATCCCAGCGCCTGCCCAGGACCTCTTCGTCGCTGGCATCCTTCGACAACCCCTCAAAGGCGGTATCCAATACATCACCGGCCCGGGCGGCCTCGTTGTTGTCGATCAAACAGTCAACGTAGTGATGCACCGCGGGAAAAAAATCGCCACTGTCCCGGAACCTGTCCCAGGCTGAAGACAGGTAAGGCCGCGCACGTTGCAAATCCCGTTGCTGCACCAGACAGACACCCATCTGCAAGAGGGCAACAAGATGGCGGGGGGAGTTGTTCAGGACCTTGTGCAACTCTCCCTCAGCGTCTTTGTGCCGGCCCATAATCAGATACCCTCGTGCTAAATCGCAGAGGGAATCCACAGACAGATCCCGGTGGTGGGCCGCCAGGGTATCCAACGTTTCCCGGGCCGCCTTATGGCCCCCGGTCAGGAGCTGGCCAATCATCAGCAGCGGCAGTACCTGGGGATCCCCCTTATCCTGCCACCAGCTATTTGCCATGCTTTTGAGAAGATCGTAGTTTTCCGACCGGTCCATACTTCTGAGAATGGCCAGATTTGCCGACTCTTCGCTTAACATATCCATATCCAAAGTACCCACGCTCTTACATTTCAAGATTTCAAGACGCCCAAAAATCCTGAATTGCCAGGCGTCAAAAAACAGGCGAAAAAAAGCGCGACCCATAGCGCCAGCGGCCGCGCCGGTTTGTTCTTGATTGGAGCGTTATGATTACAGGTGCATCCCCGCAGGTATCAACGATCTTCCAACCGTTCATCAACCACCCGTGAGGGGTATTTGGAATTTTTACTTCAACCAGACCAAATTCCGGAACTGTTGCTGTACCGATGCTGTACCAATAGAGTTCCTGCCCGGAAGTTGGCATCCCCGCCAATTCCCGCTACCACAGATACCAATGGCTTTCTTCAGTTTCGCGCAATAGACCCTGCGAGCCATAGGGCACTGTGCTGCACAGCCATGTTTCGCTTGCCGCGGTTACGACCAACAACTGTGGGATTAAAGGGCCAAAGAGGAGTTTTCCATGTAGTTAAAGGCTACTGGAATTATAGTGTCTTTATTGAGACAACCCGGGCCTCAGCCCGGGTCGGTACAAGGGTTTAGTCGTCGCCGCCAAAGGCCATAAACAGATGCAACAGTGACATGAACAAGTTGTAGATGCTCATAAACAGCGTCACGGTGGCAACGATATAGTTAGTCTCACCCCCGTGGACAATGGCGCTGGTTTGCCACAGGATCAGGGAACCCATCAAAATGACAACACCCGCGCTGATGGCCAGGTGAAAAGCACCCAGGTCAAAAAACAAACTCAGGATAATGGCCCCGATCATGGCCCACAGACCAATCTGGATAAAGCCGGTCATGAAGCTGAAGTCTTTTTTACTTACCAGCGCATAGCCGCTTAACCCGACAAAGGCCAACGCCGTTGAGCCCAGGGCCATCATAACCGCCTGGGCGCCGTTGGGAATCTGCAGCACGAGGCTCAGCACGGGTCCGATATAAAAGCCGATAAAGCCGGTGAAGACAAAAACCGACAGCAGTCCCATGGCGCTGTTGGCGGTTTTGTGCACCAAAAAACTCAGGCCAAGTACACCGATAAGGAACAAAATTGGATTCATGGGCTGAATACCCAGGGCTGCGGCAATACCCGCGCAGACCGCGCTGAAGGCTAAGGTGATGCCCAGCAACATATAGGTGTTTCGCAGAACTTTGCTGGTTTCCAGGGAGGACAGGCCAGCAACCGACGCTTTGGAAATAGCTCTTTCTACCATTGCTAATATCTTCTCAAATTGTGGTGTCAGCTCGTATATTGGGCCAAAATCGCCAATTTGCAAGTACTGTTGGCCCATTTTCGGACCATTCGTTTACGGAATAATTTGCGCAATCAATTCGATATTATCGTAGTGGGCGGCGGTATTGTGGGCTGCAGCATCGCGTATCACCTGAGTTTATCCGGTGAGCAGTCAGTTTGCCTGCTGGAACGGCACAAACTCACCAGCGGCACCACCTGGCATGCCGCCGGACTGGTGGCCCAACTGCGGGCTTCGACCCAGCTCACCCGCCTGGCCAGATACAGCGGCGAGCTGTACGAAGCCCTGCAAAACAGCGGCGAAAGTACCGGGTTTCGCCGCACCGGCGCCCTCACCCTGGCCAAGCACGCCGAGCGGCGGTTTGAGCTGGAAAAACTGGCCGCCATGGCACGCCGCAATGGGGTGGACTGCGCCTGGTTAGCCAGCGAAGAAATAACCGAACGCTGGCCCCATATCGCCGGTGATGACCTGCTGGGCGGAGTGTATCTGCCCGCGGATGGTCAGACCAACCCTGTTGATACCACCCTGGCCCTGGCCCGCCGGGCCAAGGCTCAAGGTGTCGAATTGTACGAAGACACACCGGTACAACACCTTTTGGCCCACAATGGGGTGATTTACGGGGTGGCTACCCAGACAGGAGAAATCCACGCCAATCAGGTTGTCCTGTGCGCCGGATTATGGAGCCGGGATCTGGGCGCCGGCGCAGGTGCCAATTTTCCGCTGTATCCGGCGGAACACTTCTACGCCGTCACCGAACCCCTGATGATCCCCGGTGATCAGCCGATCCTGCGGGTGCCCGACGATGGCATCTATATTAAGCCGGATGCGGGACGTTTGCTGATCGGCTGTTTTGAAAGTCAGGCCAAACCCATTGCTCCCGCCGCCTTAGGAGAAAATTTCAACTTTGCTGAACTGCCTTTTGATCTGGAGCACTTTTCCCCCTACCTGCAGGCTGCCCTGAAGCGCATTCCGGAGGCTACTGACATTGGTATTCGCACCTGGTTCAACGGCCCGGAAAGTTTTACCCCGGACGGTCGTTATCTGCTGGGGGAAAGCCCGGAGGTGTCCGGCCTGTATATAGCCGCCGGTTTCAACTCCATAGGTATTCAATCCGCCGGGGGTGTAGGCCGGGTGATGGCCCAATGGATGCAAAACCAACACCCGCCCATGGACTTGTGGGAAGTGGACGTGCGCCGCTTCATGCCCCTGCATAATCAGGATGACTTTCTGAGGCAACGCACCGCGGAAACTCTGGGCCGCCTGTACGCCATGCACTGGCCTTTTTTCCAGTCCACCAGCGCCCGCAATCAGCGGCTGTCGCCGGTGCACGATGAATTGGCCGGGCAGGGGGCGTGTTTTGGTGAACTGGCGGGATGGGAACGGGCCAACTGGTATGCCACACCCGGAGCCAAGCCGACGTATCAATACTCCTACGGTAAACAAAACTGGTTTGAAAATTGCCGGCTTGAACATCAGGCCGTGCGCACGGATGTTGCCCTGTTTGACCAGACCAGTTTTGCTAAATATCTGGTGCGCGGGGTGGATGCATGCCGCTTCCTGAATCACTTATCCACAGCGGATCTGGATGTCGCCATTGGACAGGTCGTTTACTGCCAGTGGCTCAACGCCAACGGGGGAATTGAAGCGGACGTCACCATCACCCGTTTGCACGAGGGGATTTACTGGGTGGTATCCGCCGCGGCGTCGGTGACCCGGGATCTGCACTGGATGCGCCGCCACCAGCGCGGTTTCAGGGTGCAGGTAGATGATATCAGCCAACGTTATGCGGTATTTGGCATTATGGGTCCTAATGCCCGCACCCATCTGCAACGGTTTACCGATACCCCCCTGGAGGATGAGACATTTCCCTTTGCCACATCCCGGCAAATTGTTATTGCGGGTGTACAGGTCCGCGCCATGCGTATCACCTATGTGGGTGAGCTGGGCTGGGAAATCTATGCGCCCTGGGAAGAAGCAGCTACCGTGTACCGGGCCTTGAGCGAACCCGCCATCAAACATGCCGGTTACCATGCCATGGACAGTCTGCGCATGGAAAAAGCTTACCGGCACTGGGGCCATGACATCACCGACGAAGACTCCCCGTTGCAAGCCGGCTTAGGCTTTACTATCAACTGGGATAAGTCCTTTATCGGCAAGGATGCCCTGCAGGCGGCAAAAGCCCAGCCTCTGCAAAAACGCCTGACCTTGTTTCAACTGGCAGACCCGGACGTTCTGCTGACCCATGACGAGCCCATCTGGGCAGAAGGAGAACCTCAACCCGTGGGGCATATCCGCTCCAGCGCTTACAGCTATCATCTCAATTGCAGTCTGGCCCTGGGTTACGTTGAGCATCCCATGGCCGCGCGCCGCCAGGACCTGCTGGCCGGGTCGTTTTCCCTGGAAGTGGGGCCAAGAAAAATCCCCGCCCTGGCGCACCTGCGAGCAGTCTATGACCCCCAAAACCTGCGCATCCGCGGTTGACACTCATTTAAGCCAAGAGAGATAACCATTGACAGAGGAGGACTACGTTGCCGTGTATTCCGCCCCATCCCGCCGCAAGGTAGTGGATGCGGCACTGGTGCTCACCGCCATGAATATCGAAAACCACATTGGACGGGCGCACCGGGAGTGGCTGCTGTGGGTGCCGGAATCCAGACAGGTTGATGCCCAACAACAGCTTCACGCCTATTGGCTGGAAAACGCACCCAATCCCATTCAACCGGTGCAAGCCCCCATCATCGACAGCGGCTGGCCGGGGGTGGCCGGCTACCTGCTGGTCATCTGGCTGATTCCCGGCTGGCAAAGCCATACCCAAGTTGACCTGCATAGTGCAGGCGCCTTACATGCCGCGGCGGTTGTACAGGGGGAGTGGTGGCGGGTAATCACCGCCCTCACCCTGCACGCGGATCTGGCACATATCGTTTCTAATTCTTTGTTTGGAATTGCCTTTGGACTGTTCGTGGGACGCTACCTGGGGTCCGGTGTGGGTTGGCTGATGGTCCTGGCCTGTGGCGGCGTGGCCAATCTCATCAACGCCTGGATCCAGCCGGATGCCTTTCGGGCCATTGGCGCTTCAACCGCAACGTTTGCCTGTGTGGGCCTGGTACCCGCCTTCGGCTGGCGCCGGGGTTTTTTCCGCGGACGCGGCTGGCAGCGTGGCTTTGCCCCCATTTTTGGTGCGATTGCACTGCTGGCCTTTACCGGCTTCGGCAGCGAAAGAGTGGATGCGTTGGGACATATCCTGGGGTTTGTTGCCGGCATTCTAACGGGTCTGTACTTTGCCCACCTGAACCTGAGCCGGATCAGTCTGGCGGATCAGCAGCGGGCCGGAGGCTTTGCCCTGTTGATTATCGCCACGGCCTGGTTCTTTGCCTTATAACCTTAGTTGCCTGAATTTCGACGGATGCGGGTGGTTGTGTCGGGCTGCAAAGCTGCCGGAGTTATCCATCAACGGCCCATGGGTTATTGGATGGCTTCCTGGACCTCTACCCCCACCCTTGACTCCTCCGCAGCCGATTGAATCAGCTCTTCCAGTGCTTGCATCATGCGCGGCCCCGCGTCCGGTCCAATGGAAACACCGGTTAAGTAATCGGCATGGGGATATTGTTGCGGTTCGTCAAAGTATTCAGGTTTTAAAATATAACCCAGGGCGTCCTGCGCCAAACCCAGGACAAAATGATCCTTGCCCGCAAACAGCCGGCGCGTGGCCAGAGAATACGCCGGTGATGTTTCTCCGGGGTGGGTGGCAAATTCCACCTGACCAATCCTGAAGTAGCTGACATCCGTGCTGATTGTGGGCTGATACCAGCTACCCCCCAGGGTCCGGGGTAATACTTCCAGACCAATCAGTAAACGAAAACCCCAGTTTGCCAGGGGCATCTCCACCACCTGCTGGCGATAAACCAGGGGCGCATAGGGGTTTTCGCGCAGCCCGCCGCTCAGTGCCGCCACCCGATCAGCAAGCTGGGTACCCAGCTCCACCGCCAACGTATAACTTTCGTTGCCTGACAGGCTCTGCCCCAGTGCCGGTTGAACCAAGCCGCCCACCGCACCTTGCAAAAACAAGTGTTCTCCGGTGCTAAACGCTGCCATGCTCCGGTAAAACCCAGCCACATAGTCCGCTGAAGCCAATGTATTGCCCGGGCCCAATACGGTGGGATGGCAGGCGAAGTTTGTCAGGGTTGCAATCACCCGGCCGCTGTTATCGCTAAACTCCATCAGCGCAACGGTATTATCCAACAGATCTTTTTCACTGCGGTTTTCCACCCAGGGCAGGTGAATCTGATCGCTGGCGACCCGGCTGCGGGCCGGTACTGCGGTCTCTATGGCTGTCATCGCCAGGTCAATTCCAGCCTCCACCAGGCTGTCCACATAACTTTCGCGGCGGCCGCTGAGCCAGACCCGGGGGCCCCAGATACCCACCACATCCGGACTGGCATGGGTGTGGGTGGAAGAAACCACCACCCGGGCGCCGGGATGGGTCTGCTGTACACCCTGGCGTATGCGCACGATATCCGGACGGGTAAGACCAATACTGTCCACGGTCAGCAGCACCAGCCAAGTCTCCCCATCCCCAACCGCAACACCCTTTAACCACAGTTCATCAAGGTGCCCGGTGGATTTGCGGTTCTTGCCGTAGCCGCCAAGGTAGATCCCCTGCTGCGGGGTAATTGAGGTTGAGCCTGCCCCCACCAGATAGGCGGGCGCGGGCTCCGCAGCCCGGGCTGAAACCACGATCAAGATCATCACCCACCAAACCCCAAAAACTCCGCGCCACTTTAAGGCTGCGGCCGGCCGGTGTTTGTGCAACAGCGTTTTTCCAGTCACAGACCGGTTCCCGGGCTTCATGGATTTGGTCAAATGGTCCACTTTTGGATTAAGGTCAGGTTCAGGTTGACAGACTTAGCATGACAACGAGCCTGTCCAACCCAGCAGCGGACGGGCTTGCGGGTAATTATCACCCATTAACGCAGTGGGGTGTACTATGCACAAGCGCAGCAGACAGTCTAATCAGGCAGGGCTCTGCCCCGGCCAAACCCATGGCAAACAAGGCCCTATCTCCTTGTTTTTTGTACTGTTGCTCACCCTCAACCTATGTCCCGCCTACACCCATGCCCAGGAGAATAACCCGGATGCCGTTACGGTTGAACCGATGGCATTGCTGTCCCCGGCAGAGCTGCGTGATCTGGTGGCCCCCATTGCCCTGTATCCGGACGATTTACTGGCCATTGTTCTACCTGCCTCCACCTATCCGCTGCAGGTGGTTGCCGCCGCCCGTTACCGGGATAACAATGCCACCAACGCCGGCGTGCAGCCCAAGGACGACTGGGATGAGTCCGTGGTGGCGCTGCTTAACTACCCGGAAGCTCTGGCACTCCTGAACGAAGACATAGACTGGACCTGGTCCCTGGGCCAGGCTGTACTTGACCAGCAAGCCGACGTGCTGGCCGCGGTGGAAGCTTTTCGTAATGAAGCTTATGCCGCCGGTAACTTAAAAAGTGATGAACACCAGGTGGTTGAACACAACAACTCCAGCCTGATCATCCGCTCGAAAGACCCGGAAGTGGTATACGTCCCCTACTACGACCCAACCCACGTTGTGGTTTATCAGTCCCGCCCGGTGTATTACTACTATCCCACCCCCTATCCGGTTTACTACTATCCATACCATGGTTATCACCGGGCGTATAAAGATCATTACTTCTGGGGCTTAAATTCGGTATTTACCCTGTCCTGGACAAACCATTATATTGGCCACTATCACCACAAACACCGCAAACACCGGTATTACGGCCACCGTTATCATCAACGGCACTTTAACCGCACCAGGCACTACCACAATCCCCGGGCTTACCAGCAGCGTGTGGCCTACCGCTCCAAGCTAAGACACCAGCGGGATCTGTATGCCCAGGGTTATTGGCAGCCAAACCACCGCTATGCAGGGGAACGGCAGAATTACCGGCAGCATAGCCGCTTGTACGAACGCCCCCGGCACAACCGCAAAATATTACGCAAACACACTATTCAAGGCGGCTCCGCCGTACACCGGGACATCCGGCGTCAGCAGAACTCCGTGGCCCGGCCGATCGGCCAACGGGGCTTTGCCAACGGCACCCGGGATCAGCATCACCCCCGGGCCAATCGTTATCATCGAGGAGACGATCAGCGGTTTCGGCAACGCAAGAGTGAGCGCCGCGAGGCTCGCCGGGAACGTCGGGCACCGGGCCAGCGTCACTTAAACACCCGGCGCAGCATTAGCGATATGAAACAGGTTCAGCGCAGCCAGGCCCGCCTGCGCCACAATCAGCGCGCCGCTCAACCACGCCAGCAGAGGAACATCCAAAGCCAACGCGCCCGCCAACCACAAGGAGTTCAACGTTCAGAAACAAGGTTACAACAACGCGCTCGAGCCACTACCCGCCGCGCCGCGGGCCAGCGTCAAAACCGGCAAACTCAACGTATCAATCCGCCCCGCCAACGCATGAATTCCGTGGCCCGGGGACAACGCGCCAACCCGACACCACCCGCGGCACAAAAACGCATGTTGTCGAACAGCAAAAGACAGGTACGCAAATCCGACAGCAACGCGCGTCAACACGCACCCCGCCATCAACGCCACCAGGGACAAAACTCCCGGAAAATCCGGGACCATCGCAACCGTTAAGCCCTTATCCTTCGATCAGGACAAGGGCTGTTTCGCGGGCAGCAGTCGTTCCAGCCCCCACACCACAAGAACCATCAATCCACCGGCAACGGGACACCAATAGAAAAAGGCCACCCCCGCATTGGACAACATAATGGTGACGGTGCAGGCCACAACAAAACCAGCCAATACCGTGGCAAAACGCCCTACCCCCATACGTGCCAGGATAATGCCACCCAGCATTGCCCCGTAGACGTAGTTGGGTAACTTAAAGGTCAAATTCAGCAGGCCCTCGGCGGAGTACTGACCAAAAAACAAGGTGACGGCAAAAAAGATTCCACCCCACAACACCATTAAGCCGCGCGAAGCGCGAATATAGTGGGCTTCGGATGCCCCGGGTTTAAGCTTGGCGTAAATGTGGGTGAGGCTCAGGTCGGAACTCTCCGCCAAGGCGGAATCCAGGGTGGAAATGGCTGCGGCAAAAATGGCGGCAATAAACAGCCCGGACAGCCCAAGGGGAATTTCGGTGACAATAAAATAGGGAAAAATAAGATCGGGCTGGGTGTCCAGACGGCCGCGGATATCTTCAGCCAGACCGTTTTCCGCATAAAATATGACCAGGCCCAGACCCACCGCCAGAATAACCAGATGCATGGCATAAAACGAAGCCGCAAAGTAGTACGCCTTGTGTGCATCCTTTTCACTGCGGCATGCCTTGACCCTTTGCCAGGTGCCCTGGGCACTTCCCTGGGCTATATTTAACGCAACACCACCCAGCACCGCCGCCCACAAACTGTAACGGGTGCCCGGGTCGGTGGAAAAGTCAAACAACGTCAACCGCGCCTGATCATCGAGATAAATCAGTGCCTCCATCCAACTTTGCTGCACATTCAAGCTGATAAATACCAAGGCAAAGACCGCCCCCAGGCAAAATAGAATAAACAGCAGAAAGTCCGTCCAAATCACGGTTTTGATACCGGCCAGCGCGCTCCAAAGTACACTGACCACAACAATAAACAGGGCACACCCGGGTAAACCCCAGCCGGTAATCACCTCCAGCACCAGACTGGCCGCCAGGACCTTGACCCCGGAATTGATGACGTTGAGCACCAGGCCCAGATACATGGACACTTCTCCGGTGGCATAGTCAATCTGTTGGGCAATGTATTCGTAACTGGTGCGTGGTGTTTTGGCGCGATAAAAGGGTTTGACCAGAACCAGGGCCACCGCCACCTTGCCCAGGGCCAGGCCCAAAATCACCTGGAAGTAGGTCAGGTCCCCACCTGGCGCAAAAACCGCGGCAGGCACGGAGACAAAGGTGACCGCACTGACCAGGGTGGCCAGAATACTGGCGGCCACCGCCCACCAGGGCAAGGTGCCGTCCGCCTGAAAAAAACCTCGCCTGCTGGTGATGGTGCCGCTGAGTTTGTGGCCCAGCCAGGTGATGGCCAGCATAACAAAAACCACAACACCGATATCTACGGGGGATAAGCCGGTTCCCAAGTTAACTTATCCAATTTGTTGGGTAGTCTGCATACACCGGTTATGTTTACTCTTGCCGGTTAAAGATGGGCACAAATTCCCGGCGCCGGATTTTCCAGCCATCCGCGGTACGCACAAAGTTGTCATGATATTCGCCGACAATTAGAAACCCATCCACCTCAGCGGGAATACCCTTGGCTGCCGGTGCCGCATAAAGGGTTACATAGCTGATGCCGGTAGCATGGTTGTTGTCCTCGGCAAAGATGCGGATGGTGCTCATCATATGGCGGGTGGACAAGGCCTGGTCGTCCGCCCGGGTATCTGCCAGGCGTTGATAGATAGCCTGCCGCCCGACAAAGGTTGCACCCAACACTAAAAGCTGTGCGTCCGTGGTAAACAACTGAGCAAAGGGACGGGCCTGCAACCGGTCCCGATGGAATGCATAATTCAAAACCAGCTCGGTACAGGCCGCGCGGATGGCATCATCTGCCGGCAACCCTGCGCTGCCCTTCGCAGCCGGCAGCATCAGGAACACCACTATAGCCACACACCATTTCCAAGTTCCGGATTGCCGGGTGCCGGATTTCAGCATCATCCCTTCCCTCTACAGG
>JANQMF010000071.1 GCA_028280225.1 Pseudomonadales bacterium | reverse complement strand
CATCGTCATCGACAATGAGTATGTTCAGTCTGGACCTTCCGCACTTTTTGAGCTTCAGCGCGCTAGCATACTCGGAAAAAATTGTTTTTGGGAGTACTCTAGCGGCATGGATCTAAACACTTTGGTGACGGGCTTCAACACACTGACACCGCCGGCGCTCCTGCTGCTGGGGGTGGGGGTATCTACCTGTGTGTTGTTGTTGGTATTTTTCTTCGTTTACGGCAAAGGGCGCCGGCAGGCTTTCGAAAACGGGCTGCAGCACCATGCTCAGCAACAAGCGGCTGAGCGTATGGCTTTGGAACTTAAAATTGATGCCGCCCAGGATGACTTGCGTTTGGCGCAACAGCAACACCTGCAAGGTGAGGCGGTGCTGGCTACCGTGCGCGAGCAGTTGGCGGATACCCGGGCAGAGCTGGAGGCCAAGCGGGATGCCTTGGGACACGCGTTGACGGAAGTTGCCGCCATGAATGCGCGCATGGAGGAAAGTCAAAAGAGTTTTGTTGAAAAAGAACAGTTGTTTAAAGAATCATCCGCACAGATGACGCGTGAATTCGAAACTTTGGCAAACAAAGTCTTTGAGCATCAGGGCGCCAAGCAACAAACCTCCCTGCAAAATGTACTGACCCCATTTAAAGATCAAATTATTGATTTCAAAAAGAAAGTGGAAGAGGTTTATCACACCGATACCAAGGAACGGGCATCGCTTTTGACGGAAGTTAAAAACCTGCAGGTGGCCTCGGAACGGATTAACGCGGAAGCGGAAAACCTGACCCGTGCGCTGAAGGGTGACAAAAAGCTTCAGGGTAATTGGGGTGAATTGGTGCTGGAACGGGTGCTGGAGGAATCCGGTCTGCGCAAAGATCATGAGTACTTTTTGCAAAGCGCCCAACGCACCGCGTCAGGAGATCTCAAACGCCCGGACGTGCTGATTCAGCTGCCGGACGACAAAGATGTGGTTATCGACTCCAAGGTTTCGCTGAATGCTTATGAAGAGGCCTTGAGCAGCGAAGATGACGCCGTCCGCGAACAGCTGCTGCGCACCCATCTGGCCAACTTGAGAAGTCATGTAAAACGGCTCTCCGAGCAAGACTACGATCAACTCCCGGACGTGCGTTCACTGGATTTTGTGTTGATGTTTATCCCCATTGAGTCCGCGTTTACCCTGGCCATGGAAACCGATCAGCGCTTATTTACCGAAGCCTTTAACCAACGCATTGTCATTGTCAGCCCCACCACCTTAATGATGACCCTGCGCATCATTAACAATGTTTGGCGTTACGAAAAACAAAACCGCAACGCCCAGGAAATTGCCCAGCGCGCCGGTGCGCTGTATGACAAGCTCAGGGTTTTGGTCGACGATATGGAGACCCTTGGCAAGCAGCTTGCAACCGCTGACAAAACCTACCAGGCGGTGTATGCGAAGCTGGCCACGGGCAAGGCAAATCTGGTACGGCAAGTGGAAAAGTTTCGCGAACTGGGCGCCCAGGTGAAAAAACCGATGCCGGCCAAATTGGTTGAACGCGCCGCGGACGAAGACAGTTGAGGTTAAACCATTTGTGCACAACTTCACAAAATGGCACCGTTTTACCTTTACGGACAGGGGTGTGTCCTTAACAAAGCCGGTTGCAGCCTTTGAAAGTGTATTCGCTGTCACAGAACCCTGGTGGCAGAGCAGGTAGATTAGCCTCCTGACAAGAAATGGATTGCGAGAGGAAAGCATATGCTGGTGTTAACCAGACGCGCAGGCGAATCGATCATGATCGACAATGAGATTGAACTAAAAGTGCTGAAGATTCGTGGCAGTCAGGTGCATTTAGGAATTGATGCACCCAAAAAATCAACGGTTCACCGCAAAGAAGTGTGGCTGCGAATTCACGGCGAGCCTCAGGCAGCACCGGCAACCAAGACCGGCAATGTCTAGAACGTCTAGTAGGGTTGTGTCCGGAATACGCGGTATTCAGGGCCGAAATTGGGGGTCTGTTTTTTAGGTTGCTAGTCTGGCTTTGTCGGCAACTCGTCAATAATAAACTGGGGAGTTTCACAAATCGCATAGGGGTGGATGTGATGTTCGTCCAACGCCGTGCGGTAGACCCGAACACCTTCTAAACTCTCCCGGTCCAGTTGTTCTTGACTGGGCTTGATAAAAATACTGTCAATGTCAGCCCAGATGGGGTTCATCGGTTTGAGTACCCCAAAGCGGCAGCGGCTTTCCCACTGACCGCGATGTAATTCAACCACTTCAATATCGTCTATCCAGGCCCAGTGACTCATATGAGCATGGCCGTCGTCCGCCTTGCTGGCAAATAGAATGGGCAATGCAACATCAGCCTGGCTGGCTTGGGTGAAAATTTTCTGTGCCACCAGCCAGGGGTGGTCGTCGCGATAACTACCTTGCCCGGAGCCTTCCAGCATGGCGTCAATGGCCTTGTGGGTCACAATGGTGGCTATACAGTAGGCATAGCTTGCGCTCATGCTCAAGGCATGCTCTCCTATTCGGGTTAGGTTGAATCTTTGTCCCATGTTAACGCCTGATCGGCCACCGCCGGAAGACTACTATCAAAATAATTGTAGGGTCTTGCTCAGCTTTGTTCGTGAGCAATACCAGGGTTATGACTTTGCCCGGGACTTCAGCCTGCTGGACTGTATCGACAGTTTTTTGGCCGCCGGTGATGACGCCCAACGGCTCTTTGCCCGCTTGTTAACGCGCAAGGGACCGCTCTTTCGAGTCGACAGCCTAAATTACAGTGAGGTGGGCAGTGTACCTGCCGCCGTCGCGGAGCTGAGCTCACTCAACCTGGTGGCAAGATGGCCATCGGCACCGGGAGATGATTTGTTGCAACTGCTGCGCAAGGCGGAAATATTGGCCATATGGTCCTTCCCTCCCAGGGCAAAGCAATGGCGCAAAGAAGTGTTGATGACACATATCCTTAGCGGCCACAGCGATCTGCAGATCAGGTCCCGGTTACAATCCCGTCTGGATTGGGTAGGTATCAGCAATACCGCTCTGTGGGACTTACTCCGCCTGCTGTACTTTGGTGATCGGGTCCAGGATTGGTCCGCCTTTGTCCTCCGGGACCTCGGCTTGGTGAGTTACCAGGACATGCCGCTGGCCCAACCCCGGCTGACGTCCAGCGACGCGCTACGGCGGGAGCTTTGGTACCGGCGGCTCAGCCAATATGCCCGTCGGTTAGATTTAGCCGTGGATCAAGGCGGTGTACCCCCACCCATGGCGAAGGCCCTCATCCGGCAATTGCAGGTGCCCGTGGGGGATCGGTTTGTGCAGCGAAGGCGGGACAAAACCCTGTTGCGTATTGCTCAATGGCAGGAAAAACAGGGTGATTTTAACGCTGCGCTTGCCAGCTACAATCTGGTCAAACAACACCCGGCACGTGAACGGCAGGTCAGAATTTTGCACAAACTTAAACGCCGTGAAGAAAGTGAAAAAGTGCTGGCAGCCATCACCCGCGCCCCCTGGTGTGCGGAAGAGGCGCATTTTGTACAGCGTTTCGGCAAACGCCTGGGCGGTTATCAGCCACCCACCACAACGGTTGAGGTACCGCATGTGCGCGGGGACGTGGAGCAGCAGGCTTTGGAGTGGCTGGTTAAAGACGGGGGATGGGGCGCTCACGTTGAAAACAGCCTGGTGCGTACACTGACAGGATTACTGTATTGGCCGGTAATTTTTGCCCCGGTACCCGGTGCCTTTACCAATCCTTTTCAAGCCGGACCCAATGATCTGTACTATGAGGACTTTGTACAAGCACGACAGGTCTATGTGCAGACACTGGAACAGCAATTGAGTGATGACGGGCGATTGCGCCAACATCTGCTGATGATGGGACAGGAAAAACACGGTCTGGCCAACCAGCTGGTTAACTGGCAAATGCTGAATGAGCTTCCTCTACAGCACATTGTGCAGGTGATGCCGGCGGCACATATCCGGCGCTTAACCGGTTTTTTGATCCGCAATTTGAGCAAACGCCGCGCGGGGCTTCCGGACCTGTTTGTCGTCTCCCGTGACGGCAGCTACGAGATGGTGGAAGTCAAAGGTCCCAACGATCAGTTACAACCGGGCCAGCGTGTATGGTTTGAAAAATTGGCGCAAATGCAAATCCCTTGCCGGGTACTGAAGTTGCGGCTTCAGGCACCGGGTTCTGTGCAGCCGGAGGATGCCCGCTTCGACAGATGATCCAGCTCAGTTCCCAACTGTCGGTTAGAAACCTTGCGGAGCGGGTATTTCGCCGGGGTGACCTGTATCCGGTGCGTAACGGTGCATCACCAGGTCAGCAGATTGATGCACAGGATGGCATTGTCCTCCAGCAGAAAGTTCAGCAAAAACGTATGGCCGCGGATGCTGACTACCGGTGTGAAGTGCCGCTGCGATTGGCCATACCCCAGATGCACCCCGGTATCAGCGCTGATTGGCAACTCGATGAGGTGGTGTTACGCGGGCGTGTGGATGGGTATTCACCCACCGGCAAAACCGTATTGATCGAGGAGTTTAAGGCCTGTAGTGCCTTGCCGGACGAAGCGGATCCGGTTGATTGGGGACAGATACTTATTTATGGGGGTATGCTTGGCTGGGGTGGGCTGGATATGGAAGGGCAGCAGCAGGAGGGTGAACCGGCGCGGCACATCCAACTCAATCTCGTTTATGTCCAGGTTGATGACCTTAAGGAACGCTGTTTTTCCCGGGAACTGAGCCTCAGCGCAGCCGCCTGGCTATTGGCCGTTACGCTTTTGTGTTACCGCACCCGCCTGGACCGGCATGTACAGCGTTGCGAAGACCGGGCGGCCTGGCGCAAGGGGCTGGCATTTCCTTTTGCCCGGTACCGTACTTCTCAACAGGCGGTGGCCCGGCGGGTTTACCAGGCCCTGACCAGCCGGGAAAGCCTGCTGTTGGAAGCGCCAACCGGAAGCGGGAAAACGATGGCAATCTTGTATCCCGCCATAATAAGTCAGGGTTTGCATGATCAGCTTCTGTTTTTAACCAGCCGCCATATCGGCGCCCAGGCTGCCATGGCGGCGGTGAAACAATTGGATCCCGAAGCAAATCATATTGCCGTTGTTGAGCTTACCGCCAAAGAAAAAATCTGCCCCGTTGAAGGGATGCCTTGCAGCGCTGAATTGTGTCCCAATGCCAAAGGTTATTTTGACCGGCGCAACGAAGCTGTAGATCAGTTGCTTAAGGAACGTTATGCCAGTGCCGCGCGGATTGCCGAGGTGGCTGTAGAATATCAACTGTGTCCTTTTGAACTCTCCCTGGACACGGCTGAATGGGCAGATCTGATTGTGGGTGATTACAACTACGCCTTTGATCCCATGGTGCGTCTACAGCGATTTGCCGGACACAAAAATTTACACCTGCTGATTGACGAGGCCCATCAGCTAAGTCCCAGAGCCAGAGAAATGTTGCAGGTCACCTTTGCTCGCTCATCCCTTAAGTTGTCGCCGGAGGAGGGGCCGCCGTTTTTTCTCAAACGGGTAAAATCCATCGACCGGGCCTTGCGGAAAATCCGCAAGGAGTACGATGACGGTGAACATTCGGTGGCGCCGGATGTTCTGCAGGGTTTTGAGCGGGCGGTGCAGCGTCTGCTGGACAGTGTCAAGGATGAGCAAATGGACCTGACCCCGTGGCCCGGGGCACAACAGATATTTTTTGCCTGTGTGCGCTGGCGCCGCTCCGACAGCTGGTATTCATCCGAGCATTTCCACCACCTGGTAGAAGTCCTGCCGGACGAGTTTGTCGTGCGGCGGGTTTGTCTGGACCCGGCCGACCAAATCGCCACGGTGATGGCGGAACACGGTGCCAGAGATCGGCATCGATGATGGCGTGATGTT
>JANQMF010000021.1 GCA_028280225.1 Pseudomonadales bacterium | reverse complement strand
CGTGCACGTGAAAAAGCACAGCAAGCCCTGGCCGGATTTGTTGAGCAACAGATCAGGCTGGAAGAAGACATGCGGGTCGACCAATGGGGCCAGGAACAGCTTGACGCGGCCATGGCGCTGGCCCAGGAGGGTGACAGCGAGTTTGCCGAGGAGCAATACGAAGCTGCACTGAATCTGTACCAATCCGCCACACAACACTTAAGTGATCTCATTGATGCCGGCAATCAACTCTTTGACCAGCACCTGGCGCAAACGACCCGGTATATTGATGAACTGAACATACCCGGGGCAACCACGGAAATAGAACGCGCCCTGGCCATTAAGGCTAACGATACCCAGGCCTTGGCACTTAAGCAGCGCGTATCGGTACTGCCGCAGATTGTCAGCCTGCTCAGAACCGCAAAAAACCACGAGCTGGGTGAACGTCCGCAGCAGGCTCTTGCGGTATACCAACAAATAGAACAACTTGACCCCGCCACCCGGGGACTGGCTGCCCTGCGCCAAAACGCAGCCCGTGCAGAATCGAAAAATCAGGTGGCCCAACATTTAAGCCGGGGGTTTGCACATCTGAATCAGCGGCGTTTTGACGCCGCCCGTAAAGCGTTTAACGCAGCCCTGCTGCTGGAACCCGACAACGACATCGCCAAGGGTGGACTGGCACAACTGGCCAAGGAAAACGATCTGGCGGTTATCAAACAGCATCAGCAGGTTGCGGAGCGGGCCCTTGCCGCCGAGGAATGGCAACAGGCCATTGAGGCTTATGAGGCTGTACTGAAGATGGACAACAATATTCAGTTTGCAAGTAACGGCCTAAGCAGCGCCAAGGCACACCTGCGTTCCAGCACACTGCTCAACAAAATCGCTTCTGAACCGCAAAAATTGTCTAGACAACAACTCTATTTAGAGGCCGTTGACATCCTGGAAAACGCCAGAACTTTAGAACACCGGGGGCCTAAAATGCGTGCCGTCATAGCCACCGTGGACAACCTTATTGTGCTGTACCGTGATCCGGTTGACGTTGTTCTGGTATCCGATAATGCCACCGAAATTATCATGTCCAACGTTGGCCAACTGGGCCGTTTTGAACGCAAAACCCTGAGCCTAAGACCCGGGCAATATACCATTCGCGGCAGCCAGGACGGCTGCCGCGATATTTATCTTTCCATCGAAGTACTACCCGGCATCAGACCCGTGGACTTGTCCTGCCCGGAAAGTTTGTAACGGGCTGCTTGGCAATACACCATGACTCCGGATGTGAACCAGCAAAACAACCCCATTGAGCCGGTCAAATTTACCCCCAGCGACGGTGAGGTACGCCGGCGTAAATTTACCCTTGGACACTATCTTGGCGGTGTTGCGATCCTTTTGGTCCTGTTTGTCTTCTGGTTTCTATTCACCTCAAAAAGCGTGCAAATCAACTTCTCCCCCAAGGCGGACAGCATGGCCGTGGATGGCGGCTTTTCGTTCGAACTGGGTGGTGTTTATCTGCTGCGGGAAGGCACTTACACCATTCGCGCAACGGCGGATCTGCATGAGCCCCTGGAGGCGGAATTTAGCGTTGGCAGCGCACGTAACCAAAGCCAGCGGTTTGTCTTTACACCGCTGCCGGGGTTTTTGGAACTTAAGGTCAATCCCGGGGATGCTGTAATTCATCTGGTTGATTCGCATCCGGCCGACCCGTCTCTATCAGAAGCAGAAACAGCGGCAAGCGTCGCCCCGCAGTCCGGACCCATACAACTTCCGGCGGGTCAACATAATCTAACCGTCAGTCACCCAAGGTATCTGCCGCGGTCTATCCAGGTGGACATTGAGGGCAAGCAGATTACCCAGACCGCGGAAGTTACCCTGGACCCCAACTGGGCGGAGGTGGCTGTCGCCAGCACTCCGCCGGGGGCAGACATTTTTATCGACGATACCCCGGCAGGACAGACACCGGCAATCGTCGAAGCCCTGGCCGGAGAACGGGAAATTCAAGTTAAGCTGGATGGCTACAAAACCCATACCCAGCGTATCTTCGCCCAGGCGGGTGTCGAACAGCCACTGGACAAAATCGCCCTGGTGCAAGCGGACGCTCAATTACATATATCCAGCACCCCCACCGCCGCCGGTGTTACGGTCAACGGCCAGTTTATGGGGCGCACCCCGATCAGCCTGGATTTAAAGTCCGGTCAAAACCATCAGATTGCGGTGATACGCAACGGCTACACCACCTATTCCCAGCGCAGCACCATGGCCCGGGGTGAGGTCAAAAAGCTTCACGCCAATCTGTCCCGCCAGCTTGGTGAGGTCGTATTTGTAACCCAACCCGCTGATGCACAACTTAAGGT
The DNA here is from genome assembly GCA_028280225.1 of Pseudomonadales bacterium. Taxonomy (GTDB): domain Bacteria; phylum Pseudomonadota; class Gammaproteobacteria; order Pseudomonadales; family Azotimanducaceae; genus UBA4421. Next base: position 61,783 of record JANQMF010000021.1, on the reverse strand, counting down.
CAACGGCCGCCTCCTCGGCAGCGCCAATCAAACGGTTTCGCTGCCCATCGAAGCCCACAGTATTGAAATCAGCTTGGACGGCTACGCCGGCTACAAACAATCCATCACCCCTAAGGCAGGCCTCACCCAGGAGGTTAAGGTGCGCCTGCTGACCGTTGCGCAAGCCCGGCTCAAGGCGCTGACTCCAACCATTACCAGCCCTGGTGGACAAGTGCTCAGACTGTTTCAGCCCTTTGATTTCACCATGGGTGCATCCCGCCGCGAACCCGGACGCCGCGCCAACGAAACCCTGCGTGAAGTGTCCATGGACCGGTTGTTTTACCTGGGCACCCACGAGGTGACCAATGCCCAGTTCAGGCAATTTGCCAGTGGCCACGACTCGCTGAAATTTGTGGAAAATTCCCTGAACGACGACGATATGCCCGTGGTCAACATCAGTTGGCACGACGCGGCAGCCTACTGTAACTGGCTTTCGGAAGCGGCCAAGCTGCCCCGGTTTTACAATATTGAATTTGGCAAGGTTGTGGGCACCAATCCCGGCGCCAAGGGATACCGCCTGCCCACCGAAGCGGAATGGGCCTGGGCCGCCCGCACACAGGGAGACACACCGGCAGCAAAGGGCCAGGGCGAAACGTCAATGCCCCAACTGAGATTTCCCTGGGGGCAGCACTTGCCACCCCCGGACCGGTTTGCCAATTTTGCTGACCGGGCCGCCTCCACGCTGGTTGGCCGGGTTATTTTTGGTTATAACGATAACTATTCGGTAGCCGCGCCGGTGGGTACCTATAAGGCTAATACCCGGGGCTTGTATGACATGGGTGGAAACGTTGCCGAGTGGACCAACGACTACTATGAGATTCCCAGCGCAGACCCTGTAAAAAACCCCACCGGCCCCAGTGAAGGTGAGTATCGGGTGATACGTGATTCCAGTTGGATGCATGGCACCATCACCGAACTGCGGTATTCTTTCCGGGACTACGGTATTGATCCCCGAACAGATGTAGGCTTTCGACTCGCCAGAAATGCGGAGTAACTGACCATGCACCCGATTTTCCCCGTCTGCCCCCCCCGGACAGCCCGGACTATCGTTACCAGATGCGTATTGGGGTGCCTGCTGCTGCTTGTCTGCACCGCGCTGAGCCAGCCGGCAGCCGCCACCCAGGGAACCGGGGTATTGTCCGCGGATGCTGCTCCGGCGGAGGCGGACAATAAAGCCCCGCAAGAAAACTCCAACACAGACCAGCCGACAAATGACCCCGCGCCGGTTAAGGTCATCCGGGATAAAAAGAAAGGCGATATTTTTATCCCGAGTGAGGAAATTTCTGAAGACTTTGCGGTCTCATTCCCAGTGGATATATAAGGCGGCAAATGGATACCGGGCTGCGGGCAAGACATCAACCGAAGAACAATAGATCGAATAAGTTATGAAAAAACATCTTCAGTTTGAGCTGGTTTACCAGATTGGGGCGTTGATCATCGCCATCATATTGGTCCACCTGGTTTACGTGACATTAATCCGGCCAAACGCAGATGTCATTCTGCAACAACAGGCAGAGTTAGCGGCCTCCGGCGAACCCTTTGTGCAGGACCGTTCCCTGTATGTGGTGCTGCGCGACTACGAACAGGAAGCTTGTTTTATCCTGATGTTCTGGGCCATTGCGATTATGGGTTTAAAAATGCGCACCGCCCTGGGTGAACGCAGATTGCTGGCTGAAGAGTTTATGCAGATTTCGGAAGGGATGAGTATTCTGCCGGAAGATACCCGGGAACACGCCCGGCCCATACAGGCTCTGCCGGAAGAACAGCGTGAGGCACTCCTGCCCCGCACCCTGCTTGCCGCCCTGCATCGATTTTCGTCCACCCGGAATGTTCAGGATGTCTCCGAAGCGGTTAAATCCGTTTGTGATGCGGAATCTGACCGGCTGGACAGCGAGCTGTCCATGGTGCGCTATATCGCATGGGCCATCCCGTCCATTGGTTTTATCGGCACCGTGCGGGGAATTGGCGAAGCCCTGGGCCAGGCTTATCGAGCGGTTGAGGGCGACATTGCCGGCGTGACCACCAGTTTGGGGGTGGCTTTTAACTCAACCTTTATTGCGCTGGTCATCAGCATTGTGCTGATGTTTCTTATGCACCAGCTACAGCTTATCCAGGAGCGGCTGGTGCTGGACACGCAAACCTACTGTGATACCCGGTTATTGCGGCATCTGCAGGTGAGGAGCACGTAGTGTTAGTCGAATACAATGACTGGCAGCTCAACGTCTACGAAGCTCACGGCATCAGTTTTTCCGAAATCGCCGCCGCCTTGTTCGAAAACAATGAACTGGTATTTGGTTACCGGGCCTGGCAATCCGCGCGGCGCAGACCACAGAACTTTAACAACCGTTATCTGGCAAATTTAAGCGCAGAACCACTCAGCGGTGACTTGGGTCCGGCAAAAAATCACGCTGATCTTATTTACCATCACCTGCGCAGCCTGGCTGCTGACGTGAACACAACAGACCCTGTCGCCCTGGGTGTACCCGGGTATTTGACTAACGAACAACTGGGTTTGCTGATGGGCATCTGTCAGGAGGCCGGTCTTGCGGTGGCCGGATTTGTCGACATTGCCCTGGCGCATGCACTGGCCGACTTGAGCCGTTCCGAAACCCTTGAGCTGCTCCACGGCCGGAACTTTCACGTGTTGGATATCGAGCAGCACCGCCTCAGCCTGACCCAGATTGTGCACGATGACCAGACGCTATCCTGCCTGCCCACCCGCACCTTTGACGGCCTTGGTCTGCTCAGCATCATAGACGGCTGGATGAATGTGATTGCTGACGAATTTGTCCACAAAACCCGTTTTGATCCCACCCACAGCGGTGAGTGTGAACAACAGATGCTCAACCAGGTTTATGCCTGGTGCACCCACAACGAGATTCAGCCCCGGGTGCAAATTGAACACGGCGGTACCGAACGCCAGATTGAGGTCAGCCACAAAGATCTGCACAACAAATTACGACAGCGGCTGTCTGCTCTGGAGCTTAACAGCGGGGACATTGTTGCACTCACCAATCGCAGTCAACATATTCCGGGGTTGGCGGACCTGATCAGCCAACAAGATGTATCCGTGATGCGCCTGGATACCTCCGGCGCAACCACCAGCTATGCGCGGCTGACGTCCCGGCTCACACCGGGGCAGGTCTCGCGCATTCAATCCTGTGCCGTTTCCGCCACCGCCACCCCGCCGGCCCAGACCCCCTCACCCGCCAGCATACCGTGTACCCATTTGTTAAACGGCGCGCATGCATACCCGTTAACCGACGCAAAATTCGCCGACACCAACCTCAATGACCTGCAAGCCGGTGACGAGATCAAAATTGGCGGGCAGATCTACATGGCCATTGTTGTGGACTAGGGGTAAACCATGGCCAGAAGTCGTCGCATCAGTGTTTTTTCCCTTTCTTTTTTAGATGTGATGTCCTGTGGCTTTGGCGCCGTGGTGCTCATTTTTCTGATTATCAACCACGACAGTAACGAAGACCATAAGGTGGTTAATACCGACCTTCTGGCGGAAATCCGCATGCTGGATTACCAGGTCCAACAGGGCGAAAAAGAGCTGTTTGAGCTGATCGAAGTCATGAATCAGGTGGATGCGCGGGTGGAAAATTCTGACCAGCAGCTGGCTTCGACCGAACAGACCCTGGAGGAAAAAGTCTTGAGCCTCAAAGAGCTTGAGGAAGCATCCACCGCGCAAATTGAAAGTCTGCAAGCACTGACCTCGGACATAGAAACCCGCACCCGGGAAGTGGAAATTCTCCAGGCACAAAAGGATGCTCAGGATGGCAATCAAGTCCGTGCGTTTCAAGGTGAAGGGGATCGGCAATATCTGACCGGCATGAAGGTGGGTGGGCGCAACATTGTCATTGCCGTGGATACCTCGGCCAGTATGTTAGACGATACCATCGTCAACGTGCTGCGCCGGCGCAACATGAGTGAACAACAAAAACGCGCCGCACCCAAATGGCAACGGGCCGTGCGCACCGTGGAATGGCTGGCCGCCCAGCTTCCCCTGGATGCAGAGTTTCAGTTATATGGTTTTGCTGAACAAACCCAGTCCCTGGTCCCCACGGCGGATATGGACTGGCTGCCCATGCACGACGGCCAGCAGCTCAATCAGGCGGTCAGCGAACTGAAAACTCAATTTCCCACCGGCGGCTCAAGCCTGGTCAACCTGATGTTGGCGGTGCGCCAGCTATCACCCATACCGGACAATGTTTATCTGATCACCGACGGCCTGCCCACCCAGGGCGAAAACCCGCCCCGGGCAGCCACGGTCACCGGCGGGCGCCGCCTGGAATTGTTCAGTGATGCCATCGATCGCCTACCCAAACAAATCCCCGTCAACGTCATCATGTTTCCCATGGAAGGTGATCCCCTGGCTTCAGCGGCCTATTGGAACCTGGCCAGGGTGACCGGCGGGGCGTTCATTTCGCCATCCTGGGATTGGCCGTAATGCGTAATCGCAGAGGCATTGAAGAATTCAGCGTCTCCTTTCTGGACGTCATCTGTTGTGGTTTTGGCGCCATTATCCTGCTGCTGATGATCACCAAAACCGTACAACCTATCCTGCTGGAAAAAACTCAGGTTAACTTACAGGGTCAGGTTGCCCAGCGGGAACAAGCCCTGTATGAGATTCGTGGCCAGATTACCGAGTTGCGGCGTCAGTTGAACGACACTGAGGGCGACCTGGAAGACAAACTGGAGCAGCTTGCCCAATTGCAGCGGCAGTTAACGCGGATTCTGGGGCAATTCGACAACTTGAGCGAAACCCAGAAGGAAACTTCCATACAAAATCTGCAACTGGCTGCCGCCAAACAATCCCTGACCGACGAGATGCAGCGCCTGCTGGGGCTGGATTTTAAGCGTTCTTCAGGTTTGGTGGGGGGTATCGCGGTGGATTCTGAGTACATTATTTTTGTCATCGACACCTCCGGCAGCATGCAGAGCATCGCCTGGCCCCAGGTGGTACGCAAGGTCAGCGAAACCCTGTCTATTTACCCCCGTGTTAAGGGTATTCAAGTCATGAACGATATGGGTGACTATATGTTCAGCCGGTTCCAGGGCCAGTGGATTGAAGACACCCCCGCCCTGCGCAATTCCATCATCACCACGCTGCAAAGCTGGAGCCCGTTCAGCAACTCAAGCCCCGTAGAGGGTATTACAGAAGCAATAAATACCTACTACGACGAGGATAAACGTATTAGCATCTATGTATTCGGGGACGACTATACAGGCAACTCAATAGAGGAAGTCATAGAAGCCGTGGATCAAGTTAATCTTGCAGACGAAACCGGCCGCCGGCGGGTCCGCATACACGCCGTGGGATTTCCCGTCTACCTGGACCGCCCGAATAATCGTGTATACCGCTTTGCGGCGCTGATGCGCGAGTTGGCGTATCGTAACGACGGCAGTTTTGTTGGCCTGGCGGAGAATCAATAATGGTCCGTGTCACCGCCCCTGTGCTGGTATCGCTTGTTCTGCTTGGCGGCTGTGCCGGTACCGCCCATTTAGAAATTGAAACCAGCCGTTTTCCGGTTCCGGTTATGCAAAAAGCCCCGGTGCGTCTGGGTATTCACCTGGACGATACCCTCACCAGCTACATACACAAAGAAACCATCGAAAAGAAAGGCGATTTTGAGGTGGCCGTTGGCCCCGCGCAAAAGGACCTGTTTAACAATCTGGCCATGGGTGTATTCGAAGGCTACGAATTTGTTAGTGAAAATAGAGCACCCCATCTGGATGGGGTGTTAAAGCCAAACATTGCCGAGTTACAGTTTTCATTACCCAGTCAAACCCGGTCCGATTACTACGAAATCTGGATCCGCTATCAATTTCAACTGTTCGACCGCGAAGGTAACCTCATTGGTAACTGGACTCTGCCCGCTTATGGAAAGGCCAGCCAGAAAGACCATGGCTCCAAATCCACCGGCCTGGAAGAAGCTGCCTTGGCTGCCTGCCGGGATGCCATGGCTTTCTTCAGCATTAATTTCACCCGTGAAACCATGGTCAGCCAGTGGCTCGCCGCCGGCAAACCGCTGGTGCCGCCGCAACCTGCCGCCCCGGCGGCTCAGACTGCTGCCGCCGCGGCCCCTGCTGCTGCCCCTGCGGCTGCAACACCCGCCACGCCAGACCCCGCTGCACCGTCCACGGTGGGTGAGGACAGCGGTGGTGACACGTCACCAGATCCAACAAATGTGTTGAATAACGAGAATATTGCTGCTGATGCAGCCACAGGTGCAACATGAAAATTTGGCCAACGATAAGCGGTATCCTCGCCGTCACTGCGCTGAGCGGTTGTGTCACCGCCACCGTGGAACAGATACGCGAAACCGCCACAAGCATGGGAGAAGGCGACTCCATTGTGGTCCTTGGACGGCGCAATCGGCCCAGCCAAGCGGAGGCGGAACTCGATTTTATCGATTGTGTATCCAGGAAAGTTGCCGGCGGAGGCAACGGTGTGCAGGTAATCTCGGAACAGGAGTTCGTGGATGCCATGTTTCCCTGGTTTGAACCGCGCACCGCGCCTTTGAATACCAATGAACTGCCCGAACTCCTGCAACAGCCCATATTGGCACAGCGGCTGCGGGAAATTGGTTTGAAGTACTTAATCTGGTTGGAGGGTTCCACCCAGCAAACCGCCCAGGCCGGCTCCATGTCATGCAGCATCTCACCGGGCGGTGGCGGGTGTTTTGGCTTTCTCACCTGGGAAAAGGACTCGTCTTACGAAGCGTCCGTATGGGATGCGCACACCGCCAGAACCGCAGGCCGGGTCAGTTCCGACGCAGCGGGTACCAGCTATATGCCGGCCATTGTGGTGCCCATTCCAATCATTGCCCGGGTGCAGAATTCAGCGTGTTCCAGCCTGGCGGATCAATTAAAGCAATTTGTTCAGAATGATGCATAACATATTGTTAATATTAGGCTTTAACTTCTAATATCTCCCCTTCATAACGATCCGGTTCACTGGCATACCACTCTTGGAGCCTGGTTTTGTGCTTTTTGGACACCATATCGCAAAGCTCATAAAAGGTGGGCCGCCCCGGATCGGAAATAATGACCCGCTTGGTGCCATTGTCCAAAGCGCGGTTGACCAGGCGGGCCAGCGGTTTAACCAGGGAATCCCAAAAGCAGATATCGCTGCCCAGAATATATTGGTGTTTACCCAATTCAGCCCCTTTAAGTTTGCTGAAATCAGCCTGTTTCGGTTTAACCTTTACGTCATTTAACTCAGCCAGCACACCCACGTAAGGAAACACCGCCGGATCCAGGTCCACCGCGGTCATCTTCGTGCGAAATTGTTTTGCACAATAAACTGAAACGCCGCCCCAGCCACAGCCAATCTCCATGCCCTGGCGGCCCCTGGCCAGGCCATTGTGACTGATATAGTCCATCAGCAGGAAACCCGCACCCCAGGCCTTGTGGCCATGAATTGACGGTTGGTAACGCTTGCGCATGGTCTTGATCAGCCGGTGTTTGCTCGTCAGCAAATATATGCCGTAAGCATACTCAACATTGGGTTCCGGCATCCTTTGCAGCTTGGGCATCGGTTTGGGGTTCTCCTTTATTCTTATTAAATTCGTATTAAGTTCTCGGTTATTTCTGCCTGAAATTTCTTTAAAGAAAATACCCGACTAATTTACTCGGGTATTAGGATGCGACTATAATTCGTCTTCCGCATACGCAGGTGCGGTGGCTGACCTCTTGAGCCGGTTCAATCCGGTTCGGATGGGGCCAGATGTTATAAACCATGTAAACGTAGTGGTCGTAATTTAGAGCGTAACGTAAGACGTAGCGCAGCAAGCAAACGCAATAAGCTAACATAGGGATTTTTTGTGAGCCAATCTGTTGACGAATTGGTCGGTGCAAATGCTGAATATCAAGCCGGATTTGTCACCCAAATAGAATCTGAGACACTGCCTCCCGGTCTTGATCCGGATGTTGTGCGGTTTATTTCAGCCAAGAAGAACGAACCCCAGTGGCTTACCGACTGGCGTCTGCAAGCCTATGCCTTGTGGCGGGAGATGCCGGAACCCGTGTGGGCACACGTTCATTTTCCACCGGTGGAGTTCGACAAAATATCTTACTACTCCGCCCCTAAAAGCCAGGCGGATGGGCCGCAGTCTCTGGAAGAGGTAGACCCGGAACTGCTAAGGACCTACGAGAAACTGGGTATTCCACTGCACGAACAGGAAGCCCTGGCCGGAGTTGTGAAAAGTAATCCCAATGTTGCCGTTGATGCGGTTTTCGACAGTGTTTCCATTGCAACAACCTTCCGTGACAAGCTGGCGGAGGCCGGGGTGATTTTCTGCCCCATTTCCGAAGCGGTCCACAGCCATCCCGAACTGGTGCGGAAGTATCTTGGATCGGTGGTGCCCCAACGCGACAACTTTTATGCAGCACTGAACTCCGCCGTGTTCAGCGACGGCTCCTTTGTCTACATTCCCAAGGGGGTGCGCTGTCCCATGGAACTGTCCACCTACTTCCGCATCAACGAACGCAACACCGGCCAGTTTGAGCGCACGCTGATTGTGGCTGACGAGGGTAGCCACGTCAGCTATCTGGAAGGATGTACCGCACCCATGCGTGACGAAAATCAACTCCATGCGGCGGTTGTTGAGCTGGTTGCCCTGGGTGATGCGGAAATCAAATATTCAACGGTGCAAAACTGGTATCCGGGAGACGAAAACGGTAAGGGGGGCATCTATAACTTTGTCACCAAGCGCGGTCTGTGTGGCGGGCCCCGGGCAAAAATCTCCTGGACCCAGGTGGAAACGGGTTCTGCCATAACCTGGAAATATCCCAGCGTCATCCTCAGGGGAGATCACTCGGTTGGGGAATTTTATTCGGTGGCATTAACCAACAACGTGCAGCAGGCGGATACCGGCACCAAGATGATTCACCTGGGCAACAACACCAAAAGCACCATCATCTCCAAGGGCATCAGCACCGGACGCAGCCAGAACACCTACCGGGGTTTAGTCCGATTTTCTCCTACGGCAAACCATGCGCGCAACTTCACCCAATGCGATTCCCTGTTAATTGGGGACACCTGCGGCGCACACACCTTCCCATATATCGAAAACAAGCAACCCAATGCCGTTGTTGAACATGAGGCCACCACCTCCAAGGTCAGTGACGACCAGCTTTTTGCCTGCCAACAACGGGGCATCGATCCGGAAAAAGCAGTGAGCATGATTGTTAACGGCTTTTGCAAAGAAGTTTTTCGCGAGTTGCCCATGGAATTTGCCGTCGAAGCGGGCAAGCTGCTTGAGGTCAGTTTAGAAGGTGCCGTGGGATGAGTATCCTCAATATCAGCAACCTGCACGCTGAGGTGGCCGGACAACCCATCCTCAAAGGTTTGTCTCTGCAAGTGAATGCCGGTGAGGTGCACGCCATCATGGGGCCCAACGGGTCCGGTAAGTCTACCCTGGCAAACGTGTTGGCCGGACGTCCAGGGTATCAAGTGACGTCGGGCAGCGTCACCTTCCAGGACATGGATATTGCGGATCAGGAAGCTCACGAACGTGCCGTAGCAGGCATATTCCTGGCCTTTCAATATCCCGTGGAAATCCCCGGTGTAAGCAATATGGAATTTTTGAAAGCAGCCCTGGAATCTCACGCTCACGCCAAAGGCGGCAACCAGCCGAACGCCGCCGGTATCATCAAACAGGCACGGGAATTGGCCAAGTCGTTAGACTTGAACCCGGAATTTTTAAAACGCGGCGTTAACGAAGGTTTCAGCGGCGGAGAAAAAAAGCGCAACGAAATTCTGCAAATGTTGCTATTGGAACCTACGCTGGCGGTGCTGGACGAAACAGATTCCGGCCTTGACATCGACGCCCTGCAGGTGGTCGCCAATGGGGTTAACAAATTTCGTAGTCAGGACAATGCGGTTATTCTTGTAACCCACTATCAGCGCTTGTTAGATCATATTCAGCCGGATTTTGTCCATGTTCTGGCGGATGGTAAAATTGTCCAATCCGGCGACAAAACCCTGGCGCTGGAACTGGAAGAAAAGGGTTACGCGTGGCTGACCTAGAAGCACCCGTCAACACCCCAGCCTGGTTGAGCGGTAAAAGCTATGATGAACTGCAAACAGCCCTGGCCCGGGCACAGCAAAGCCAGGCGCATAAAGAGCGCTGGAAGTACACCAAGGTTGATAAACTCCTGGCCGGGCTCAGCCGCCAGGATGCCAGCAATCAATCCTCCTGCCTGGTGGACATCCCCGGTGGTATACAGGTACAACGACTGACGGATGCAACCCAGAATTTCCTCAGCAGCACCGACTTTGGCAGCCTGATTGAAGATGCACCGGAAGTGGTTAACCTGCTTTTGCAAGCCGGAGCCATCGACTACATATACGTTACCAAAACACCGGACGCCTGCCTTGTACTCGAACATACCGGGCAAAGCCTGCCGGTATTTATTCGTGTTGCCGAAAACGTGGATCTAAAGATTCTGGAACAGCAGGCTGACACCCTGAGCAAATCCCACCAACATTGTCTGTGGTTGCAGCAGGAAGCCTCCAGCCGTGTCATCCACGCGCGCAATAATCTGGGCTGGGATCAGGAACAGGATGGGCAAATCCTGTTCCGTCATCTGCAAGTGCATCTGGCCCGGGATGCGGTTTATACGTTGCAGAATCACAGTGTTGGTGCCGCCACCCACCGTCAGAATATTCACATTAATTGCGCCGGACCCGGTGCCCACGCTCAACTCCTGTCAGCCAGCCTGGTCCCTGAAAAGGCGCACCTTGATCAGCAGATCACCGTACAACACACCGCCCCTCATTCCACCAGCCGGCAAACGGTGCACAATATCGCCGGGCAGGCCGCCAATGTCACCTTTAACGGACGCATTCATATCCACGCACATTGCCCGGGGGTGCAAGCCCACCTGAGCAACAAGAATCTTGGGGTGGCGCAACAAGCCAACATTAACACTAAACCGGAATTGGAAATTTATACCGACGATGTTCAATGCAGTCATGGGGCCACGGTGGGTCAACTCGACGAAAACCACCTGTTCTACTGTGCCAGCCGCGGCATCAACCCGGACCTGGCCAAACAGCTGTTAAGCACAGCCTTCCTCAATACGGCAAGTCAGGGAGCACTGGCGGAAACGGCCATGGCAACCTTCGCCCACCTGAGTGAACGGATGGTAGGCCCATGAGCAGTATCCGTGCAGACTTCCCTATCTTGTCCAGAGTGCACAAGGGCCAACCTCTGGTCTATCTGGACAGCGCAGCTACCACCCAAAAGCCCGATGTGGTCATCAAGGCCATCAGTGATTACTACACCCGGCACAATGCCAACGTTCATCGGGCCGCCCATTTTCTGGCGGAAGAAGCCACCACTTTGCTGGAAGACGCGCGCAAACAAGCGGCTCAATTTATCAACGCTGAGTCCCCCGCGGAAATCATTATGACCCGGGGCACCACCGAAGCCATCAATCTGGTAGCCAATATCATGCAGGCGGAACTGCAGCCGGGGGATGAAATTCTGCTCACCACCCTGGAGCATCATTCCAACATTGTACCCTGGCAAATGTTAGCGGCCCGCACCGGGGCCAAGTTAATTGCCGTTGACGTGCTGGCCAACGGCGACCTCGACCTGTCCGACTTTGCGAATAAGTTGGGTCCACACACCCGTATTGTGGCCTGTAATCATGTCTCCAACGCCCTGGGCACTGTTAATCCTCTTAACCACATAATGACCATGGCCAAACAGGCCAACGCCATTACCGTCATAGACGGCGCCCAGGCAGCGTTGCACGAAGCCATAGACGTACAAGATTTAGCATGCGACTTTTACGCGTTTTCCGCACATAAGATGTATGGTCCTACCGGGATTGGCGTACTCTACGGACGTTTGGAACACCTGGAGCGCCTGCCGCCCTGGCAAGGGGGCGGCGAAATGATCGAGCACGTCACCCTCACCCACAGCACCTATCAAAAGCCACCTTACAAATATGAAGCGGGTACGCCCAATATTGCCGGTGCGGTGGGTCTGGGTGCAGCGATGTCCTATTTATCCCAGATCGACCGGGATAGCCTGGTGCGGTATGAGGATGAGTTGATCAACAAGGCACTGCGCCGCCTCAAACAAATTCCCGGAGTGCGTTTAGTGGGTGAACCGGCACAACGCCGGGCGGTGATCTCCTTTCTACTGGACGGCGCCCACCCCCACGATGTAGGCACTCTGTTAGACCAGCAGGGTATTGCCGTTCGCACCGGCCATCATTGCACCATGCCCCTGATGTCAGCCCTGGGCGTTCCGGGTACGATCCGGGCATCTTTCAGCCTGTACAGTAATGAGGACGACGTTGAACGGTTGATCCAGGGTGTGGAAAAAGCGAGCACTTTTCTGTGAAACCCTTACATCCGGCATGCACCTTAACTTGCACATTGAGGCATTGACATGACTACAAACACAGCAAATATCAGCCTTTCCGAAAGTGCCAATCATCATATACGTAAACAGCTTGATCTCACCCAGGCTAAGTATCTGCGTTTAGGCGTTAAAGAAAGCGGCTGTAACGGCTATATGTACATGCTTGATTTTCTCGAAAAGCCGGCGTCAAACGACATTGTTCATGAGTTTGCCAACGACGTGGCCGTGTGTGTGAGCAAAACGGATTTGGAGATGGTCAGCGGCACGGAAGTTGACATGATTACCGAAGGGCTCAATTCAGCCCTGGTTTTCAAAAACCCGAAAGCGACCAGTTACTGCGGCTGTGGCGAAAGTTTTGCCGTTGGCGGCGCGCCGTCCGAGCAGGACCTCGATCCCGGAGAACTTGGCACCGACGTGGGCCACTCAGCCTGATACACTGGCCGTATGGAAAGAAGAATTGTCACCATTGTGCGCGAATGTAAGGCCCGCCTGGTGCCTACCGGCGACCCTGTCACCATCCCGGCAGGCACCTTTGTTACCCTGACCCAAAGCCTGGGCGGTACCTTTACCGTTGTGATTGAGGGCAATATGGCGCGCATTGCCGGTGCAGATGCCGACGCTTTGGGGTTACCCGTGGAAGCTCTGGAGTTTCCCGGCACACCGTCCAAAAATGTTGACGAAGCGCACGTGTGGATTGCCTTGCGCAGCGTTTATGATCCTGAAATCCCTGTAAACATTGCTGAATTAGGACTGATATACCGGGTAGAGATTAATCAAGGTCACGTCCACATCGACATGACCCTGACCGCCCCGGGTTGCGGCATGGGCCCCGTGCTGGTGGAAGAAGTTAAGGAACGGATTAAAACTGTACCCAACGTGGAATCTGTAGAAGTGGACCTGGTCTTCGACCCACCCTGGTCCCGGGACATGATGAGCGAAGAGGCCCAGCTTGAGCTGGGTGTGTTTTAGCCTTCATGGATATTGAAGAGCTCAGGGAAACCTTCGAGTTTTTTGACGATTGGGAAGACAAATACCGGTTTGTCATCGATCTGGGAAAAGAGTTAGAGGATCTCCCTCAAGAGGACAAGGTTGATGCTAATTTGATCCGGGGCTGCCAAAGTCAGGTGTGGCTTACATTTCATCTGGAAGACGATAACGTCCACCTGCATATGGACAGCGACGCCTATATTGTGCGCGGCCTGATCAGCATCGTCTTAACCGCGCTGAATCATAAGAAGCCCGCGGAGATTCTTGCCTTTGACATTGAAGCATTGTTTGCCGAGCTTGAGCTACTGGCACATTTGTCAGTCACTAGAGGAAACGGTTTGCGCGCAATGATTCAGCGCATCCACGACATTTGCAGGGCGCATGTGTCCGGTGCATAAACATACAACATCACACGCCCTGGGCAACGGCCAATAGGCGCAGTTCGTCTTTTTGCAAACCCAGGGTCAACCCAACTTCATCCAAGGCGGTCCCCGCACTTAACCTCTGTTTTGCTTCTGCGACCAGCCAACGACGCGATGCCACCGCACGGTGCGCCGGCTCCGGGCTGTCTTTTCTGACAAGCTGATCAACGCAGCGAGCCACATGGATAGAGGTGTCCACAAATATGTTAAGCTGCTCGTGTAAAGTATCTATGCGTTTTTGCTGCGCTTTGTTCTGCAAAAGCACGTATACGGTCACCCCCAAAAGGGCGCAAACGCTCAGGAACAAACCGAGGGTCAAAAACGTCATCTTATCTGCCTCCTATCTACCAATGGCTGTGCGTCACACTGTCAAAATAAGTGTAGAACTTTTCTTAAAAACCGCCAGAAAACCGTAGCTGGGCGCAGCCCCCGGGGCAGATTATGGCGCCGTTGCGGAGTCTGCGCTGAACAGCAAGCCGCCGTCCGGTGTGCGCACCGGCTTCGGGGCAGGCTCCTCTGGACCCGCTTGACGAACCACAGCTGTTGCGCTGGACGAGGCATTCAGGTTTCTGGCGCCGCCTGCCTGACGGGCAATGACCAGCACAACACGGCGGTTTGCCGCCCGCCCAGCCGGTGTGGCGTTGGTTTCCACCGGATGGTTTTCGCCATAACCTACCGCTGCAATCCGTTCAGCCCGTATACCCCGGCCTACAAAGTAACTGGCCACGGCGGAGGCGCGCGCCGAAGACAACGTCCAGTTGGAAGGAAATTGAGCCGACTCACTGGGGATATTGTCCGTATAACCTTCAATAGTGATGGGATTGTCGGTACTTTGTATAAGGTCCAGGGCTGGACCCAGGAGTGTTTTTGCCCCTTCGTTCAGTTGTGCTGTGCCCGGCGCAAACAAAAGACCGGTCGCCACATTCAATTCCAGCCACTCGTTGTTACTGTGGACGGATATCCCTTCCTGAGCCGCAAAGCCCCCCAGCAAGGAAGCTGCATTGTCCAGGGGGTCGCTGATGAAGGTATCTCCTTCCGCTTGATCAGCGTAAGCATGACTGTCCGGCAGATCTACCACATGGGGGGATGCCACCAGATTGGGTTCACCCACCTGAATGGGTTTTAGACTTGCAGCGTCCACCGCAAAAGCTTTTTGCAAGGTTGCGCTGAGGACCCGGTATTTTTCGTCGTTGACCGAAGAAATGGCATACATCACCACAAAGAAACCAAACAACAGGGTGATAAAGTCCGCGTAAGAAACCATCCAGCGGTCCGCATCATCCTCTTCCTCAAGCAGCGGGCGGCGCATGGGCGTTATCCTGTTGCGGCAATGCCGCGCAAACGAATTTCCACCCCTCTGGGGTGTTCACCTTCAGCAATGGCAATCAGCCCTTCAATAAACAGGTCATCAGCGTTAGCAGCGCGCAGGATCAGACTACGCAGCCGGTCCGCCACCGGTAAAAATACCAGGTTGGCAAACCCAACCCCGTATATGGTGGCAACAAAGGCAGTGGCAATGCCCTGCCCCAACTGATCGGGATCCGCCAGGTTACCCATCACTTGAATGAGACCAATCACCGCACCCAGAATGCCTATGGTTGGTGCATAACCGCCCATACTTTTAAACACCTGGGCGGCAGCCAGGTCGCCGTCGATGCGGGTATTGCTTTCGGTTTCCATCAGGCGGCGGACGGTTGCAGGCTCAACACCGTCGATGACCAATTCCAGGCCCTTGCGCTGAAACGGGTCGTCCAAGGTATCCAATAAATTCTCCAGACCAAGCAAACCCTCGCGGCGGGCAATTTTGCTCCAGGCAGACAGACGCTCAATATCATGCCCGGTGTCTCCCGCCGGTGGCAAAATCACCCATTTGCTTAACGCACAGGCGCGCAAAAAGCGCTGCATGGGGGTCTGCAAAATCACGGCGCCAAGGGTCCCGCCAAGGACAATAATCAGAGCGGGGCCGTCGATTAGCGAGGCAAGCTGACCACCCTCCAGCGCGTTACCGGTCAACACTGCGGCAAAGGCGATAAACAGGCCAATGAGCGCGTAAATGTCCATGTCAGGGGTTCATCCAGTCCGTCACATAGCTGCGCACACGCACTGTCGCCTGGCTGAGAAT
Organism: Pseudomonadales bacterium; assembly: GCA_028280225.1. Taxonomy (GTDB): domain Bacteria; phylum Pseudomonadota; class Gammaproteobacteria; order Pseudomonadales; family Azotimanducaceae; genus UBA4421. The sequence goes on along the minus strand of JANQMF010000021.1, from coordinate 45,818 downwards.
CTGGCTGACCCGGGATTCACTGACTTCCAGGATGGCACCAATTTCTTTCAGGTTAAGTTCTTCGTCATAGTACAGGGCAATCACCAGCCGTTCGCGTTCCGGTAACTTGGCTATGGCTTCTATCAGCCGCTGTTTCAATTGACTGAACTCAGCCCCGTGATCCCCTTCTTCAAAGTTCGGCAAAATACCTGAGTCTTCACTTTCATTAACCTGTTCAAAGCTGACCAGACGGCAATTGGCCGCATCATCCAGGATGCTGTAGTACTCGTGTATGGGCACGTCCATGGCCTGGGCAATCTCTCGATCAGATGCGGTCCGACCTGTAAGGTGTTCAACTGACTTAATGGCTTCGGTGACACGCCTGGCATTGCGGTGAACCGAACGTGGTGCCCAATCACCCCTGCGCATTTCATCCAGCATGGCGCCGCGGATGCGAATGCCGGCGTAGGTCTCAAAACTTGCACCCTTGCTGGCGTCATATTTGGCCACTGATTCTATGAGGCCAATCATGCCGGCTTGCAACAAGTCATCCAGTTGCACGCTATCAGGCAGCCGCGCCATCAAGTGGTGGGCTATCCGCTTTACCAGATAGCCATACTTCTCTACCGTAATATTACGGTTAGCCAATTCGTTGTAAGCGGCAACTCCTGAATTCATTAGCGTCTCAGTGCAGGGGATAGTCCGCTACCAGGCGTTCAACAAAAAATTCAAGGTGGCCGGTAGGAATGGTGGGAATTGGCCAGCTGTCTACTTCTTCCGCCAGACGCTTAAATGCCGCTGCTGATTTGCTGCTGGGATACAGTTCAACCACAGCCTTCTGTTTTTGCACCGCCCGCCTGAGTTGCTCATCCTGGGGTACCCAACCCGCCAGTAAAAGAGAAACATCCAGAAAACGGTCCGTGACGTTTTGAATTTTTGAAAACACCACCTCCGCGTCACTTTCATCCCGGACCATATTGGCCACAATTCGGATTTTACTGAGGCCGTATTGCTGATTCAGTATTTTGATCAGGGCATAAGCATCGGTAATGGACGTGGGTTCGTTACAGACCACCACCACAACTTCCTGGGCGGCACATAAGAAGTTAACCACCTCGTCGGAAATACCCGCGGCGGTATCAATCAATAGAACATCCATATTGTGTGCAATTTCGGAAAACGCATTGATCAGCCCGGCATGTTCCCGCGGACCCAGCTTAACCATCTCCTGCAGACCCGAAGCAGCCGGTACCACCTTTAACTCCTGTGGACCGCTCACCACAACATCGCGCATGCCGCAGGTCGCATCCAACACATCTTTTAAGGTATGGCGAGGCTTCAGACCCAGCAATACATCCACATTGGCCAGACCCAGGTCAGCATCCAACAAGGTAACCCGCCGCCCCAGATGAGTAAGCGCCAGACCCAGGTTTACGCTGACATTGGTTTTACCCACACCGCCCTTCCCGCCTGTGATGGCCACAACTTGAATGGGTTTTGTGATTGCTTGCTCCATACTGTACCTCTGTAGTGGCCGCGTACCGCGTTCCTGACTTACATTTTGGGTTCTTTATGAACCATAGACCGTCAGCCGCAACGGTCAAATGGATCATTTGCTAAACCGCCGGAATACTGCGGTAAATTTAAGCTGTTACCGCCAGTTTATTGACACTCACACTCTGCTGACTGACCGTTTGCGGGGCAAAAATATCCATGACACAGTCAACCCGGGCTTTAACCAGGGCAGCCGTAATTTCATCATTGCCATTCATACACACTAACGGAATACGTGACCTGTAAATGTGATTCAGCCACTCATCCGGGGATAAAAGCTGATCCACATGGCTGACAATCAGGCCATGCAGGCGGCCCAGCAACGCCTGCTGGGCAACCACGTGGGGCAGGTTGTGAAGCACGGATACCACCCACACGTCCTTGACGCCCTGGATGTCCGCCGGGAGTCCGTTACCATCCGGCTGGTTGTTGTTGGGCCTACCGGTATTCCCGGCACAGCCAAGCTGGACGGCAGGACTGTCCACCAGGATCAGGGACTTGTCCCGTAACCGCTCAAGTTGTGCGGCTAACCCGCCGGGATCACATTCTGTCAGTTGCACGCCCAGCATCTGCGTCGCCAGTTGCAGACTCTCCGTGGACCCCAACCGATCCCGGTCTGTAGACACCACAGCTACCCGCTCCGGCTGGTTGTGCACAACCCAGGCCAGCAATACCTTTATCAGCGCAGTGGTCTTGCCGCTGCCCGCCGCACCCACAAAACGGTAACAACCCGTCAGTTCTTCAACCGGGTGATCAAAGTAGTCCATACGCTGTATCACCTGCCGGCGCAGCTCGTTAAGATCTTTACAAAAGGCAAAGTCCTCCAGGACAGCATCGCTGTATCCCTGAGCGCGGCCCTGGGCCCGCCAGCCCACATTGCGTGAACCACCGGTTTGAATCTGCGGCTTAACAACATCGTCCGGCTCCTCGGCAAGAACGGTAAACAGGTTCTGCCCCGGTTCAGCCACAGCCTCATTTAATACGGGAATGGCTTCAGGCTCCGGCATCTCCAGACAGGCTTCGATGGTTACCCCTTCAGCGGTTTCGACCTGCTTCAAAATAATGGCATCCGCGCCAAGTTCGCGCCTGACCTGATTCAGCGCTTCCCGGGTGGTGCCACCGCGGAACAATTGTGTGCCCTGATCTTTACCGGGTTCTGAATGTGTACGTTGTGAAATGCTCATACTGGTTCCTCTATTTGTCTCCACTACGCAGATGCGGATCGCCCAATGGTCGAAACTACGGTGATTTGTTTGTTATCCGGTATTTCGTCATAAGCCAGCACATGCACCACAGCCTTGGACAAGCGCACAAACCGGGCCAGCAGGCCGCGTATGCCCGCAGATACCAGCAACACCGCAGGTTTACCGGCTATTTCTCTCTGTTCAGCTATATCAATGACTGAGGTCTGCAGTTGTTCCGCCATGCTGGGTTCGATCACCGGGCTGTCGGTACCACCCTGTGACTTCGCCTGGAGCAAAAGCTGTTCTAATTCAGGGTCCAAGGTGATGACTTCTAAAGATGCCTCATTGCCGTAAATATTCTGCACAATCATGCGCCCAAGGTGACTGCGGACCAGATTAGTTTGGTCTTCTATGGAAAGATTGGATGCACTGCCGTCTGCCAGGCATTCTGCAATGGAGCGCAAATCCTTGATTGGAATCTTCTCTTTTAACAGGCTTTGCAAAACCTTAAGCAGACCCGACAAGCTGATTGCGCCGGGCACCAACTGCTCAGCCAGTTTAGGTGAGGATCCTGCCAACAAATCCACAAGATGCTGCACCTCATCGTGCCCCAACAAGTCTGCGGCACTATCCAACATAATTTGATTCACGTGGGTGGCCACCACGGTACTGGCATCCACCACGGTATAACCCAGGGTTTGCGCATTATCCTTGTCTTGTTCGTCAATCCAGATTGCCGGCAGACCAAAAGCCGGATCCTGAGTGGCAATACCGTTCAAGGTGCCAAATACTTCTCCGGGATCAATGGCAAGAAATTTATCCGGGTGTATTTCCGCCTCACCTACGCTAACCCCCATCAGGGAAAACCGGTACATATTGGGTAACAGGTCCAGATTGTCCCGAATATGTATGGTTGGTACCAGAAAACCCAGGTCCTGAGATAATTTTTTGCGTACCCCGCGAATGCGGCTAAGTAATTCCCCGGATTGGTTTTTGTCCACCAGCGGGATCAACTTATAACCAACTTCCAAACCCAGGGTATCCACTGGAGTCACATCGTCCCAGCTTACATCCTGCCGCTCCGGCTCAATCACCTCCTCAACCAGATTGTCGTCTTCATCGGGTTGGGCTGCGTTGTTGCGCTGTTTAAGCATCCAGGATGCACCAGCCGCCGCCACACCCAGTGTCAGAAAAACGCCATGAGGCATCCCCGGAACCATACCCAGCGCCAACAGGATGCCGGAGGCGATGGCCAGAGCCTTGGGTTCCCCAAACATCTGCTGCATGACCTGCTCACCCATGTCCTGGGCGCTGTTGACCCGGGTGACAATAATTGCCGCAGCCGTGGACAACAACAGCGAAGGGATTTGCGCAACCAGACCATCACCAATGGTCAACAGGGTGTAATTTTCCAGGGCCTGATTAAAGTCCAGATTGTGTTGGGACATCCCAATGGTCAGGCCGCCGACAATGTTGATAATCAAAATAAGGATACCGGCCACCGCATCGCCGCGTACAAATTTGCTGGCACCATCCATGGATCCGTAAAAGTCCGCTTCCTGGGCAACTTCTTCGCGCCGGGCCTTGGCCTGTTCCTGGTCGAGAATGCCCGCATTCAGGTCCGCGTCAATGGCCATCTGCTTGCCGGGCATGGCATCCAATGTAAACCGTGCGCTCACCTCGGAAATTCTCCCGGCACCCTTGGTGACCACCACAAAATTGATAATGACCAGAATGATAAATACCACCAGGCCAACCACGTAGTTGCCGCCCACAAGCACCGCGCCAAAAGATTCGATCACCTGACCGGCTGCCGCCCCACCGCTGTGCCCGTCAAGCAGGACCACCCGGGTTGAGGCAACATTCAAAGCCAGACGGAGCAACGTGGCAACCAGCAGTATTGAGGGAAAAGCCGCGAAGTCTAGCGGCTTCATGACATAGACACTGACCAGCAAAACCACCAGGGCCAGGGTGATGTTGAAGGTGAAGGATACGTCCAACAACATTGGCGGAACGCGAACGGTCATCAGCGCCAATAACAACAGCAGCAATAGTGGAATACCGAGGCTGCTCAATTTGAATTGCGTAAACACAGTCTACTCCTGATCCATTTCCACAGGCACTTCTATATCCGCCAGGGTTGGCGCCTGATCCAACTGACCCCGCTTGTACTGTTCCAACTGGTAGATGTAGGCCAGTACCTGCGCTACGGCAACATACAGGGATTCCGGAATTTCCTGGCCTGCTTCCGTGTTGTAGTAGATTGCCCGGGCCAGGGGCGGTACCGGAACAATGGCAACCTCATGTGCGCTGCCGATTTCGCGAATCCGCAACGCCATATGATCCGCACCCTTGGCGACCATAACCGGTGCAGCCATGGTTGTTGCGTCATACTTGATGGCAACCGAGAAATGTTCCGGGTTGGTGATAATGACGTCGGCGGTGGGCACAGCCTCCAGCATTTTCCGTTGAGCCACTTGTTGCTGCAATGCGCGGATTTTGGCTTTTACTTCAGGTTTACCTTCCGAGTCTTTCAGCTCATCCTTTACTTCCTGTTTTGTCATTTTGAGCTGCTTTTTGTGATCTGCGATTTGAAAAGGAACATCAATAGCGGCCACCAGAATGAGTGCGCAGCCGATCAACAGCAAGGCCCATCCCACGTAGACAATACCTTGAGCAAAAGCTGTCTCATAAGGAAGGTTTGACAGTTGTAACAAATCATCCAACTCTACTGACAAGACAGCAACCGCAACGCCCGATATGAGAATAAACTTGGCAATGGACTTCCCCAGTTCGACAATCGCCTTCATGGAGAACATACGTCCAAAACCCTTGATCAGGCTCATCCGGGACAGTTTCGGCTGCAGCGCCTTGGCTGAAAGCACCATGCCGCCGAGGCCGAGGCTCGATGCAATACCGGCAACAAATAAAACCAGAATCAGCGGAAATACCGACCACAACGCATCTATTGCAACCTCGCCCAAATAAGTTTGCGGCGCAACCAGGGTTTGAGCCGCGTTGGCAAATAAGTCCCTGGTAATGGCTTGCAGATCCCGGGCTATTTGCGGCGCGGCAAGGATGGCCGCCAGAGCCCCGAAGGTCACAATGGCTACGCTATTGAGCTCCCTGGAACGCGCAACCTGGCCCTCCTCCCGGGCCTTTTCCAATTTCCGCGGGGTTGCTTCTTCTGTCTTTTCCTGACCCTGTTGTTCTTCAGCCATGACCGCTACCCATTTTGAACCTGCAGTACCCGCTCAAAAAATTCACCCACCAGTTGGGGAAACTGATCCGCCCAGCCACTCAGCAGGAACCAGATAATCACCAGGCCAAACAACAAACTGAATGGAAAGCCAAGGGAAAAAACGTTGAGCTGGGGTGCGCTTCTGTTCATCACCCCAAACGCCAGATTCACAATCAACAATGACACAACAGCGGGCAGGGCCAACAAAGCACCACCCATGAACATCCATCCACCCATGGCGGCAATTTGAAACGCAAAAGATTGCACATCCGAGACCATTCCCTGGGGGACATGTTTAAACCCGGTAACCAGGATTTCAAACAGGACCAAATGGCCGTTCAGCACCAGAAAGGATAAGGTGACCAGCATAAGAAAAAACTGACTCCATACCGTTACTTGCACCCCGTTGCCGGGATCAACCATGGCGGCAAAACCCAGTCCCATCTGCATACCGATAAATTGACCGGTAATCACAAAGAGCTGAAAGAAGATAACCGTGGCGAAACCCAGGCCAATACCCATCAGCATCTGCAACCCCATATCAGCCAACATGCCAACATCCCAGGCAGCGATGCTGGGTCCACCGCCCAATACCGGGACAAGGGCCAAGGCAGCGGTCACACTGAGAGCCAGACGCACCCGCCGAGGCACCAACTGGTTGCCGAATATGGGGACCACCATAAAAAATCCGGAAACCCGGATCAGATTCCAGACAAAATCGCTTAGCCCACCCATCAGGGTTTGCAGAGATACAACCATTATCCTAACAACGCCGGAATCGATTCAAAGATGCGATTAAAAAAATCGATGAACTCAGAAAGTATCCAGGGGCCCAGTACCATGATCGACAATAAGGTAACCAGTAAACGCGGAAGAAAACTCAGCGTTTGTTCGTTGATCTGTGTCGCAGCCTGCAGCACGGAAACAAACAGGCCCACGAACAGACTGGGCAGAACCAGCAGGGCGACTACAATGACCACCAAGCCGAGGGCTTCCCCAAAAAGTGCTAAGGCTTCACCCAGGCTCACAGGGCTATCCCAAAGCTGTTGGCCAATGTACCCATGATCATGACCCAGCCGTCCACCAGGACAAAGAGCATAATCTTAAAAGGTAACGAGATGATCAGCGGGGACAACATCATCATACCCATGGACATCAGCACACTGGCCACCACCATGTCGATGATCAGAAAGGGGATAAACAACATAAAACCGATTTGAAAGGCGGTCTTAAGTTCACTGGTCATAAAGGCGGGCACCAGAACAAAAAAGTCAACGTCGTTCAACTCTTCCACGGGTTCATGCTCAGCAAGGCGCATAAACAGATCTAAGTCGTCCTCCCGGGTTTGTTCCAACATGAAGGACCGGAACGGGCCGGATGCAGAAACAAGCGCATCCTGTGGGGTCATGGTTTCCGCCAGATAAGGTTCCACGGCGACGGTCTTAACATCTTCGATCACCGGGGCCATAACAAACAAAGTAAGAAACAGTGCAATACCCACCAATATTTGATTAGAGGGTGTTTGCTGCAGACCAATGGCCTGACGCAATATGGCAAATACGATCACTATCCGGGTAAAGGCCGTCATCATGATAACCAGGGAAGGTAACAAGGTGAGCAACGTCATGACCGCGAGTATCTGGATACTCACACCATAACTTTCGTTGCCGTTGTCGTCGGTTGTCACGGTTACCGCCGGCAAGTCAACCGCAGCCAGTACATCACCGGGCAGGTTCAAGCCCAGCACAAGCAGCGGCCAGATCAGGTTACGGCCCCAAGGCTTCACGCTAAACATCCTCCACCGCTCGGTTTGGCTGCTCAACCCGATGTTCAAGTTCATCTCCCGCGGTTTGGTTCCTGTCATTGACACCGGCCAGGACGGACTGAAAGTCCGCTGACGCCTCGTACTGGGCCAAGCGGGTCATTTCCTGGCCCGCTATGCCTATTAAGACCTGTTGGTTGGCAACCTGCACAAGGACTAATTTCTCCTTGGGACCTAAATAGGTACTGTCCACCACCTTCAATAAACCGTTAGAGCTGGGCCGAGTCAGTTGAAAACGTTTAGCCAGATAGCCCAACACCACAACCAGACCAACGGTACCGACCAGGGCCAGTGCTACTTGCCAGATGTTATCCAGGGGAGTCACAAACAGTGCCTTAAAGGGAACTAATTGATGCTCTGGATCCGTTGCTCGGGACTAATCACGTCCAGCAGGCGAATGCCAAATTTGTCGTTTACCACGACTACTTCACCCTGAGCAACCAAGGTTCCATTGACCATAACGTCGAGGGGCTCCCCCGCAGTCCGGGTTAACTCAACCACAGAGCCCTTGCTCAGCTGCAGCAGTTTGCGAATGCTAATATTGGTATTCCCCACTTCCATGGAAAGACGCACGGGAATATCCAGGACCGCCTCCAGGTTCTTGGTGCTAGCGGAGCTTCGCTCAAGCGGCGTATCTGCGGCCGTTGATGCGGAAGGCGTTTCAACGTTGCTTTCATTGTTTAAGTCTTCAGCCATGAAAAATGTCCTATCTCAATCAGCTAACGGTCTAAAAGTTTCGAACTCCAGGGCAAACTTGCCTCTGGAATCCCCCAGGGTCGCTTCGAATGTGGGGATGTTCGCCACCCTCACCTGATGCAACTCTCCCATATTGATATCCAAAACGTCTCCGGGTTGAAAACCCATGAGATCCCTTAACCTGACCTGCAAGTCTCCAATGACACAGCTGATGGGCAGCTCTGCATTGAGTAAGGCGCTTTCCAGTTTGGCTCTCCACAAGCCGTCGGACGCCTCGTGATCCGTTTTGGTCGTGGTATCCAGAATATTGCGGTAAGGTTCCAGCGATGCGTAGGGAAAGGCGATATGCAGTTCACCCCCACCCTCTTCCATTTCCAGACGAAAGCTGCTGACCATCAGAATTTCGCTGTTTGCCAGCACGTTAACCAGCCCCGGATTAACTTCTTCTCCCACCACTTCCGAACGAATGGGCATGACATCCTGCCAGGCAGATTCATAGTCGTGCAGTACCAATTGAACAATACGGTCGATAACCCTGCGCTCGGTAAAGGTAAATTCTTTACCGTCAAAAGTTTCTATCAGGCCGTCTCCGCCGAAAAACCGGTCGACGATACGGTGAATCAGCTTAGCGTCCAGAGACAGTAAACAGGTGCCTTCAAAGGGGTGAATCCTGACTAATTTGAGACATGTGGGGACAAACAACGTATCGACGTATTCGGAATACTTAAGAACCTGCACACCGCCCGGACCCACTTCAATGGGAAATTTCAAACTTGCGGGAAGGTCTGTGCGCAACATGCGGGCAAAACGCTCGGAGATCAGCTCCAGGGTGGGCATACGCCCTCTAACCACTTTATTCTGGTTGGTGAAGTCATAATCCTGCAAGGCATTTTCCTTACCGCTGTTTTCTCCACCTTCCTCGCCTGCAACTTGACCCTCTACGGCAACATCCCCGTCATCCACACCGGTCAACAATGCATCTATTTCTTCTTGAGTCAGAACATCTTTGTCACTCATACCCCACCTCTGACAAACTACTCAACAAATCTCTACTGCAAAACAAAGTTGGTAATCAGCACCGATTCGATGCCGTGCTTAACCTCATACGAACGCAAAATATTGTTAACAAGATCCAGCATACCCATGCGTACACTTTCTTTACCTTCATGGGTTTGCAGCTCAAGAAAGTTCTGTTCTGTCAGAAAGCCGACAATTTGGCTTCTAATCAGAGGCATATGCAGAATAATGGCTTCGATGGTGTCCTCGTCTCTGGCCATGACGGTAAATTCCGCCTGGAGATAACGTGGTTTTGCCCCGGTCAAATAGTTGATGACATAGGGTGGGCGCATATTGTGATAAATAGCCGTCTCAGGCTTACTCAGGTTGGTTGGGGCAGCCGCCTCCGGTGCTTCTTCCGTGCCACCCAAAAAGAACATTGTGCCGCCGACACTGGCCCCAATCGCCACAACCAGGGCAATGGAAAACATGATGATGTTTTTTTTACCGTTACCGGCGTTTTCCTGGCCGCTTTCCTGATCAGTTTCTTGCTCTGCCATGTCAAAATCCCGTCTAGTCGTTGCCGTTTTTTGCCGGTATTCCGGCGAACTCATAACTAGTGTAGTAAGGATTTCGAAATGTGCCTGTTTTACGACATTTTTTTGGCGCTAGGGCTGATACAAAGGGCTGTTGTGGCCGCCATCAGACGTAGGCGTCCAGTAAACGCTCCGATTTTGTATAAATACTTGTCATTTCGTTTTCCGGCTGGTCAATATCATCATCACCGGTAACGTCCTGCCCGGGTGCCGGCTGCCGCTGACTTTCCGCCTGGCTGTGTTCAGCGCCTTCATCACCCGCCGGTTGCAGATCTATGTCTTTCAACACAATCCCCATTTCTTGCAGGCTCTGGCGCAATCTGGGTAAGGTGCTTTCCAGCAACTCACGTGTGGCCCCCTCGCGGGCCACAATGGCGAGCTGTAATTCACCCTGTTCCTCACTGAAAGCCAGATCAATACTGCCCAGTTGCTGGGGGTTAAGGTGTACCGTCAGCCGGCCGCCGTTTACCATGGCCTGAACCTGATTGGCCAGGGCTTGCCTGACCTGAGCTTGTACTTGTTCACCCAAGGCTTGTCTGACGGTGTGATTTGTACTGTCTGCCTGGCTGGCATTCAGGGTTCCTGCTTCCACCGGGGCCGGGACAGCGGATACAATCAGTGGTTGAGCGGGGCCCGATGTGCTCCCCAATGTACCCAGCACGTCCGATTTCTCTCCACCCATGGGCGCTAACAAGCCATCTGGGCGTACCTGACGCATACCCTGTACTCTGCCCGGTTTATCCAAGGCCTCCAGACGTTGATCGGATACGGGTCGGTTGCCCATCGCCACCGCCAGGTTTAGCGGCCGCACCAATTGGGGTTGAGGATTCCCCGCTACGGCAGCAGTGTCAATTTTTGTTGAGTTCTTAATCCATGGGTCAGTGGTATTGGACCCGGCCTCCCCTCTGGCCAGTTGCATTTGCAGCGCCATTTCCCCTTTGTCCAAGGTCTGTCCACCCGCACCGTTTCCGTCCGTGCCGGGATTTCTGACAAGTGACTGAACCGAAGGTAGCGCCATACCCCGTGCAAGACCATGAGCGTCCCCGCCATTGCCGGCCCCCATTGATGCGGGTGTACGGTTGAACACTTCTTGCACCGGCGGCGCCGGGGCAGGCAGACGCGGCTGGTGCCCACTCAGCTCAGGCTGCTGCCCGGTAGTAACCGGGTTTACCGCTGCATCCAAAGGTATGCCCCGCTGCAAACCAACAACAAACGGCATTCCAGGCCTATCCAGGATAGCCGCCGGACTTTGTCCGCTCACCGTTGGCGTTTCCATGCGCACGGTGCCCGGAGGCGCCCAATTTTCAAGGGTGTTGTTGCGCCAGTTACCTAAATCCCGGGGCACAGCCACATCCGCCTGCACCTGGATCTGTCCGGGCAGCCTATCCAGCGGGAGGGTGAAGTCTGCATGCGCCTGTGCGTGCTCGGCATGATCAATGCCAAACAGGCTGGCCAACACCGCCGGCTGATAAGCCGGTACCAAAGACGGCTGGGCAAGGTCATCCTCCACCAGCACGGGAATTGTTGAATGCAGCGAGGCTGTCACCGCGGTAACTGGTAATTCGCCAGCTTGGGTCTGTTCCAGGCTCATCTGATCCAGACGGGCCCAATCCGCTGCAGGCAGCAGCGGCAACGGTTTTCCGGCTGGCATGTCCACCGGCAAGGACTTGCCGTTATCCGCTATCAGGTCTGCATTCGCGGGTGCATCAGAAACCTCACCGGCAGCTTGCGGCTGCGCCGACTTAACATCAACATGCTTAAGAATATCAGCAAATTCCTGACCGGATACCGGCGCTTTCCCGGCGGACATCACGTCCTTGCTCATCGAATCTGTGGCGGTTGACAAAAAATTGACGGGAGTCTGTGTGCCTTGTGACAAACTTTGTAACAGGTGAATGACCAGTTTGCGGCTCCTTGCAAATCAAGAAAAATCCACCCCACGGTGCCGCAAGCACTCACGTTTTCCGATCAACGGAATACCGGTGCTCGTCAGCCCGCGGGGCTAACAACAATGCTGAAAATGATGCAAGGACTAAGCCAACTTGGCTTATAGATTTTTAATGACGCCGGTCACGTCACCTAATTGCAAACTCACTTGAGACAGTAGTTCAGGAATCCGCTCCGGCTGGTGGTAACGCGCTAGTCCTTCAAGTTCAGCGCAGGTTTTTTCCAATTGGGTTGCACCAAGATTGCCGCAGGAACCTTTAAGACTGTGGACAGAGCGGCGCAGGGTATCAAAATCCGCGGTTTGCCAGGCCTGGGTGGCTTGTTCGTACTGCCGGGCGGATTCGGCGAGAAACGACTGTAACAGGGACGGAAAGTCGTCTTCCATGATGTCCCGCAATTCCTCTATAACTTCCATATTAATCATTTCGGCCATTATCATTTTCCCATGACATGTGTACTTCTACCGCGTTTCCCGGAGCAATATAGTCCACCCGGTTGCACAAATCCCATAACAACTTCACACCTCTACCGTGATATCCGTTGTTTTGCGCACTGTCTTCCCGGGCCTTTTGCAGATAAGTCACATAGTCAAACCCAGCACCACTGTCTTCTACCCTGATCTCAAGTTTAACCCGGGTCTGTTGCACATAGGCGGAAAACGAAAAACGCACCCAACCATCCACCTGCTCCAAGGCTTTGGCTCTGGCAGCATAATATTGGGCAAACCCTTCCGCTGAAGATTTCATCGACGAATTAAGACCCAGCACACCGTGTTCAAGGGCATTTGAATACAGTTCCGCCATGACGGTATAAATTTCGGTGCTGCGCGTACGCAGGTATGGGGCTTCCATGAGCACCTGTTGCAGCAGCGGCAGGGGATTAAAATTCTTCAGCGACTCGCAGCCAAGCTCATAAGAAAACTTCCAGTCGCTGGGCCCGCCGGCTTCAACGGGCGGAGAGGCTTTTGCCTGAATCGTGTCCGCGGGGACAATTTCAATTTCCACCATGGTAATGTCGTCATCCCGGTCCTGCTCCTGCATAAAACCGTACACGTCACGTTTGACGCTGCCGAAGACTTGATCAATTGGACTTTCGCGAACCATGGACTCCAGGCGGTGGGAGCCATAGTAGCTACCGTTTTCATCCCGGGCTTCGATCACCCCGTCCGTGGCCATAAATAAGCGGTCTCCTTGCGCAACCTCCACCACTTCGGTGACATCACTAAACTTGTCCGCGGACAAAATGCCCAGAGGCAAATGGTTAGACGCCAGGGGCAACAGAGCCGGTTTAAGTGCCAGCGCCTGTTTGCGGCGCAGATAGACCGAGGGTAAACCCCCGTTCCAGAATTCCACCGTCTGCCGGCCAAAGTCGATATACAACCCGGCCGCACAACAGAAATAGCCTGCGGGCAGCACCGAACACAACTTTCGGTTACATTCGCGCATGATTTCCGGTAACGAAAATCCTTTGGCGGTCATGCCGTAAAATACATCGGACAAAGGCAGAGCGCCAATAGCCGCCGCCAAACCGTGCCCGGTAAAGTCACCTAACAATACATATACATTGTTGTTGGGGTTCTGCGCGGCCAGCAAAACATCACCGTTAAACAGGGCCAGAGGTGAAAGGAGATGTTTGATATAACTTACGTCCAGGTGACGTGCGTGGGCAACGTTGTCAAATACCGCCTTGGCAGCCTCCTGATCCGCGACCAGTTGCATATGGTGTTTGGAAATCTCGTCCCGCTGGCGCTGCAACGTCTGGTGCATATCCCGGACCCGCTGCAGGGCGCTGAGCTTAGCATTTAGAATCACCCGATTATAAGGTTTGGACAGAAAGTCATCTCCACCGGCTTCTACACATCGGGCCAATTCACTGGCTTCGGTGAGACTGGTTAAAAAGATAATGGGGACAAACTTGTCCTGGCTTCCCGCCTTAATTTCCCGTGCAACGGCAAAGCCATCTTTGCCGGGCATCAGAGCGTCCAACAAAACCAGATCGGGGGCTTGTGCATAATATTTTTCCAGGGCATCGTTGCCGTCCACGGCATCGATTACCTGGTAACCCGCACGCCTGACAATTGCCGACAGGACCTTTCGATCAACCGCATTATCATCCGCCACCAATACCTTGGTGGCAAAAGCCGGGTTGCTGAAGCTATTCAAAACACACTATCCAAACGGTTAGTGAATCGTAAAGAGTTGATCAAAGTTTGAGATGGTCAATATTTTCTTGACGTCAGCATTGCAGTTCACGATTTCGACATCAGCATGGTCACCGCCGGCATGATCCCGCAAAAGCAACAACATACCCAACGCTGAACTGTCGATATAATTTGCATCACTCATATCAATAGAATAACTATTGGCCGGATTCTGTGTTTGCTCATAAGACTCACGAAAATCTTTATGCGCGCTGAAATCAAACCGCCCTCGGATAGATATGGTTAGTTTTTGCGCATCTTGATCGAAGCTGGTATCTATGGTCATCTAATCTCCTTGTCCACTCCGCCTGTTTTATTCCAACTTAAGTTTAGACCAACAGATGGCGCTGCCCGCTGCCGGCTTGCAGCTGATTCTTGCGCTCCGCTCGCTTTTCGTCGTTTTTGTGCGCAAGTTCACGCTTTTTCAGCAACTCCTCAAGCGCCCTGCGGTCGGCATAGTGACCACGGAAGTGATTCATCACCACCGCCTCTGCTTGCAGCGCCAATTCAATCTCGTTGTTCTGAGCTTTTGCAGCCTTGTTAAGTTGTCCGTAAAACTCCCGGAACTGGCGCAACATAAAGGGGTTCAGCACCCGCTGTTGCTCATGTGCGTCCCGGTATTCGTCGGTAATCTGTTGCAGCTCCTCCGCCTTTGCTTGTGCCTGCTCCCTGGCCATGCGGGTGCGAACCAGGGCGCCCGCCGTTTCCTGTTCCTTCATTTGACGCAATTTCAAGATTTTTTCCAGCTTACCGTTGGCGCGCATACCCATATTTGTCTCCTCAAGACTGGCCAGCCGGTACGGTGGGTCCCGGCGCGGCTGACATGGCTGTCTGTTCCACCAGATTCGGCACACCCAGGTCTAGGTTCTCCGGTGGCGCTGTGAGCACCGCTTGCAGGTCCGCAAGCGCCTTTACCTTATCTATTTGCTCATCTGCTCTCTGTGAAACAAATTCACACATTGAGGGAAACAGACGAATGGCCTCGTCCGTCAGCGGGTCACTCCCCCGTCGATAAGCGCCAATGTTGATCAGATCCTGCTGTTCCCGATAGGTCTGCCACAACTCGCGAAACTTCACCGCCAGTGCTTGCTGGCCCTCATCCACAACCCGGGGCATCACCCGACTCACAGATTTCCCCACGTCAATTGCCGGATAAATACCCTGCTCCGCCATTTGCCGGCTTAAAACGATATGGCCGTCCAAAATTGCCCGCGCGGCATCCACAACCGGGTCTTGAAGATCATCTTCTTCCATAAGCACGGTGTAAAAGGCTGATATTCCGCCCTGATCCGCACCTGCCCCTAATCCCGCACGTTCGACCAAACGCGGCAGCCAGGCAAAGGCTGAAGGTGTATATCCCTTGGTTGTTGCCGGTTCTCCCAAGGCCAGGCCAATTTCCCGCTGGGCCTGCGCAACCCGGGTTAAGCTATCCATCAACAACAGAACGTGTTTACCCTGATCACGGAATTTTTCGGCTATCTGGGTTGCCAATTTGGCCCCCCGCAAGCGTAATGCCGGGGAGTCATCCGCCGGACAAGCGACAACAACGGATCTGGCCAGGCCACTGCCCAGGTTGTCGAGGACAAATTCCTGAACCTCCCGGCCGCGCTCTCCAATTAACCCAACCACCACAACATCAGCATGAACATATCTGGCCAACATGCCCAACAACACACTTTTTCCCACCCCGCTCCCGGCAAATAGTCCAACACGCTGGCCAACACCCACACTGAGCAAAGCGTTGATAGCCGCCACCCCGGTATCCAGTTGTTCGCCAATAGGCATGCGTTGCATGGGATTAATGCCTTGGGCAACAACGCTGCCCGAGCCTGGGCGTATGTCTCCAAGACCGTCTATGGGTGCCCCTAAACCATCGACAACACGCCCCAACAGTCCGGACGCTTCCGGCAGTTGTTCCGCCTGCTGAGCTTCATTCGGCACCCTCAACAGGGCTCCGGTCTCAACCCCTTCAACATTGGCAAGCGGCATGAGGTAGCAGCGATTTTTTTCAAATCCGACGACTTCACAGGGCACCTCTCCGCTGCGGTTTTGCAGCCAGCACAGTTGTCCCAAGGGTGCTTGAATCCCCACCGCCTCAATCAACAAGCCCATTGAGCGTCTCACCTGGGCATATTGAATAGGCGCCAGCACCTTATCCTGTTTTGCCAACAAATAGTCGGCAAGTTTATGCATTGCCGTCATGAGCATGCTCGCTGGACAAGTGGGTTAACGCCTGATTGAGTTGGGCGGTCACGTTGGCAACAATGTCCAGGTCCACCAACGTATCATCTACACTCAAACGCACGGCACCCGGGTTAAGTGTATCGTCAGGCGACAGTTGGTAATCTCCAAGACCAGCGTCGTGAGACAAATGGTTTTGCAACTGATCATAGTCTTTCCGGCAGACCGCAATATCCACCTGGTGATTATATTCAATACCCTTTAACGCCTGCTGACATAGTTGTTGCAACAGTTCGGGACTCTGTTTCAACTCGTAGTTAAACAACCCGGCAAATAAAGCGGCGAGAATTTCAGCGCTGGCGGACATTGCCTGATTTAGCGCATCTGCCTTGCGCCGCTGGGCTTCCTGCAGCAGATGGTTAAGAGACTCGAGCAATTTTTTTTGTTCCGCCCCGGCGGCGGCAAGACCTTGTGCATGCCCCTCAGCAAATCCGGCCTCATAGCCGCTGCTTTCTTCATCCCGCTGGCTTATCTCGGCAGTGGCGGCGGTATCCGCCGGCGCTTGATGAGCAAATACACCCGGTACACGGGGTGGCGCAATGGCATCAAATTTTTTCCATTGAAAGGACATAGGTTAAATCATTTCGTCACCGCCGCCACCCAGCACGATCTCACCCTCTTCGGCCAGACGGCGCGCAACCAGCAGTATTTCCTTTTGCGAAGCTTCTACGTCAGAAAGCCGAACCGGACCCTTGGCCTCCATGTCATCCTGCAAAAGTTCAGCCGCGCGTTTGGACATATTCGAAAATATCTTATCCTGCAGCGCTCGATCCGCCCCTTTCAGGGCCACGGTGAGCGCATCCGTTGATACCGATTTCAGCAAAGTCTGAATGCCGCGGTCATCAACCACGGCGAGATTGTCAAAGACGAACATCAACTCGTTAATGGCGTCACCTAAGTCCTCATCCTGTTCTCGAATGGCTTCCATCACCTCTTCGTTAGTCCCCTTTGCCATACTGTTTAATATATCCGCTGCTGTTCGCTTGCCGCCAAGCTGAGCAAACCGCGTGGGGCCCGCCTGGCCGGCCTGTTCTTCCAATACCATGGCCAGCTCCGCAATTGCTGCCGGGGGGATGGATTCCAGATTGGCCACCCGCATAACGATATCCCTGCGCATCTGGCCTTCAGGCAGATAGGCAATAACCTGCGCCGCTTGTTCCGGTTCGAGAAACGACATGACAATGGCTTGAATCTGCGGATGTTCAGTGGCGATAAAGTCCGCAATGGCCCGGGGGTCCATCCAACGCAGTTTGTCCAATCCCGCTGTGCTGCCGCCGTTTATCTTCTCTATTACGGAGTTTGCCTTGTTTTCACCCAAGGCATGGGTCAGTGTATTCTTCAGGTACCGTGAGCTGCCCATAGTCAAGCCGGACTCGTCACTCACCGTTTGCAAAAAGTCGTCTATCACAACTTCGATCTGATCCGTACTCACAGCACCCAGGCCGGTCATGGACTCACTGATCCTCTGGATTTCGCGCTGATCCAAGTGTTTTAACACTTGAGCCGCTTCAGACTCACCAATGGTCAGCAGCAATATCGCCGCTTGGTCAACCTTTTCCAGTTCCAGTGCTGCTTCACTCATTTTCACCCACCCAGTGTTTAACAACTTGTGCCACCCGCTGCGGATCTTCGCCGATCAGGTTGCGTACGGTTTCCATTTTCTGTGTTGCGGAATCATCCGGATCCGTTGTGATTGTGGATGGCAGTCCGGGGACCGCCTCCGCCATCGCCGCTTCACGCAGCTGAGTCATGTCAGCAATTGCCATGCTTTGCTGCTCGCGGACCATATCTCCCGCCTGACTTAAATTTTTGTACATCGGGCGCAGCAGGCCGAATATCACCAACAATATGGCTACGCCTCCCAGAACCTGCTTGATAATGTCAGCAAACCAGCCGGTTTCCCAAAACGGCGTGGGTGTAACCTCTTCCACCGGTGTTCTATAAAAGGGACGATTAACAATACTCACCGTATCACCCCGCTCCGCTTCATAACCCACCGCGGTTTGTACCGCCTGGGTGAGTTCTGCAAGATCTTCCGCTGACCACGGCTCCATTACTGTTTCGCCGCTCTCCGCATTCACTACCGGCCGGTGGTCCACCACTACCGCTACGGAAACACGCTGGATCCGTCCCACTTGATGCTGGGTGTGACTGATTGTGCGGTCCACCTCATAGTTACGGGTGGCGCGGCTGGTCTGCGACCGGCGCCCGGTAGCCCCCGCGCTTTCCTCATCATCAGCCTCGTTAAATTCAGGCGGCTGATTAGACAACGTACCGGGCACGCCACCGGCAGTGTCCACCGCACCAATATTCTGTTCTTCAGATGTCTGTTCGCTGCGCACGGCAAGGGCTTCAGGGTTGTACTGCTCCTCGGTTTCTTCCAGGCGGGTGAAGTCAACACTGGCGGAAACCTGGGCGGTAAAGCGGTCGCTGCCTACCCAGGGCGCCAGAATGTTGCTCACCTTTTCGTGTAAGGAATCTTCAATGATGCGCGCCAGCGCCAGGTCCTTTTCGCTCCGCTGCAAGGCCGGATCCTGTTTGCCGGTGGACAACAAAGAGCCGGACTGATCAACCACCACCACATCTTTTGGCTTCAGTTCCGGAACCGCAGCCGCCACCAGATTGGTAATACCCGTGACCTGATCTCCGGACAAACGGCGGCCCGGTTTTAAGGTCACCGTGACCGATGCACTGGGTTTTCTGCGGTCGCGCAAAAACGAGGTGGACTTTGGCGTTGCCAGCAACACCCGTGCCTGCATGACAGAGGTGATGGTTGCAATGCTTTTGGCCAGTTCTCCTTCAACAGAACGCCGGTGTTTGGCAATTTCCATAAACTGGCTGACACCAAATCCCTGCTCTTTGTCCAGCAGTTCATAACCCAACTGACGACCGTCCAGCACCTCAGCGCCGGCCAGCAGCATGCGTGCAGAGTAGATCTCATCGCTGGGCACCATAACCATGCCGGAACGCTGGTCCAACCGGTAATCAATCTGACTGGCGTCTAGAGCCTTAACTATTTCGTTGGTTTCCGCCGGAGACAGGGCACCGCCGATTGGCCGGTAGTCCGGTGTCTGCATCCAGAATATCGCGAAAATGGCAACGGCAACACTGGCAGCCAAGGCCACAAGCAGGGTCATCTGCCTGACTATGGGCATGCCCACAGCACCCTTTAAGAAATTGGCACCCGGTGCAAACTGGCCTTCAGTTTGCATGCTGGTTGCGGGTAATGCTTCAGCCATGGTCTTCTAAGCCCCCTCAGATAGGCATATTCATGATGTCTTGATATGCGGTGACCATTCGATTCCGCACCTGCAACATCGCCTGAAAGCCGATACTCGATTTCTGGCTGTCAATCATGACTTTAACCAGATCCTTTTCTTCACCCCGGGCAAACGCCGCGGCACTGGCCCCAGACGCTTTCTGCAACCGGTCAACGGTTTGAATAGCATTTTCCAGTGCAGCGCCAAACTGGATGTTGGAGGAAGGGTTTGCCTTGTCCGTCGCGCGGCTCCCATCCAGCGCCTGCAAACGGTTTGTCTCCAGTTGCTGTAACGGCTGCGCCGCCTGGTCGCGTAGAGTACGCATTTGCTGTAAAACAGCATTGATGTCAGCCGGTCCTGTTGCGTTGATATTCACCATTTACACTCCTGCCCTCAGGCTAAAACCCCGCGATCCCGCAACTGCTTTAACTTATAGCGCAGGGTTCGCTCGGATATACCCAGTTCTACCGCAGTTTGTTTGCGCACCCCGTTATTGGCTTCTAGGGTTTTCAGCAATAGTTGCTCTTCAGCGCTGCGCACTTGCCCGGCCAGAGTGCTATCCCCGGCACCCGATCCGGACTCAGGTGCATTCACGGTGCCGTGGTGCTCAACCAGGCCCAAATGTTCGTTGTGGATGGTCTTGCCGTCACAAAGCACCAGGGCCCGCTGAATACAGTTTTCCAGCTCACGCACATTACCCGGCCAGGGGTAGCGAAGCAGGGCTTCCTGAGCCTGTAACGACATGTTCAACTTGTGCCCGGGCGAATACTTCTCAAGGAAATAGCCGGCCAGGGGAATAATGTCCGCAACCCGCCGGCGTAGCGGCGGCAGCTCAATGGGAAACACGCTGAGACGGTAGTAAAGATCTTCGCGCAACACACCTTCCGCTACTGCTTGTCGAAGGTTCCGATTACTGGTTGCAATCACCCGCACATCAATGGCCTTGGGCTGGTTGCTGCCGATACGCTCAACTTCTTTCTCCTGTAACACACGCAGCAACTTGGCTTGCAACGCCACAGGCATCTCGGTAATTTCATCCAGCAACAAAGTGCCCTTGTCAGCCAGCTCAAACTTACCGGCGCGTTTTTCGCTGGCGCCGGTAAACGCCCCTTTGTCGTGGCCGAATAACAAAGCTTCCAACATAGTTTCGGGTATGGCGGCACAATTCAGCGCCACAAAGGGACCATCTGCCCGTGGTGACTGGTTGTGTATATAACGTGCAACCACTTCCTTGCCGCTGCCGCTTTCACCACTGACCATGACGGCAATATCAGCCTTGGCCACACGTTGAGCCAGGGCAAAAGTATGCTGCATGGCTTCACTGGCGCACAGAGAAGAAACGTCATACCGCAGTTTGGACACCGGCCCACCCCGGGCAGGTTGGGCAGCAACGTCCTGCTCAGTAACCAAACGCTTAAGGCAGCTGCTGACTTTGTCGATGGCAATACCATGGGGAAAATACTCATGAGCACCCTGACGGATTACATTTAACGCATCCGCGGCGCTGTCATCGCCGCCAAAGGCCACATACCCCTTTAACCCGGCGTGTTGCCCCAAGGCGCTGACGTGAATCAGTTGGGTCGTTTCCGCTGCGGGCGTCTGCGCCGCGATGGTCCCAAGCCCGTCCGTCAGGCGAACCGGAAATCCCATGGCATCCAGTCCCGCGCGCAGCCGCTGAGCTTCCTGAGGGTCGTTTCCCGCGATTACTTCTATCATTGCAAACGTTCCGCCCGTCCTAACCCATATTTGCGCATTTTTTCAACCAAGGTGGTGCGCCGGATGTGTAGCCGGTCGGCTGCCCGGGCAACCACCGCATTGGTATCTTCCAAAGCCTGTTCGATCAGGCTCTTTTCCAGACGGGTGAGATAGTCCTTAAGATCAATGCCATTTACCGGCAGCAGTACGTCTGCCGGTTCCGCAGCACTCTGCTCCCCGGGTGCAGCCTCGGGGCCGGCATCGTCAAAGGGTTCAAGGTACTTTTTCGGTAAGTCTTCACAGCGGATCAGACCATGTGGAAATTGAATGGCCAGACGTTGTAACAGATTGGCCAACTCTCTGACATTACCCGGCCAAGCATAACCGCTCAGGGCATTTGTTGCGTCCAGGGACAACCTGACCAGCAAACCTTGTTCCTGTTGAATTCTTTCCCCCAACACATCAATCAACAGGGGCAAGTCTTCCGCCCGGTCCCGCAGGGCCTGTAGTTCGATGGGAAAAACATTCAACCGATAAAACAGGTCTTCCCGAAATTCCCCTTCACTAATTTTGGTTTCCAGGTCTTTGTTGGTGGCTGCAACAATACGCACGTCCGCCACCCGGGTCTGGCTGCCGCCAATACGTTCAAAACTTTTCTGTTCAATTGCCCGTAACAGCTTCACCTGCATGGCATAAGGCAGGTCACCAATTTCGTCCAGAAATAAGGTACCTCCGTGAGCCAATTCAAACCGGCCGGTTTTTTGCGTAATGGCCCCGGTAAAAGCCCCTTTTTCGTGGCCAAACAATTCACTTTCTAATAACTCAGCGGGAATTGCGCCACAATTCACCGGCACAAAGGGTCCCGCCTTGCGCTGGGAACCGTGATGCAGGGCCCTGGCGACCACTTCCTTGCCGGTTCCGGATTCACCGGTAATCAAGACGGTCACGTCCTGGGCGGCGGCACTCGCCATCTCCCGGCGGGTTTTCACCGCGGCGGAGCTGATGCCCACATAGGTGGCAAATACACCATCCACCTCATCCCCCCGGTTGGCCTGATTGACATAGCTGCGCGCTTGAGCCACGCAAGACAGCAGCGGCGTCAGACGCAGCGGTGAACGCAAATGCAGCTTGGCTGCCGCCGTCACCGGTACGTTGCCCGGATTTTCAGCAACGAAGGCACCATCCGGTACCAGTTCGATGTAGGCAGCAAAACGGCCGGCCCCACTGCCGTCACCCACCACAATGGCGGCCTCGCTTAAATCTGCCGCCAAGGGCACTTCAGCAAAGGAGAATAAGTCTCTGATTCGTCGAATTTGAGCTTCGTCAGCAACATCGATGCCAACGGAAAACTCTTGTCTCTGCGGATCGCCCATCTAAAAACCTCACATACTTAAGCGCGTCTCTCAAGTACAAGTAAAGTAGGTAATTAGAATAGGTCAAATTTCCGTCATCTAATCCCGGGCGGCTGACAGGAAACCAACATTAACCCGGCTCACCCGGATTGCACCATCTGATAAGCATCCAGACCCCGGCGGCGGCGGCGGCACAATTTCAGATCCTGGGCGCCCTGGGATTGCAACGTTCTAACCCCCATCGTCAGCGCGTCCACCCGGGCTTTGAGGGCAGCAATTTCATCGACCCGCTCGCTGACCAGCAGCGGTTTGAGCTTCTGGGTGGCGGCATTTGCCGCCTCCAGATCCCCCGCCTTAACCGCTGCTTCAATAATGTCTAATTGAGACAGGGCAAGATCAAAGCTATTCACCGGCTTATCCTGCACTCACTTTTTCAGCCGGATCAATTTGCACCCAGGCAGAACGCAGGGTGGCCAGCAAATCAGCCACCTCGGCCAGCGCGGCAACATCGTTGTCTGTGTTGGCCCGGAACAGGCGGCGTTGCATGTAGTCGTAAAGGCTTTCCAAATTTCCAGCCAGTTCTCCACCCTGGTCATGATCCAGGGAAGCTTGCAAACCTTCAACAATATCAATACAGGCATTAATGGCTGAAGTTTTGCCACCCATATCATCTCGCTTGATATGGCCTTGTGCCTGATTGATACGATCCTTCGCCCCTTGAAAGAGCAGGTCTATGAGTTGATGTGGCGACGCCCCTTCTATGGCCGTGGTTGCATCCAGTTGTTGATATTGTCTAGCTTGGCTGTTCACATTGAGGTTTCCGTATCACTGTTATTAGGCTTAGCGGTCACGCCGGCAAAAACTTTAGCGGTTTTGACGGGCCGTACCCCTCTTCCGGATTATTAAGCTGAATCCATATGCAACTTGAAATTAATTGTCCGAATCCCGCCGGTAACCGGGTAAGGCGGACAGTTGTTGGCCGAGAAATTCCGACGTGCTGTTTAACGTAGAAATCAGCGCATCCGCAGCAGCAAACTGGGTTCGCAGACGGTTCTCCAACAGGTTCATGCGATCAGAAAAGTCTGCCGCTTCTTCATCAATTTCTTCGATCCGGTTACCCAGGCTGTCCAGCTTATTGGCCAGCGTACCGCCAAAACTATTAAACTCCGTCAGATAGGCGTCGATCTGGTTCATAACCCCGCGCACGATTGTCACCGTGCCGCGTTCGCCAACTTCCGTACCCTGCACCAGCAACTGGATACCGGCCGCCGCATCCGCGATCGAAGATGCAGCCCTGCCCTTGTCACCCTGACCGACGGTTAACCCCAGGTCGCTCACCGTGCCGGCATCCGCAAAGGTCAAATTAACCGAGGAGCTATCACCGGTGGTGCCCGAGCTGATGACAAAACGGCCATTGCCGGCGTCATAACTTACCGAAACCGTCTTGTCCAGGGCGCTGAGGTTGGCATCCGCGTTGATCTGATTTTGAATCTCGGCAGCCAGATCCGTTGCCGTGGCGTAAGTGTTTTCGGTAAGAGAAATGTCCGTCGACAAAGTACCGTCAACACTGATGCGAAAAGTGTTGTTCGAACTGTCCACGACAATGTCCCCGTCCGCCAGGGCTGCCACCGTGGTGCCCCGGTAGGTCCCCGCCTGAGCGGCTACCGGGCCGCTGGGAATCGATAAAAACTGTCCGGTGCCGGTACCGCTGATGCCGTTTACGGTACCCTGAACATCAAGGCCAACATGATTAACCGCTGCTGATACCACTAAACCAAATTGGCTTTCCGTATTGGTATCCACACTGTTTATGCCAATGTTTGAGTTACCGCCGAACCGGGTAGATTTCAGAATGAGCTGTTGATTATCCGCATCGTAGCTGACATCAACCGTGCGGCCGGCAGCGCTGAGGTTGGTATCCAGGTTAATTTTATTCTTCAGTTCTTCGGCAAGTTCAGCACCGCTGGCATAAACACCCTGGGTCAGGGTGATGGTTTCAGAACTCGTGCCGTCAACCGTGACACTGATTTCATCATTGTCATCATCAACCGTTATCGACCCCGCCAAAGCCGCAACGACTTCACCGGTAATGGTCCCCTGGGTAGCCGCCTGGGTGATTTCAACCGGATAAGAACCGGCCTGTGTACCGTTCTGAAATCCCAGCAGCTCAATTTGCGGATCGCTGGCCCGGCGCTGGTCGGCCAACAAGGCCAGGACATCGTCCGGCGAGGAGGCCAACGCGGCCTGGAAGGTTGTGCTGTTAAAATCCAGTAAATAGCCGCTGTTCTGGTTGGTGCTGATGCCAATATCCACCAGAGCTCGAATACTGCTGGATTCCACCTCGCCGACACTGCGGGACAGGAAGCGGCGCAGTTGCGCCATCAGGGTGCGTACCGTTGAATCACCGGTGAGCAGTGCCCCGCCTTCGTCTTCGTCAAAGGCGGTGAGTTCGTCGGTGAGGGTCTTCAGTTCGTTATAAGCGTCAACAAAGGCCTGCACGTTTTCTGTAATGGCCGCCACATCCTGGGTGACGCTAACGGTTTCTGTTTTTCCTTCTGAGCTGGCCAGCACATTAAATATCACCCCCGGAATAACCTGCTCTATCACATTGTTTTCCCGGGTAATCGGAATACCGTCAATAATTGCCGATGCATCAGACGCGGCCACGGACTGGTTGAAGTGTGTACCTGCCGTACTGGCGGCAGCGTTAAAAGACAGCGCCTCGAGTCCCGGGGTGGCCCCTTCCGTGACGGTAATCTCCATGGAATGATCAGCGCCGGTCTGATTGGATTTTAGGACCAGTATAAAACCTTCACCGTCATCCACCACGCTGGCGGTAATCCCCACATCCGCGGTGTTGATGGCATCGCGAATGCCGTCCAGTGTATTGTTACTGGAATCTATGGCAATCGAGACTGCAGCCCGCTCCGGGTTTTCCGTAAACGAATCATAAGCGTCATCCACATAGGTAGTGGTCCCGAAGCGAATATCCAGGGTACCGTCACCCACAACTTCGTCAACGGAGTCGTAACGGATGGAGGTCAGGGTGTGGGCCCGGGCAGCACTCACCACCTCCACCGTATGAATACCCGGGGTGGCCGCTGAGCCAACCGTGGCGGTGACCACGGATTCGTCGGTTGAAGCTACGGTGTTGAGCAACAGACTACTGGACCGGCCCAGCGCATCCGCCGCGGAATTTAAGGTGGACAAACCACTGCGAATGGTGCCGAAGGCGGAAATTCTTGCGTCAAACTCCGCCCGTTTGGCATCAAGACGCAAATCTGTCGCTTCGCGCTCAGCGGCGATAATATCCTCTACCAGTTCGGAGGTAAGAAGACCTGAGCCGACTCCTAGTGATTGTATTGACGCCATAACTTACTTGCATCCAAGTGCGCCAACCAACCGTTTGCAGATGACAAACGGTTGGCTAACGGCACGTTGAACGGACTAAATCCTTGTATTGATCAAACCCAAACTGGCTTCCGCGCTGTTGGCGGCAGTCGGATTTGCACCGCTACTGGACACCGGTTGCACCTGAAGCTCTTGCATTTGAATATCCTTCAAGTTTCGTGCCAATCGTAGCGCAGTCTCGTTAGGGATCTGTCGGATGACTTCCTGGGTATTTCGATCTACAACATGGACAATGGCTCGTCCAAGATCATCATCTACGGTAAAGCGCAAGTCACGCTGTAAAGACTGTACATAGTCATTCAGCTGTGCAACCGCTTGTTCTACCCTCTGTTCACGGGCCAGTTCTGCGGACGCCTGGGCTGCCCGTTGTTGTTTTTGCTGGCTCGTTACGTCGGCAACCGGCACACTTTCCGGCAATACTTTGCCTTCCGCTGTAGCCGGTTTTGCCGCTTTTGTAGCCTGGTTTGCTGCAGCACCCTGTCCTGGGGTGTTGAGCGGTTGGCTACCTTCTACCGTTTTTATGTTGTTCATAACGGACCTCTAGTAACTTGATTGCCAATACCGGCCGGGTGGGGAGGAATCAGCTATTTGCAGTAAATAGCTGATCCTCGTTAACTAACCCTTACCGGAAGGCCAGTCTTACTGGAGAAGTGACAACACCAACTGAGGCTGAGCATTCGCCTGGGCAAGGATGGATACACCCGCCTGCTGCAGAACCTGGGTTCTGGACAATTCCGCGGTTTCAACCGCAAAGTCCGCATCCAGGATTCTAGAACGCGCTGCCGTCAGATTTTCGACGTTGATCGCCAAACTGGTGACCGTGGAATCGAGGCGGTTCTGGATCGCACCCAAGTTCGCACGTTCCCGGTTTACCGCATCCAGGGCATTGTCGATGGCTGACAGAGCATCTTCTGCGCCGGCGACCGTTGACAGATCAACCTCGGTGAGGAATTGGCCGTTACTGGCACCGCCAAATTCACCCTGCTCAAGGCCAACATTGGTCACCCCGGAGTCACCGTTAGAGGTACCTGCTGCAACCGTAAAGCTACCTGCAGATTCCAAAGTAATGGTGGACGTAACCACCTCAACGGTAGGACTAACACCGTTAACATAAACCCCGGTGGTACCACTGGCGTCTAAGCCTACCGCATCACCCAGAGCCTCGGATTCAACCCCAACACTGATGTTACGGCCGTCTGCTGCAGTCAGCGTAATGCTGGTGCCGTTGTCGCTGGCAACCACACCGGTTTGACCGGAGATCAGGTTGATGGCGTCAATGGCAATAGCGCGGTTGGTATCGTCCGCCAGATTGGTATCCGTGCTGATATCTGCTGTGGCCACACCGTTAATGGTGATGGCTTCAGACGCAACCGTGGTTACCGTCTGGCCGGATCCGCCTACAAAGCTCGTGGCGTTGACCGTTGCCGAAACACCGGTCTGGTCAGAAGAGCGGTTAATGGCCGCAGCCAGGGCGATACCGCTGCCGGCGTTATCAGAGTTGGAAGCGGTGTCGTCGGTGGCCAGAGAAGCACCAATACTCACACCGTTGATGACCACATCACCGGCAACCAGGGCATTAACCGACCCGGTGTTTGCAGCTTGACCAATGCTGGTCACTGCTGAGGTTGTGCCGCCAAAGGTACCCGCTACCAGACCGGCATTGCCAATGTCAGCGGTATCAGAACCGTCACCACCGGACAGCACAATGTCAGAACCGTCTTCAGACACCAGGGTATAACCCCCTTCATAAGTGCCTGCGGCTGAAACACCTGTTGTGGCTGCGTCCACCGTGGTGAAAGCCACTTCGATGTTACGGCCGTCCGCAGCTACCAGGGAAACCCCGGAATCATCATTGCCGCTATCGACGGCAACTACACCGGTTTGGTCCCTGACCGTGTTGATTGCAGCAACCACGGCAGCACGGGTTGTGGTGGCATCGTCAGTGGTGTTCACTGAAATGGCCACGTCGTTAATGGTGATGGTACCCGCTGTTGCAGAGGCTGTGATGGCACTACCCGCAACAATATTTTCGTTCACTTCCGCACGTACACCGGTCTGATCGGTGAAACGGTTAATGGCCGCAACTTTGGCAATGGCAGACGCATCCGCATTGTCGGTAGAAGCCGCATCATCCGTGGCAGAAGATGGTGTAATGGAGATGCCGTTGATCACCAGATCACCATTGCCGATGGCATTGGAATCACCAACCGCGGAAATACCGGCACCGATGCCGCCACCGAGATTTTCGATGGAGACTTCGTTAATGGAAAATTCAACAGTTTCGCCAACATTCGTACCAATCTGGACACTGGAAGAGAAACTGCCGTCCAGAAGTTTACGACCGTTAAAGTTGGTTTGGTCGCTCACCCGTTGCAGTTCAGAGATCAATTGCTGGGCTTCCGCGTTAAGTGCCTGGCGGTCTGAATCGCTGTTGGTGGCGTTGGCAGACTGCAGGGCCAGTTCACGCAGACGCTGTAAACTTTCCGTCATTGCACCCAAGGCACCTTCAGCGGTTTGCGCCAGGGAAATACCGTCATTAGCATTTCGTATGGCGACACCGAGGCCTCGGACTTGTGCGGTAAAACGCGTGCTGATCGCGAGACCGGCAGCGTCGTCCCGCGCACTGTTAATGCGCAGACCAGAAGACAACCTGCTCAATGCAGTTAAACCTTCCGACTGGGTACGGTCAAGGTTACGCTGCGCCGTCAGGGAGCTGATGTTGGTATTAATTACCTGGGGCATGAGTTGCTACTCCGTTTGCTTTTTCAGTCATCCCTTCCGTATGAAAGGGGGTCTCAAAGGAGATAGCGGCGGACAAGGCACAAACTTTAGTGCGCTACATCACAAAAATACACTTACAGGCGGTTAAATAAAGACAAGTCGTTTATGCGGATAAAACTCTGCTGAGCCGCTTCCAGTACAAAGGACTGATAAGCCAGTTCGCTGACAGCCTCAGCAAAGTCAAGATCTTCGATGCTTGAGCGTACCTCTTGTAGCTGCAAGGTCAGGTCGTCATGCATATCCGTGGCGGCCGCGATGCTGTTGAATCGCGCGCCGATATCCGCCCGGGTACGCAACAAGTTGGTTGTTGCATTCTCCAGGCTCGCCAGGGAGGTGTCGATCAGGGATTTAAAGCCTTGCGGGTTGGTGGCGGCATCAATCTCTTTCAGGCCGTCCGCCACCCCCTTGACGGTATCGAACAGCGAACGTTGTTTGCTGGTTTCAACAATCAGATAGTCACCCTCCTGGGGTGCCCCGGCTATGGCAAATTGAACGCCACCGGCAACAACCGTACTGCTGCCGTTGTAGACTACATTTTCCAGACCATCCACCGGACGCCGGTCACTGGCGCGCACCACGTTGAAATTGGCCACCCCTCCAGCTTCACTGGGCGGACGAAATTCAATCACCAGCTTGTCCGGAAACAGGGCTTCGGCCGCTTCCGGGTCCACCACTTTAATCTCGGTCAGCTGCGCGGTACTGGTATTGGATGAGCCCACGCTGGCCTGCACATCCGGCGACGCCACGTGCATGAATAGTTGTTCACCCGAGTCGTTCATGGCAATAAACTGCCCACGGTCAATTTGCACCTGACGCTGACCGTTGTCACCCTGATAAGTGATGCGTCCCGATTCTTCAGCAAAGGGGGCGGTTTCGCCCTTAAAACCGCTGAACAGATATTGACCGCTGGCATTCGTGGAATTCGCCAACCCCATAAGTTCTTCAAAACGGGCCTCAATTTCCGCCGCGATAAACTGGCGATCTTCATTTGTCTGCACACCCGAACCGGCCTGAATGGTCAACTCCTGCACCCGCTGCACCAGTTCGGTGATCTGCGCTAAAACCGAATCTTCAAGAGCCAGGGCAACATCTGCTGCATCCGCGTTGCGCACAAATTGCGTCCGGGCATCAAGCTCCTGATTCAGGCCAATCACTCTGGCTGCCCCAACCGGATCATCCCCCGGCTTGGTCAGCCGTTTACCCTGGGCAATTTGTTGTTGGGTTTCCGCCGCCTGGGCACCCAACTGCTGGAGTTGACTGGCTGCCTGTTGATGAATTTGTAATGAAGAAATGCGCATAGGGTTTCAGGCTCAGCTCACGGAATTAAGCAGTACGTTAAATATATCGCGCGCCACGGAGATAACTTGAGCCGACGCGTTATAGGCTTGCTCAAAACGGATCAAATTCGCCGCCTCCTCATCCAGGTTCACCCCGGAAACAGACTCCCGGAAGGCTTCGGATTGGGCCAGCAATGCGCCCGCTGCTTCCATGTTGATACTGCCCTGGGCGGATTGCACCCCCACTTCTTGCACCAGGGCCGCAAAAACCCCGGAATAAGATCGTGCCGGTTCACCTACCAGGCTTTGCTCGCTCAGGGATGCCAGCGACAGAGCATTGCGGTTGTCCGCAATTGCCCCCGCGTTAAAATTCACGGCAAACTCATCACCGGCGGCAACATTGCCGTTGAGTACCAGGTCAAAACCCAAGTCCGCCCGGGCGTGCACCGGCTGGGCAGCAAAAACCCCCGCATATTGGGTGGTCATCTCAATATTCGGATCAAGAATGGTGGCCACTTCCCCACCCACGGTGATGGATCGATAACTGCCCGCCACGTTGCCACCCAAGGTGGTGGATTCACCCTTGGCATTGGTGACGGTAACCGATTCGTTGGGATCTCCCTGAAAGTGAAGATTAAGATCCTCCCCGTAGATCGATTCCAATTCCAGGCTGCGTCCGTCTGATCGGGCCACAATACCCGCCTGGGCCAGGGTTGGATTGGCAAGAATGGCATCCGCCAATTCGCTCATATCAGCAAATCCGGTGATCAGCTGGCCGTTAACCGCCAATTCCACCGGCGTTCCGGTGCCAAAGTTGACCAGATTCTCAAGGGTTACCTTAGTCGAGGCTGAGGCGCCAATACCGGGCAGTTGGTTGAGTTGTGATGCAATCTCTTTGGCGCTGGCATTGGCATTTAGCGTCACGGAACGGGTATTGCCGTTAAAGGTGCCTGCATACTCAGCCCCGGCATAGTTGATGGAAATTAACCCGGACGGATAGCCGTTGTTGCCGGGATCAAAATTGGTCACCAGGCTGGGTGTCGAGGCAATGGCATTCACCGCGGGTCCTGAGGTATTAACCAGACTGGTACCCTGCTCAATCGGCAATAAGTGATTACGCCCGCCCGCCACATAGTTTTGCAGACCCAGGTCCGGCTGTAAGGGTACCGGCTGACCGGGATTAGAGTTGTCCAACACCACATATTCGCTGGCGGAAACAAAACGCACCAGCAGCGGTGGTAACAGTGCCTTGGCTTCGTTAAACAACGGATGCTCAGAATCCGTGATGCCGTTGACGGCAATCTCCGCACTCCCGGCATTGGTAATGTCCGGGGTGACTTGTACCGGGGAAGCCAGCGCAAGTTGCGATGGATCCCCAAGGGACATGCCAAACTGGCTGCCGAAGTCTGCATAAGGACGGATCAGCAATGAATCTCCCGGCGAAAATTCGCCGCTGGCAAATTCGACACGCAAACCGTCAAAACTGATTTCCTGGGGAATGGATAAAGTAGAGCCTTGGGCAACGGTAAAACCATCCGAACGCCGGGTAATGCTGTAAGCCCCAGGATTGTTCTCGGAAAAATGTACCTCATAATCCGTGGCTACCCCACCAAAAGGATCGTCGATATAGACGTTGATGGTACCCACATTGGTTGTCTCGCTGTTGGGCGAACGGCCGCTCAAGTAGTCTACCCTTTGATCAACCAGCTCCGGGTCGTTGACATCGCGGAAAAAATCCGCGCCAAACTGACCTTGTAGATCTACACCCTGTTTATGCTGGTCGTTAAAAGAAATAGACAGCGCCGCCGCCAAACGCCCCAATTCATTTTGGGTGGGCCACAGGACCTCTTCCCGGTATTTCAGGATGCCGCCAATTTCCCCCCCACTAATAGAACCGGTGACAATCTGCGCAACCTGAGCCCCTACCGGACGCAAGGTAATATCTCCGTCACCGGTAATTTCCATCTGCGCCGCTTCACCACCCAGGACCAGGGGTTGGCCCTTGCCGACAAAGACATTAATTTGCCCATCCCCCAGTTCGGAAGTTTCTATGGAAACAAAGGAGGACAATTCTTTTAACAACACATCCCGGCGGTCGATCATCAGATTCAGCGCATTCGAATCATTACCGCTCTGCAGGCTGGAGATCCGTTCGTTAACCTGTACGATCAATCCGGACAATTCATTTACGCGGACACTGGCCGACTCCAGCGCACCACTGATATCCCGCGCCTGCAACCAGGAGCGGTCAGTCACGCTGTGAAAACGGTCAACCAGGGACTGTCCGCTGCTCAAAACAAATTGCCGCATGGCCAGGTCCGAAGGTTCAGTGGCGGCGGTTTGCATGGCATCAAAAAAATCCTGGATGCCGGAGTCGATGCCAAACTGCCCGTCAAAAAGTGTACCTTCCAATTGGGCAATACGCTCAGAGAAGGCAGATAGCTCGGAATGCAGGGAAGAATCCGTGCGTATCTGCTCATCAATGTAGTTATCGGCAATACGCTCCACACCCGCAACCCGCACTCCGGCTGCCTGAATCTGACTGGCGCTGCTGCTGGGTACCTGGGATGTCAACACCACCCGCTGACGAGAATACCCTTCCGTGCTGGCGTTGGTGATATTCTGGCCGGTAACGTTAAGGGCGGATTGTTGGGCCCGCAACCCACTTACCCCGATATTAAATAGCGACGCCATTAGGGACTTAACTCCTTGATGGATGCCACCACCCGCATAATTTTGTCAGCATATCCCGGATCCGTGGCATAACCGGCTTCCTGTAAACCCTGCAAATAACCCTGGATATCGTCCACGGACGTGGCGATACCCCGGTAACGCGGTGACTGGGTTATTTTGTCAACATAGTCGGATATACCGGCGCGCCAATCCGGATACGTCCGGAAATTGTCTTCGCGGTGCAGCCAGCGGCCGTGTTCAAATTCTTTTGAGACCACGGCAACGCTGGGCTCAGCGGCCTTGGCCTTTATGCCAAACAGGTTATGAGACAGGTTTCCCGTTGAATCCGCAATCACATGGGCGCCCCAACCGGTTTCCAGCGCCGCCTGGCCAAGCACGGCCAAGCCAGGAATCGGTAGATTTTTCAGGGCGCTATCAATCAGCGGTTTGATCCGCTTAACAAAGTCTCCGGGGTTGTCAAAAGCACTGATACGCGCGTTGGCCCCGGGCCTGGCCGGGTTACCGGTTACAGCGCTGACCGTTGAGGAGGCCCAAGCACCCTGAGCCGGGGATGGCGGTTGTGCAGCGCCTGACATCAGACTGGGGTCACCCCCCAATTGCCGTACAATAACCGGTGCCAGACCAATGCCGCCGTTTTGCGACATATGTACTGCCATTTCGTGGTCCAGCATTTCCTGTTGCATCAACATTTCAGAACTGTTGGTGATATTGTTTTCGGCAAAGACCTGATTGGCTTCCCGGGCACCTTTTAACCACATGTCGATACAAATGCTCTCGAACTGGCGGGCCGCAGCTTCCAGACCCGCCTGGGAATCCTGTTGCCCCGCAACCGTCTCAGGCAAGCGGGCAAACTGCGTGTAGCTCAGAGAAAGGTCCGGGGTGGCCGCCTGCATCTAGATCACCACCAGTTCCGCACGTAAGGCGCCTGCTTCCCGCAGGGCTTCCAGAATGGCCATTAAGTCGCCCGGCGCTGCACCCACTTCGTTAACCGCGGTAACAATATCCTGGAGTTCAACACCGGGATCAAAAACAAACATACGGTTACTTTCCTCAACCACCTCAATTTCGGTATTGGGAACCACCACGGTTTCACCCCCGGCAAAGGCGTTGGGCTGACTGGCCTGGGGCGATTCGGCAATGGTAACGCTTAAACTGCCGTGGGTGACCGCTGCCGGTGCCACTTCAACTTTGTCACCAATGACAATGGTTCCGGTGCGGGAATTGATGACAATCCTCGCACTGGTGGAGTCCGGTTCAACCTCCAGATTTTCGATCACCGACAGGAACGATACCCGTTGACTGGCGTGTTGCGGAGAGCGCACGGCAATGGATGTGGCATCCAGAGTTTGTGCCACCTCCGGCCCGAAGGTTGCGTTAATCTTTTCAGCCACCCGCCGGGCGGTGGTAAAATCCGCACGGTGCAGATTAAAAATGATCTGTTTACCGCCACTGAAGCCATCCGGGGCGGCAACCTCAACCATGGCCCCACCCGGAATTCTGCCGACGCTGGGCACATTCACAGTGACCGAAGAGCCATCGTTACCCTGGGCACCAAAACCTCCGACAACCAGGCTACCCTGGGCAACCGCATACACCCTGCCATCCAAGCCCTTTAACGGCGTGACCAGCAAGGTTCCGCCGCGGAGACTTTTGGCATTCCCCGCCGAGGACACCGTCACATCAATGGCCTGGCCGGGTTTGGCAAAGGGGGGCAGCTCCGCGTGGACGGTGACCGCCGCAACGTTCTTGGTTTGAAAGGATGCCCCCGGCGGCAATTGGATACCCAACTGCTGCAACATGTTGCGGAAGGTTTGTGTGGTAAAGGGTGTCTGGCTGGTCTGGTCACCGCTGCCATCCAGGCCCACCACCAGGCCATAACCCACCAACTGATTACTCCGCACACCGGATACATCCGAAATGTCCTTTAACCGCTGAGCATTTGCCTGGGGTACAACGGTGAGAAAACACAGGCAAAAACCAAGCAGCCAGGCTGGTGCGGACCGCAGGGTGATTGCTTGACGCACGTATGTCGTATTTGGTGTTCGATTAAAGTGTGGAATTCGCATAGTCATGCCTAAAATGGATTTAACGTGCCGACAAAAAACCGGGTCAGCCAACCGGCTTCATTCGCCTGGGCAACTTCACCGGTGCCGCTATAGGCAATTCTCGCATCGGCCAGACGCTGTGAAGAAACGGAATTGTCTGAGTTAATGTCTTCCGCCCTGACCAGGCCGGAGATGCGCACATACTCCTCCCCCCGGTTAAGCTGGAACCACTTTTCGCCCTGTACCAACAACAGCCCGTTGGGCAGCACCTTCGCCACCACGGCGGTAATTGTGCCGGTTAAGCTGTTACTCTGATCACTTTCACCTTCGCCGGTGAACTCGGTACCGCTCTCCAGCGAATTGAATATATTGTCGCCGCCGCTGCCTCTGATTACGCTGCCGAATACCTTGGGATTTAGGAGTTCGTTACTGGTTTCTTTACGAATAGAGGTTTCCGCACTCTTGCTGGACCGGGTTTGCTCTTCAAGGGTAATGGTAATGACATCCCCCACCCGGCCGGCACGGCGGTCGCCAAATAACGACAGGTTGTGGCTGACCTGATACAAAGAACCGGCACTGGCAGGGGTCGGCTGGGTCATTTCAGGCCAGACCGGCGTATAGACTGGTTCCGGACGGCTGGGTGTGGGAGATACCGCGCAGCCGGTGGCAACCACCAACAACACCACTAAGATAATTTGCTTCATTGTGTATTCCTTAACCAGCGCGCTAGATATTCTGGGCAATGTATTGCAGCATCTGATCAGCTGTGGATACCACCCGGGCGTTCATTTCATAAGCCCGCTGGGTGGCCACCATATTGACCATCTCTTCCACAACGGAAACGTTAGACGATTCCAGAACACCCTGCTGAATTGCACCCAATCCATTTTGGCCGGGCGTCGACTGCAGGGCGGCGCCACTGGCAACGGTTTCACGATATAAATTGCCGCCAATGGCCTCCAGACCGGTGGGGTTGATAAAGTCCGCCAGCTGGATATTGCCGATCTGTGTGGTGGTACCGTTAACCACAGCACTCACGGTGCCGTCGCCGCCGATGGTAATGCCCGTACTGCCTTGGGGTACGTTGATAGCCGG
Organism: Pseudomonadales bacterium; assembly: GCA_028280225.1. Taxonomy (GTDB): domain Bacteria; phylum Pseudomonadota; class Gammaproteobacteria; order Pseudomonadales; family Azotimanducaceae; genus UBA4421. The sequence goes on along the minus strand of JANQMF010000021.1, from coordinate 9,752 downwards.
TTCAACCACATACCCCTGGGCACTGACAAGCTGGCCGTCCTGATCTACCGAAAAGGATCCGGTACGGGTATAGCCCACAGAACCGTCAGGTAATGTAATTTGAAAAAATCCCCGGCCTTCAATGGCCAGATCCAGGCTCCGTTCGGTGGTTTGAAAAGAACCAATGGCAAACTGTTTTTGCGTACTGGCAACCCGCACCCCGGTACCCAGTTGAATGCCCGAGGGTAAGGTTGAATCCTGACTCGATTGTCCGCCGGGTTGCTGATTGATCTGATATACCAGGTCTTCAAAAACCGCCCGGTCCTTTTTGAAGCCCACGGTTCCCACGTTGGCTAAATTGTTTGAAATGGCACGCAGCGCGGTATCCTGCGCGCCCAACCCTGTTTTACTCACCCACAATGCTGAGTTCATCGTTGATTCCTCTCTTATCCAATGCGCAGCAGTTGTGCTGCGGCTTCATCATTACTTTCCGCGGTTTTCATCATCCGCACTTCGAGCTCAAACTGACGCGCCAGCGACAGGATTTCGGTCAATTCGTTCATTGCATTAACGTTGCTGGATTCTAAAAACCCTGCTTGAACGCGCACTTCGTCGGCCGGCACCAGGGTTTCACCCGCCGCATCAACCAACAGTCCCGAGCTGTCTTTAACCAACGTTTGAGGATCCGGGTTCACCAACTTAAGCTGATCAATCTGCACCAAGGCATCCGGGCCCTGCCCCTGGGGCCGAATGGTAATTGCCCCATCCGCGCCAAATACGATGGACTCAAACGGCGGCAGCGCAATAGGGCCACCACGCCCCATAACCTGTAGACCCTGAGCGTTCATCAAACGGCCGGCACTGTCTATCTGCAGGGCGCCGTTGCGGCTGTAGCCTTCTGAACCGTCCGGCATTAATACGCTAAACAAACCGTCACCACTCACAGCCAGATCCAGGTCTCGCCCCGTCTCGATCATGTTACCGTGGCTCATGTCCACACCCATGCCGTCGTTTACGCCATAAGCCCGGCCTTGATAACCATCACCCTGCACCTCCGTGGTCATGACTCTGGCCAGGTCAGCCCTGAAACCATTTGTCGACACGTTGGCCAAATTGTTAGCGCGGGCTGCCTGGGCCTGTTCGATATTGCCCAGGCCCACGGCGCTGATGTATACAAGACGATCCATACCCTATTCCCTACTTATCCCCTGAAAGACGCCTAGATATTGATAATGGTTTGAGTGATCTCATCCGCGGTTGAGATCGTTCGTGAATTGGACTGGAAGTTGCGCTGCGCCACAATCAGCTGCACCAGTTGTTCAGACAGCTCAACATTCGAATCCTCCAAGGCCCCGGAGGTAATACTGCCCAGGGAGCCGCTGCCGGGTGCAGCCACCACCGGCGGGCCTGATTGATTGGTTTCGATCCATGAGGTATCACCAACAGCACTTAACCCCTGAGTATTGGTAAAGTCCGCGATGGCAATTTGCCCCAAGGTGGAATTTTGACCGTTGGTAAAGCGGGCCACGACAACCCCTTCCTCATCAATGGCCAGTCCGGACAACCTGCCCGTGGCAAAACCGTCCTGCTCTACCGAGCCGAGTGCAAAATCCCGCCCGAACTGAGTAGAGTCGGTCAACCGCAGCTCAAAGTTGGAACTGACCGGTGGCTGTGGCAGCGGCAATCCGCCGCCACCCAGGATATTTTGTGGTCCGGTGGCACCATTGGGATTACCTTCATCATCCAGGGGCGTCCAATTCGAAACGAGAATGGCATCAGTCCCTGCCGGGTTTAATGTGCCGTCCGGATTAAATTGCAGACTGAAGCGTGCCCGGGTGGGATCCTGGTTTTGCGGGGGTGGCAAGTTCGGGTCCGGGTCACCCACATCCACTCCGTCGATTAATGCATAAACGGACCAGCGGTTTTCTTCTTCACCCGGCACGCCAGGGGTAAACCGCTCCTTCACAAAAAACAGCGACAGCGCATGGGGATTCCCCAAGCTATCAAATATAGTCAGCGAAGTTGCCGCGTTATACGTTTCCTGGTTAGAGGGATCGAAGGTATTCAGTGAAAACTGGGTAAAGGCGTTTTCGTCCAAGACACCAAACAAGTTGGTCACCGCCGGCTGGGCATTTTCCATGGTAACCTCTTCACTCAACGTAATGGTCACCGTACCACCCACGGACGCCACGGAACTTCCGGAGGTATCCAGGGTTACCCCCAGACTTTGACTGCCCCGGACCTCCAGGGAATCCGCCGGATCACCGGTGGCGGCAAAAACCAGGTCATTACCTACCTGATCTGTAACAATCAGGTCACCGTTGGTATCCAACTCCGCGCTGACGGTCCCCAAACCGGGCAAACCCAGGTTAATGGAATCGGCGATACTTGACAGATCCGAACCCGCAACGTCAACGCCGTTAATGGACAAAGCCATGGTACCGCTGGTGTTGTTAAAAGCGGCAGCGTCAATAAAGGCCACCGTAGAGGCTGATGCGCTGACATCCGGAACGGTTGCTGATGAAAATTGGGAGGCAATTTGCGCCGCGGTGGAACCTTCCGGAATATCCACGGTAATGGAATTTCCGTCAGGATAGACCACATCCACCGACTGAGCCGCGTACCCGTTACTGGCAGCCGCAATCCCGGGTATCGACACCCCGGTTGCCAGATTTAAAACGTTGGCAATATCACCCTGAACGACACCTATATTTGAGGCATCCAGATTACCAATGGAAATGTTGGAGGACTCTCCGGGCACCGTTGAAACAAAGCGGATCTTGGAATTGTCCGCCGGGTCCAGCTCCACCGCAACGCTGACACCGCTGGCTAACAGTTCATCTTCAATGTCATTGATCAATGTTGCAGCGTTGGTGATATTGTCATCCAGGGTGATGGTTGCGGTGCCGTTGTTGCCGGATGAACCGGTCAGCGTGATGTCAAAGCTGGCCGCGGATATGTTGCCCACATCACCAGTGGTTGTGGTGCCGCCATAAGGATCCGGGTCGGTATTACTCGCCCCCGCGGTACCGCCCTGCCCCAGCGCCACGCCCCCCAGCAGATTTTCTATCGTCGCCTGGGTAACGCCGGTGCCCAACGTTGCGTTGTCGTTAGGATCAATGGTGATCACACTGTTTTCCCCGCTGTTTACCGCAAAGAACTGTAAACGGCCCAGATTGTTCGGATCTTCACGCACATCAACGCCGATCCCCGAACCCGCCAGATCGTTGCGAATCACGTTGATTAAATCCTGCAAGGTAGAAATGTTGGAATCCAACGTTACCGTTACCGTGGTATTTTCCGAAGGGATGCTGGAGCCTCCCATACGGACTTCAAAACTCGATGTTGCCGCCCCGGAAAAATCAAACGGCGTCAGTACCTGGGCCGCGTTAATGCTGGAGACCGTGTCTACACTAAAATCAAAGGCGGTTGGTGCTGCACTGGTTTCCAGTGCTGTTGCTGTGGGGTTGGGCAGACCAAGCTGAGCCACACCGGTGGCAGAACCGGTTGTTGTCAGCGAACTGCCAAGCTCGGACAATACGGTTGCCCGGGCGTCAAGGTTGACGTTGGCTTCAACCAGGGTGGTTTGCCCCGGCGGCAGGTTGGAAGTATTGATCTGCAGATCACCCAAGATACCACTCAGCGTACCTGCATCGTTAGCGGTAAATCCCTGTACCCTGGCGCCGGAACCGGAGGTGATAAAACCTTCATTGTCCACCGCAAAAGCACCTGCCCTGGAATACGTTCTGGAGCCGTTGTCGCTCAAAACAAAGAAGCCATTGCCGTCGATCGCCAGGTCAAGGCTGTTGTTCGTAAATGATATGGTGCCCTGATCAAACCGCTGAGATACATTGGCCAACTGAACCCCCGCACCCACCTGGTTGGAACCGGTGCCCAATAAGCTGGAGGCATAAACATCCGCAAATTCCGCCCGGCTGGCTTTGAAGCCAACGGTACTGGCGTTAGCGATATTGTTACCGGTTATTCTGAGGTCACTGGATGCTGCGCTCATACCACTTAAGGCTGTATTAAACGACATATGTTTTCTCCTTATCGAGAGCTACTGAATTTCTTTGATTTGAATGGCCGGCACCGATGTCCCGCCAGCGAGGTTGGCGACCAGACCACCCTCTTGTATGGAAACACTGACGACCCGGTCCGGCAGATTGGTGATAAAGGCCTCCTGGGTGCCGTCGATGTCCGAATAAGCTGAAACCTGATAAAAACCTTGCTCAAGGGGTTCACCGTTCTCGGTTTTTCCATCCCAGGTAAAGCGCACTTCACCCTGCGGACTTGCCCCCAGTTCCAGTTGTTTAACCCGCTGTCCTGCCGCGTTGGTGATATCTACGGTTAAATTGCCCACCGCTACCGGCACTTCCACCGTGCCGCCAATACCACCCTGGTTGTTCAGACCGGTTTGATTCGTGGCCACCAGAACATTTCTGTCAACCAGGCCGGCGGCATCCATGGCTAATCCGGAACGCAATGAAGCGACCAGGGAGTCCATGGACTCATTTAAGTTCTGAATACCCTCTACACTGGAAAATTGAGCCAGTTGGGCAATAAAGGCTTCGTTTTCCACCGGCTCTAAGGGATTCTGGTTGGATACCTGGGCAATCATCAGTTCAAGAAAAGCGGTTCGCCCAAGCTCATCCTCCACTGCACGCTCAGCGGTATTGGTCTGGGTGATTTCACTCAGATTGCGTATTCCGGGGACGTCAATTTCCATATCATTTCCTGCTTGGATGCATTATTGGCCCATGGTTAGGACACGTTCAGCCAGGGTTTTGGCGGTATTCATAACTTCAACGTTGATCTGAAACGACCGGCTGGCGGAGATCATGTTGGCCATTTCTTCCACAACACTGACATTGGGATAAGCCACGTAGCCAGCTTCATCCGCATAGGGATGTTCAGGCTGGTAGCGCAGGTTGAGCGGTTTGTCGCTCTCAATGACACCGGGCACAGATACCGTTCCCGGCGCACGCCCCTGGCTTTCCACATCACCGCCGGTCATCTGCTGTGCCAGGGTGGCCTGGAATACGGGGTAGCGGGCGCGGTAGGTATCTTCGGGGTTCTCCGCGACACTTTCTGCATTGGCAATATTGCTGGCTGTGGTATTTAACCGCAGACTTTGGGCAGCCATGCCGCTGCCGGAAACATCAAAAACATTTAACAAAGGCATTTACACATCTCTCCAAACAACTATTCACCCTTTATTGCGGTTATCATGCCGGTAATGCGGCTGTTCAAAAAACGCAAGCTGGCCAGAAACTGCACGCTGTTTTCGGCAAAAGCGGTCTGTTCCAGCTGCACATCAACACTATTCCCATCCAGCGAAGGCATCAGCGGCACACGATACTTTTGCTCCAGATGTCCATCGGTGGGCATGTGACCCGGCAGATGTTGTGCATTGGAACGCTGCATCTGTGTTGTCCCCAACGCAGATTTGTCCAACTGTTGGCTCATGATTTCGCGAAAGTCGATATCCCGGGCTTTAAACCCCGGTGTATCCGCATTGGCAATATTGGCCGCCAACAACTCAGACCGTCGGCTGCGCAACATTAACGCTTGTGGGTGCACGCCCAGTGCATTGTCGATACCAATTTTAATGACCCGTCTCCAGGCGACTTCTATTCGCCACCTGTGAAGCAATCATCGTGCCAATACCGATTAAACCGATGGGGCAGGCGCGGCGGGGACAAGAAACCCGCCGGGGTCAGAAATTTTACGCCTTTGCTTGCCGCCGGCGGCAAAACTTTGCCGCCGGCGGCCACTTAAGCCTCACGTGGCCACTTTGCCGCTAGCCCTTAAGAAGAAGGCCCTTAAAGAAGAGGGCCCGTAAAGAAGAGCGGCCGGCCAACGGTTAAAGCAGACACATCCCAGGATTGTGCTATTAATTAATCACCTCCTGCAGAGCCGTTTGTTATGAAGATCCAGCTGGTGTTGCTCAACATGATGTGCCGCTTGTTAACGGTACTTGCGGTGATTCCCATCCTGGCGCCCGTACCGGCCTGGGGGTTCCACGTGGAAACCCTGCAGCAGGAATTGCACCATATAACTCTGCACCAGGCCCAACAACGTTACCCCCAGGCTGATATTCAAATCACTATTGCCCCCTTTCACACCGCTGTGCGTGACAAGGTGTGTGATCAGTTTGAGCTCAGGGTCAAGGGTAATCGTCTATTCGGGCGGGTTCCGGTCATGGCACGCTGCACGGCACCACAAGCCTGGACTTTTTACGCGTCGGTCAACATTGACGTAGCGCTGCCCATTGTTATGAGTCAGCGCGCGATTTCCGGGGGCGAGTTAATAACTGCCGACATGATCACTACCCGTCTTATGTCCATGGCACAGTTGCGGGCACACTACCTGCAGGATCCCGCTGACGCCGTTGGCAAAGTATCCAAGCGCAGCATCAGAGCCGGTCAACCGGTCTACCTGAATCAGTTGACCAGCCCCATGGCCATCAAAAAGGGCCAGCGCATCGCCATCCAGGCCAGAATCGGCAATGCCTATGTCTCGACCCACGGTACCGCCCTACAAGCAGGCCGCATTGGGGATCAGATTGCCGTCTTAAATGAATCTTCAAAACGCCGGATCAAATCCTGGGTGCTTTCACCGGGCACCGTAGGCACGCGGCCGCCGGTGCTCAGCCACACGGCTTTTTCAGCCGCACCTGCCGCCAAGGGGAGTATGGGCGGCGGTTAGGGAACGGCGGTTGCCTGTATCTAACCTCGAAATTTGGCAACTTGCGCACATTTTTTTCATTTATGGACTAAAGTTAATGCATATGCAGTCGATATCGACAATAGATCAGTACGCATGCGAAATTTGAAATGGCTATAGATATAAACAACGCCACCCTGGGCAACATCAAACCCCTGGATGGAGACAGAACAGAGCGGCGTCCCGCCGACTCCCACAAACCGGCTGATGCAAGCTCCGCCACCGTCGATAAAGTTGAGCTCAGTGCGGATGCTCAAACCCTGCAAAAGGTTGAGCGGCAACTGGAGAATACCGACAGCTTCGACCAAGCCAAGGTGGATGCAATTAAGGATGCCTTGAGCAAGGGTGAGTACCCCATCGATAACGAGCGTCTGGCCAGCAAATTTTACGAACTCGAATCTCAACTAGAATTTTAGTTTAGTAAATTCAATAGCTTATGAGTTCTTTCTACAATCCATCTGATATACTGGACCAATTCGAAAGTCTTCTGGAGCAATTGGAAGCCATTTTGCAGGCCGAACGGCATGCGTTAGCCAGCCGGGATATTGAAGAACTGGAGCGTACCAGTCAGGTAAAACTGACCTTAGTTGAACAACTGCAGGCGCCACAGTTCGGCGCTGCCTTGCTGGAGGGTATCCGCAACGCAAATCCCGACCAGTCAACGGTACTGAACGCACGTCACAAATCCGCCATGGAGCGCGCCATACAGGTCCGGGATTCCAACTTGGTTAACGGAAAAATCCTACACCGTTCGCAAAAATCCATCAGTGACTTACTGAATATCTTGAGTGGAAAGCCCCTGGATGGATTGTATGGGACGTCTGGACGAACCGAAGCAGCTCAACAACATGGGCATGCGACTATCGCCAAAGCCTGAACCGGCAAAATATTACCGGCACCTGAATCATCCGGTGCCCGTTTACCTTGGGAACCACCAACATGCCGGAAGGTAACTTAGGCACCGCTAAACGGGTACAATCCCCTCCGGGCAGCCGCTATTTGCAAAGCCCGGACGATGTCCGCACCTGTCTAAAATCACTGCGCGACAGCCGCTGTGTGTTGACCCTGCGTTTTGAAAACAATCCCACCAGTTTTCAGTGCAAACTCCTGGATGTGCACGAAAATCACTTCTATATTGAGGACATCTCTCCACGCGAAGGGTTGTCCCTGCTTAAGCGCGGTGAAAAATTCTCCATTTCCGCCAGAGGTGACGGTTTGTTTGCCTTTGTGACCGAAACGTGCGTCAGCAAGGTGGATGAAGCCAGGGGGCTGCCTTTCTTCCATATTCCGCTGCCGGACAATCTGTTGCTGCAGCAGCGCCGGCGCGCCGAGCGTTACCCCCTGCCGCTGCGCATGCGCTCCCAGGGCTCCGAGGTCCATATTTTCCGCCACGTTAAAGGCATGCATGACCTTACCATTCTGGGCCACATCATTGATATTTCCGCCGGCGGCTGCCGGGTTGAATTTCAGTCGCCCGTGGAACCCCCAATTACCTACGGAGAGAAACTGGCTTCGCTGAACCTGACCATAGCTGACATGTTGGAAGTTCACAGCGAAGCCGTTGTGCGCCACGTATCCAATCTGGATAGCGTCGACCGGATTGTTTGCGGGATTGAATTTACGGAAATGGATCTGGCGGATCGCCGGCGCTTGAAACGTTTTATCGAAATTCTGTCAAAAAGCACAAGCCCCGCTTAAGCACGTTATCTAGGCGGCCCCGGATGCTGCCAGGTACCGCTGCCAATCCTTAAGCTCATCAACGTCCCAGATAACATCCAATTCGTGCCAAACATGCTGTTGGGCTTGCAGTCTGGCACGGCTGGCGGCTATTACCCGGGCGGTTCCCCAGGGCATTTTTTCAAACAACAGCGGCAGAATGGGCTGGGCTTGCCGGTGCAAGCCGATGAGCCCATAACCACCATCTTCCGCGGGACCAAATACCACATCAACTTTTGTTAAGGCATCCATGGCCGCGGCAATATAGTCGGCATCAATACCGGGACAATCGCAACCCACCAAAACCACACAATCCGCCCCCTGACAAAAATGTTCAGTCACCGTATTCGCCATGCGTGCCCCCAGGTCCGCCCCGGATTGCAGGCGTACTTCACCATCGAGCACCGCAGCCCAGGTGTCAGATACCTCATGGGGGCCACTCAGCCACAGATATCTTTCCAATGCCGCCACGGTATTGAATCTTTTAAGTGCCGTTGACACCAGGGTGCAGTGAGCCTGCAAGGCCGCCTGTGCACCAATATCAGCCGCCAGCCGTGTCTTTACTTCTCCCAATACCGGCACCTTGGTAAATACAGCCAGCACCCCCTGGGAGATACGAGCTTTGTCCCGGGCCTTTACCGCCGGCTCTGCAGCCCGCTCCAGAAATTGGCCCGGCCGGGATGCGGATGGATAGTATTCGCCATACAACCGCTCCGCGGACGTGCCAAAAAAATAACGCAGCCGGTAACCCCACATAGCAATCACCGTCGCCCACCAACCTGCTTTCCGCCACCGCTCACCGTTCGCCTCAATGGTCACCGCCGCAGGTTTAAAATAGCGTGCCAGTACCCGCCGTAAGCGACGGCTGGTTTCAATGTCTTCCATCAAAGGCTGCGCCGCATAGCCTCCTGCCAGTTCCAATGCGCGGCGGGAAAAAAACATACCCTGATCGCCGGTGCATATTTTGCTGATGCGCGAACGCATATTCATGAGCCCGGGCACCAGCGGAACTCCGGGGATGTCCACGTTAAAACGCCCCCACAGGTAGGGTGTCTGGGGCAAGGTGCGTAAATAAGTATGCGCTGCCCCCAGATTGCGGCAATCCCCGTGCAGGACCCAGATAATGGCATGCTGAGACCGGGCTATACCCAGGGCTATCTGGCCGCCACGGGAACGGGGCGCCCTATGCCAGCTCACCTGCCGGGGCAGGTCCGCGGGCGCCGGGTCCGGGCACACCATAATGATTTCATCGTTGGTGCCCGCCAGTTCCGTAATCAGTTGCCTCGGCCAAGCATCCGCCAGCGCAACGGGGATAACGATACTGATCG